>SKIW01000055.1 GCA_007116245.1 Candidatus Izemoplasma sp. | reverse complement strand
TTTTTTTAAGGGATTAGTTTAATAAACGCCGATAAAGATTCACGTTCAGTCAAGAAAAAATGTTCAAGACGATGAATATCACTTTCTTTAAAAGGAGGTGAAACAGTCGGGATAATACTAGGCGAAAACGCAATCGCTAACTCTTTAGGTGTCACACTTAAAGCAAATGATTTAATCTTATGATTTTTCACAAAGTCTTCAATAGCGTGAATAAAACAAGTGATCGTTTCATTAGCAACATCCTGTTCTGAAAGATATATATGATACGGTCCGATGGAATCTTTTTTATAATACTCAATATCGCCTTTAGATGGTTTCCCTTCAGTGCGTATTTGTAATATAAACGGTGTATTGATAACAACGCGCATATACATACCCTGAAATTGTTTAATAGTACTCCGTTGGGTAGGACGGTATATTTGCAAATCATAAATTGTCAGAGGATATTGTTCAATCGTTGTCGTTTCTACAATTCGGTAAGGCCGAATGACATGAGCGAAAAGTTGCGATTGTCGGTGAACATCTAAATGATTTGTAAAATCCTTATCGAGTTTAAACAACTTTGGTTGCTCCTTATTAATAGCTTGATAAATCGCAGGATAAAGCACCGTGTACTTCGGCTGACTTGGGGCATAGTCTTTAAAGGTGTGTAACATTAAAACTAAAAGGATCATCACTAACACAAAGCCGACTGAAAGCACCAGTCTTTGAACATTCGCGTGGCTATGAAAAAGCCCAAATCCTAAAACCAGCGTAATAAACACTAAAAGTAAGATCATCGAAACAGCAATCTTGATATGAAATCGTTTAACATCATCATTTACAACCCGATAATCAGTTAAGATTTTTTCAGTTTCGTCACTTGAAATCATAGACTCACCTCCAATCTTATTATCGCACATTTTACATAAAACACGACTTATGATTCGTTTATTGTTTAATGCTAATGGATTTAGTATAATTAAAGTAATTAGAAAATGAGGTGCCGCGATGGAATTTTTAAATAGTTGGTGGATGATTGCCTTAGCACTCGTTGTCGTTTTTTTTGTGCTATCACAATCACTGTTTTTTTTACTTAAAGCAATCAAGCGTGCAAAGACACTCGGTATTGAATCTAACGAGGTAAAACGCACCATTGTATCAACGATGATTTTTAGTATCGCACCATCAATCGCCATACTTTTAGGACTCTTAACATTATCTAAAGTACTCGGTGTGATTATCCCTTGGGTACGCTTAAGTGTCCTCGGCGCAGTAACGTATGAACTCCCCGCAACGATTAATGTTGTCGAAGGCGTGTTTTCGCAATCGATTGGCGCAAGAATCACCGATCCAAGTATATTCGTGACTGTCGTATGGGTTATGACACTCGGTGTTTTACCACCGATGATTATTATCCCGCTTTTCTTAAAACGCATTCAAGGAAGAGTGAAAAAGTTACGCCATAAAGATCAACGTTGGGGCGATATGTTTATGAATGCGATGTTCTTAGGGATGATTTCTGCATTCTTAGGGTACGTTGTCGCACCAAGAACCGATGATGTAACAGGGGAAACCTATATCTCTATTTTAGCGATATTAACCTTGATTACTTCAGCTCTCCTCATGGTATTATTCGGAGTACTAATCACAAAGTTTAAAAAGGAATGGCTTAAAAACTACGCCGTTTCTATTTCGATGCTGACAGCGATGGCCCTTGCGATCCTTTATGCAGCGTTAGGAGTAAGATAATGAAAAACTATCAAGATAAGGTTCATTTCTGGGGCCGTATATGGATGCTTTCAGCACTTTTAATGTTATTAGGAATCCCCTTATTTATTAGTAGTATGTTAGGGGTATGGCCAGAAATTACCCCACTACTACAAGGTTGGTTCATCACCGCAGTGATCTTTTGGCCAGTCACCACCATTGAAGTTTTTACATTTTCCCCGATGCTTGGCAGTGCAGGAACGTATTTAGGATTCACCACAGGAAACCTAACGAATCTAAAAGTCCCATCGGCAATGCAAGCGATCGATGCTTTAGAACTCCAAGCAGGTACCGAAGAAGCGGATGTTGTCTCAACCATCGCCATCGCCTCAAGCAGTATTGTTACCACCTTGATATTAGCGTTAGGCGCAGCGCTTTTATTTCCCTTAACCCCGCTTTTAGAAGCGGAGATTTTAAGTCCTGCCTTCAATAACATTGTTCCCGCACTCTTTGGCGCTTTAGGAGTCGTATTCATCTCTAAAGCATGGAAGATCGCGATAGCGCCAATTGTGTTTATGTTAATCATTTTCTTAACCGTGCCAGGCTCTACCGATCTTGTCGGAGTAATGGTCCCAGTCGGTGTTATTATTGCCTTAATTGTCGCGCGTATCTTATATAAAAGAGAAAAACTATAGGAGGTTACTATGTGGATTTTATATACCGTACTACCGATCCTTACCATCTTAATTCTTATCCTCATTATTAGAACAAAACGCTTCACCCCAACACCATCAGAAGTTAAAACATTTAACGATATTACACTCGATGAAAACCGTATTATCGCGTCACTTCAAGCGATGATTCAATGTAAAACCATCTCGCATAACGATAAAACATTAGAAAATAAAGCTGAGTTTAAACGCTTTAAAGAGTACTT
Source organism: Candidatus Izemoplasma sp. (assembly GCA_007116245.1). Lineage (GTDB taxonomy): Bacteria > Bacillota_I > Bacilli_A > Izemoplasmatales > Izemoplasmataceae > CSBR16-104. The sequence goes on along the minus strand of SKIW01000055.1, from coordinate 14,681 downwards.
AATCACCCGGTACCCACTTATTAATCAACACGCTAAATACCACGAAATCGGTGAAACAGGCGTGCTGTTTTCACTAAAAGGAAAATCATCTCAAAAACCGATTGTCCTAATGAGTCATTACGATGTTGTGCCTGAAAACGGCGACTGGCTTCATAACCCGTTTTCTGGTAAAATCATCGATGGAAAAGTCTATGGGCGTGGCACCCTTGATACTAAAACAACACTGTGTGCAATTATGGAATCACTTGAGTTCCTTCTCAGTCAAAAAGACACCTTAAAACACGATATCTACTTAGCCTTTTCAGGCGATGAAGAAACACGTGGACCAAGTGCTGATGCCATTGTGCAATACTTAAAATCAAAAAACGTCACCCCTTACTTAGTGTTAGATGAAGGTGGCGCCGTCGTTGAAGATGTCTTCCCTGGTGTAAAGAAAAAAGCCGCGATGATCGGCCTAGCCGAAAAAGGGTACGTCAATATTCGCCTTCAAGCACACGCTAAAGGCGGACACGCATCTATGCCTTCGAAAATAACGCCGATTAGCGAACTCGCTCACGCCGTCACAAACTTAAATAAAGGAACGTTGTTTGAACTTAAGAAAACCCCCGCCACAATGGCGATGTTCGATACCATCGCGAGACACTCGACCTCCTTTATTAACCGCATGGTTTTTGCGAACTTATGGCTCTTTTGGCCACTGGTTAAAAAAATGGCGAAAAAAAGCGATGGTGAATTACTAAGTTTACTGCATACCACTCAAGCATTTACCCAAATGGAAGGGAGTGAAGCAGTAAACGTTCTCCCTTCTAAAGCGTCTATTGGCGTAAACTACAGAATACTGACTAACGAAACTGTGGACACCGTAAAAGATAAAGTCATTCGTACAATCGATAACCCGAAAATACAGGTTCATGTTTTACAAGGCGCAGACCCCACAAGTATCTCATTACAAAGTGAGTCCTATGAGATACTAACGAACACCATTCAAACGTTATGGAAAGATACAGTCCCAACCCCGTATCTTATGATGGCAGGAACCGATTCACGGTATTATCACGCCATTAGTGAGCATGTATACCGTTTCTCACCAATGACGATGACAAAAGAAGAACGTGGTACTATCCATAGTACCGAAGAAGCCATCCGTATTCCCGAACTGATTCATTGTGTGAAGTTTTATATTACGTTATTAAAATCTTTAAACGAGGTGTAAAATGTCAAAAATCGAAGCTTTTTGGGCGCGTTTTAAAGAACACACCCAACAACCAAACGCTAAATATCTCTCTGATTTTCACTTTGAACTAAATGAAAAACTTGCTAATGAACTGTTAGAACTCGTACTAATAGGACAAAAAAAAGCAACCTCTAGCAGCTTAAATGCGTATATATTAGAAAACGAACCACTCCCTAAAGAAGGTGACCTTCATATCGTAACCGATTTTTATGGTAATCCTAGATGCGTGATTAAAACAACCGCTATTACGATTTTACCCTTTAATGAAATGACGTATGACATTTGTAAACGCGAAGGTGAAGACGATACATTAGAATCATGGCAAAAAGGCCATATCCGGTTTTTTAAAGAAGAAGCAAAAGCAAAAAACGCGTCATTTTCAATGGATATGCCGATTGTATTTGAAGACTTTGAAGTGGTTTATCAAGAGTAATATGCTTTAAACACATAAAAATATGTAACTTACGGCAATTGATTGTGAAAACAAAGCAATTAAGCTAAAATGAGGGTTAAGACATCGAAGGGTGGTGCATGATGATGATCCGATATAGCATTATACGTTTAACATGGATGTTATTTATACTCGTTTTTGTCATAACACTCGTATATTACACAACCCGTTTTGCCCAAATGAACGCCTGGTCTTTAGGGTTTCGTCATATGTCATTTACTGAAAAATTCAGTTTAGTGACTGACGATTTCTTAAAGTATATTCAGGCTATTTTTTCAAGTTGGGACTGGGGAAATACACGTCGAGGACAGGACGTTTGGGAACTTTTTCGCGACCGACTCCCAATATCATTAAGACTTAATATTTATGCATTCTTAATCTATTTTCCTTTGGGAATTCTACTGGGTACTGTTTCTGCAGTAAAAAAAGACTCAATAATAGACTATATGATTTCCATACCAACCTTTATCATGAGTTCGATACCAACCTTTATATGGATATTCCTATTCATTATGTTGTTTGGGTACACCTTAGAATGGTTACCAGCACGTCCTCCTTCAGTCGAAGAAGGAAGCTGGATGATGTTTAAAGGCTATATTATGCCTGTAGCGGCACTCGCACTCGTACCGATGGCTAAGTTTACAAGTATGTTGCGAGGAGAGCTTTTAGAAAGTTTTTCATCCGACTACTTACTCCTTTTAAAAACCAAAGGTTTAAACCGCCGTCAAGCGATATTCAGACACCTACTCAAAGACTCTATGATTCCGATTATTCCTGAGATTGTACCCACATTCATCTTTGTTTTAATCAGTTCATTCTTTGTTGAAATTATTTATAACATGCAAGGGATTTCCGCGTTGCTTTTTAACGCACTTTACGACCCTTTTATGGATACGAACATCATTAATATCGATACACCACCCGCTGTCATGGTCTCTACATTTTATACATTTATCGCTTTATTTATGGCGTTTGTTGTAGATATCACGTTTGCATTTGTAGATCCAAGAATTAAGATGGGTTCTAAAAAAGCTGAATAAAGCTTTTTTTACTTAGTGTACATTTTTTAACTTAACATATTATTTATTATTATCTTTGCCCACAAAAAAACCTGGCTGAGGCCAGGTTTTAATATATAAGTAAAGGGATTAATACGTTCAAAATCAGGGACTAATACTTTTTCACCTTTTTCATTATAAAAGAGAACAAATCTTGATAAGTGAAAACCAAAATATACTGATCATCAAAAATCATCATATTATGATATTCAAACGGGATAACAATATTATCATCAAAATCGATGACACCCATTGCACCACCTCTTAATCCTACTAGCATATTACTGTGGATTTGTTTGATGTGTTCCAACTCGAAGTTAAATACATCATTAAAGAGTGCCATTTTATCTGAATCTGTAAATAATATTCTGTGCGACATCCCATAAGTAAAACAATCAACACACTTAAAACTAAACCTAACGTATTTTTTTTCATAATTTTTCTTTCCCTTTTGTTAAATTATATAGCTAAATCAAAAACAAACTAAATTAATTATAATAGTTTACAAATTATAGTTACATGGACTTTACGAAATTTAGTATAATCATAAGTAGAGGTGAGTTCATGATTGTAAAAAAAGTGCTTGCTAAAGACTACGCAAAACACTACCTATTACACCGCGTTTTAAAAGAGCATATTTGGATAGGAGAAAGCTTAGAATCAATGGTGTCTGTATACGGGCAGTTCGATAATACATACTTTTTATACTCTAATGAAGAGGTATTACTCGGTGGTGCCGTCATTGAACCAAACTGGTGTGGCTTTGTGTTTGAAACTGAAAAGGCAGAAGAAAGCTTTATCTTAAAGCTACATGAGATTCTAGTGAATATGAGTGATTCTAGTAAAGAACTCTGTTTTTTCGCGATGTCTAAACATCACCAACAGCAACTAGAAGCAATCGGCTATATAACGTATGATGGTGAGATGAGTATGATGGCATCATCACAAAAATTTGAGGTGTCACCACTAAAACACTATTCACTAAGAACCTTAAACGATCATGATTCAGAAGCGCTTATAAAACTTTACACTAAAACCTACCAAGCACATCCTTCACCTTGGATTAACTACCGCACTGAAAAACACTTTACAAACCTTATTAAAGAACAAATGGATAGCTTTGATCGTACGTACTCAATTTTAATTGAAGACCAAAATAAAAAGCTTTGCGCTTGCGCAATGATCGAAATTTGGCAAGGAGGCCCTTTTATCCTTGATTTTATCGTCGACCCAGATGTCCAAAACCAAGGATTAGGAACAAACATGATAGAAAAAATACTCAATATGGCCTATCAAGATAACTACCCATATGTAAGGTTAAACGTGACACCAAACAACCGTGTTATTAATTTATATAAACGGTATGGGTTTATCGCTTTTACAGCAGTATATCACTTAAAAAAAGAGCTGTTATTACAAGGACAACAAAACTAAAAAAACTTTTACAATTCAATTGACAAATCACTGAAAAAGGCGTACATTTGATTAGGCATTTAAGGAGTGATTTACAATGAATATTCGATTTCAATTAAAGCGTTTAATGTTTGTAACCATCGGCACGGTGTTATTTGTATTTGGCATCAGTTTTTTTATCGTCCCAGCAGCATTAGTCCCCGGTGGAATAACCGGATTTGCCTTGCTTACGCAATACGGTTTTAACCAGTTAGGACTTCATATAAATTTAGGACTCCTCGTATTTACATTTAATATTCCCATCATGATCATGGGGATTAAAGGCATCTCTAAAACATTTGTCTATTATTCAATTTATTCGATTGTTTTACAAGGGATTCTCTTAGCGATTTTTGATGACCGTGATATGATATTTGGAAGCGATATTTTAGCCGCTAGTATTTTCGGTGGCTTTGCGATTGGACTCGGCGCTTCGATTGCTTTAAAAAGCGGCTCTAGTTTAGGTGGCATCGATATTTTAAGTCAGTTTATCTCACTTAAGTTTAAAATATCAGTGGGGTATGTTTCATTAATCGCTAACGGCATTATCCTAACGATCGCGCTACTCATTTTTGAAACCCAAATCGCGTTATATACCTTACTTGCCTTTGCCGTCGCAAACCTTTTAGTCGATCAACTTCATACCGCCTATAAACGTGTAAGACTCGACATTGTGACATCTAAAGGTGTGGATGTTAAAAACAACCTTATCAGCCAGTTTATTCGTGGTATTACCATTTTAGATGGTACAGGCGCATACACAGGTGAAAAACGCCAAGTGTTATGGATGGTGACCCAAACCCATGAAGTGTATGATATTAAACGGATTGTGCTTGAAATTGATCCGGATGCGTTTATTACTATGACACCCATTAGACATTTAAGTGGTAAGTTTAATAAAGTAATTATGAAATAACGCTCTTCGGAGCGTTTTTTATAACTATTTCATAAACTCGTGTTTTCAATCCGCAAATAATAAAAGCGTTAGATAAATAAAACGTCGTGTTTTATCAGTTAAAACGCGTTAGAGTTGATGTATTTTGATTGAAGTTTAACATTGTAAATTTTTGCTTAATAAGATATTATAATACTAACGAACCACATCCGTGAGTTTTTTTATCATGAAATAATAGGTGAAATATGAAATTTTTAGAAAAACAAGTGAAACGTCATACCGTGTATGATGGTAGTTTTATACAAGTCTATGAAGATGATATTGTTCTACCAAACAATAAGCCTGCAAAAAGAGTCGTCGTAGATCATATCGGTGCCGCGGCGATTTTACCCATTACAAAAAATCAAGAAGTCGTCTTAGTAAGACAGTATCGCTACGCCATCCAAAGTGATAGTTTAGAAATCCCCGCTGGAAAAAAGGATGTGCGTAACGAAGATGGCCGTGTTTGTGCAGAACGCGAGTTAGAAGAAGAAACAGGATACCAAGCACAGCGAATTGAAAAACTTACTGAAGTTTATACCGCAATAGGCTTTTCTAATGAACTGATCGAGCTTTTTGTCGGCTATGACTGTATTAAGTTAAAAGACCCTAAACCGAGTGATGAAGACGAGTTTGTCGAACGTGTTATCATCCCGATTGAAGACGCGTTGAACCTCGTTAAAACAGGTGTTATAAAAGACGCGAAAACCGTCATAGCATTAAGCTATTTAAAGGCGATAACTCAAGGTTGAAAAAGCAGTATTTCATGATATAATAATCAAGGTTTATGGAAAGGAGTTTAAGTATGAATAAATATATTCGGTATATACGATTACGGTATAAACTGTTTTTATTCCTAATGGTTTTTTGGTTTTTACTCGCCCTTAATTTCCGGATTGAAACGATTATAGCAGGTGCCTTTATTTGTGGTATCGTAACCCTTGGAACATACCAAGTCCTTTACGATGACGATGGGTACTTATATCAACCGATTCGCATTAGAACAATCCTCGTTTATGTTTTATTTTTGTTTGTGGAAATTTATAAGGCCGCTTTTATGTATGTATTCAATTTAGTCGCACACAAATATGAGCCGGTCGTTTTTGATATTGTCTTAGACGTTGAAGATCCGATTTTAGTTGGGATTATATCAAATTCGATTACCTTAACACCGGGTACGATTACGATTGATACAGACACAGAACACCATATTATTCAAGTAATGACACTCGCAGAACCGCATGCTTCTGCGGATGATTTAGAACGTCCTGTACGTGAGAATTTTGAACGCTTACTCAAGCAGAAGGGAGATATCAAATGACGCTGTTTGAATGGTTTTTAGTGCTCACACTTTTTATTATGATTTTAGCGATTTTTGTGAGTTTTATCCGATTAATTCTCGGTCCGACCATTTGGGATCGGATATTAATGGTGAATCTCATTAGTGCTAAAGTGGTTATGTTTGTCGCAGTGTATGCGATTTATGAAAACAGTACAACGATTTTAGATATCGCTATTTCTTACGGGATTATCGGGTTTTTAACGATAACGCTTCTATCGAAATACATTATGACGGGGGGGCGTGAAAAATAATGATACAAGAATATATAGCGATCTTTTTATTAATAATGTCCTGGGTATTCATTATTTTTGGTATGGTAGCCATCTTTAAGTTAAAAAACTTATACACACGGATTTTATCCGCCGCGACGATTGACACTGTCGGTAGTTTAACAATCTTAATTGCGCTACTAATCGCAAATATTACCTCATATGAATACGTTGTTCGTTTTATTTTACTGATTGGGTTCTTAATTATTACAAACCCTATTAGCTCACATGTTAATATCCGTAGTGCCTTTTTAACAGGGGTGCCTATTAAGCGGATCTACCATGAAGCTCAGAAACAGAAGAAAGATGAGAAAGCGGGTGAACTCAATGCTTAATGTTACGATGATTGAATTAACCGCATACGCATTACAAGTTTTACTCATTATTTTAGCAATCGCGATTGTCGTGCATCGTAATAACGGTACGATTATTATCCTTATTACCTCATTTTCACTTGTCACTGCAAGCCTTTATATTATTAATAAAGCACCCGATGTTGCCATCGCTGAAGTCGCGATAGGGAGTGCGATCATTCCTTTGATTTATGTAATTAGTATTTCACGTCAACGTGAATTTATTGTTTTAGATAAAGCGATGGATGACTTCATTATTAGCGATAACCAGTTCACAGGTGTGGGGTACATCTTACTTAAACGCTTTACCGATTTATATCACTTAGAACTCAATATCACCAACGATGCAAGACTATGTAGTTTAGGTGCAGGACGCGATCAATTACTCTGTGAACAAACCAACGTAGATTTAATTATTACAAAAGATGAAGAAACGAACACCTATATCTTAAAAGGTAAAAAATCGAGTGTTTTACTTCAAAAACTAGACAGCATGGCTAAAGATTACGATAATATCGAAGTCGTGCAGTTTAAGGATCGTGATTTCGGTGACTAAACATTTTATTATTATTATTCTGTTAGGGGTTTTACTTGCAGTATTTACCGTGGCAATGCAAGATATCGAGGTGCTTTACAACACCGCCCTTAAAAGTTATTTAATTGAGGGTGTAATCCCTAGAGGATTTGTAGAAACAGGTTCACGAAACTTAGTCACAGCGATTTTACTCGATTATCGTTTGTTTGACAGTTTGTTTGAAGCTGGAATATTATTAATTGCGGTAAGTGGGATTATTTGGATCAGTAAACATGATATCGAAGAAAAAAATGCCCAGTTTATGTACGATAAATATAAAACACCCGACTTATTCGTGACCTTCAGCCGTTTAGTGTATCCTTTAATGTTAACCTTCGGGTTTTACGTTATCGTTAACGGTCACTTATCACCAGGTGGGGGTTTTCAAGGGGGCGCGATTGTCGCGAGTGCAATCTTGATTTTATACTATATTGATCATGATAAAGAAACGAATATCGGATTAATTGTGACAGTCGAGAAGTTTTTATATATCGCGATTTTACTGTTCGCATCACTAAGTATCTTTACTAGAGGAACCTACTTTACGAATGTTTTTCCTCCAACCGCAAGCCCGGATGTCCAAGCGATTTATTTAGTAATTTTAAATATTATGATTGGGTTTAAAGTTGCGCTCGGTTTATGGGCCATCTTTACAGCCTTCTTAAAGGAGGGGAGATAATGGATCCGATTTTAACGTTCGTTGTCATATTAATCGGATTTTACGGATTATCGACGAGTACGAACATTATTAAAAGTGTGTTCTGTGTAACGATTATCGAATCCGGTGTTATTTTACTCTTTTTAAACTTAGGGAATTTAGATGGCGGAACGATTCCGATTGTCGGAGAAGGCGTCACCATGATTGCTGACCCACTTCCCCAAGCGTTGATGATTACCACAATCGTTATCGGTTCAACGGTAACCGCATTAGCACTGATGCTTTGTATTAAAGTATTTCATCATTATGGCACCGTAGAATGGGCAGAGATCTTACGCCGGGAGGAAGGTAAGTAATGCAGTTCATCCCGGTATATCTCATCTTTATTCCTGTTATTACAGCGTTATTTATTTATGTCTTTAAAAACAAACATATCAATTACTTAGCGCTTGTTGCGCAACTTGCAATGACGATTTTATTGATTATGTATTTTACTGCCTACGGTGATAACCCTGAAGCAACGCTGTTTGTGTTTGGCGATTGGGATGCTCGCGTAGGAATTAGTTTATATAATGATCGTTTAAGTATCTCATTTATGTTTCTAACCATTTTCACATGGTGGATGGTGTTAATATATACGTTTAACTTTCGTGAAACCGATCATAATTTTTTATTCTTTTTAATGTTTTTACAAGGGGTCTTTTTAGGGTTCTTACAATCGAATGACCTATTTAACTTATTTGTCTTTTTAGAACTTACCACGATTATCGTAACGATTTTAATCGCCTTTAAAAAAACCGGAGATGCGTATCGCGCCGGAATTTATTATGAGTTAATTAACGTCAGTGGGGTATTGTTCTTTCTTCTGGGCATCATCATTTTATACAACTCTTTTGGAACAATAAACCTCTTAGCAATCAAAGCAGGTCTAGAAGGCATGGAAGACCTTACAGCGCTCAGGATGGCGTATATTTTCTTAATGGTCGGTGCGAGCGTTAAAGCAGCACTATTCCCACTTTACACATGGTTACCCAAAGCACACGGTGTTGCTCAATCAGGCATTAGTGCATTATTAAGTGGGCTAATTGTTAAAGGGGGATTATACTTATTTATCCGGATAAACGATATGTTCTCACCCGCGAACTATAGCTATAGCGATTTCTTCTTCGTTGTCGGTGGGATTACGGCAGGTATCGGCGTCATGTTCGCTTTATCACAAAAGGATATTAAACAAATCTTAGCGTATCACACCGTTTCCCAAGTTGGTATTATGATGATGGGACTCTCGAGTTTACCCACGAATGATTTATTTTACGGAGGACTTTATCACGTCTTTAACCACGCGCTTTTTAAAAGTTTACTATTCTTAGGTGCAGGGGTCATTATTAAAGCATACCGCTCTAAGAAAGTCGCAGATATACGCGGGGTAATGCGAACGATGCCAGTCGTCAGTATTTTAATGATTGTCGGAATGCTCTCCATTACAGGAGCACCGCTTTTTAACGGCTTTATAAGTAAAACGATTATCAAATATGGTATATATGATCAAGAGTGGAAGTATTGGATTTTATTCTTTGTCAATATCGGTACCGCCACCTCGTTTATAAAAATGTCACAAATATTCTTTGGACCTCGACCAATGACGATTATTTTAAAAGACGCACCTCAACGGCTTTCAATGATCATTATCGCCTTCTCATGCGTTATGTTAGGAACACTATATATTCCCATAAGCAGTGGTTACTTCGGTGTTGACTTAAGCTATATCACACCCTTTGGCCTTATTCCACTGTATGATTACATCGCCACACTCACCATCGGATTTTGTTTTTATAAGCTGGTGATAGAAAAAGATGTTACAATGGTTCGGTATATTAGAGAGTTCAAAGTTTCCTTTGAAACTGCAAACTACTTAATGATTGGTTACGTTGTTGCGCTTGTCACATATTTTATTATCCTATAAAGGAACTGCTTACTTATATGTGTAAAGAAGAAACCAACTTGGTTATATTCTTTACACTTTTTTTGTATAAAAAAACAACATAAACATTGATAAAAAATAGAAAATGTTATAATATATACATAAAAGAGGTGAAATAATGATTAAGAAAATCGAAATGGTGAATTATAAGTCATTTAAAAATACTACAATAGACTTCTGTTCAAACAACAAACCGAAACAGAATATTTTTATTTATGGAGAGAATGGTTCAGGGAAATCGAACATTATTTCAGCATTTAGTTTCCTTAGAACAACAATGACCACTTTAACAATTCATAATAGATTAGATGAAATGTTAAAAAATAATGAAGATATTGATGTGAAACAACTAAAATACATTATTAATAATCATAAAAATGCTTTAGCAACGACTGTTAAATCATCAAAAATGATTGATTGTCATAACGGAACTAAACTTAAATACACTTTTTTAATTGATCATAAAGAAGCCGAATATACAATGGAGTTTAAGAATGATTTGATAACCTATGAACAACTTAAGTATCCATTAGATAAGTATAAAACGGTGATGTATGCAGCAACACCGGATAGCCTTCAACTACATGATAAACTCATAAAATCAAGCAAGTATAAAGACGATTTAAGTAGTTTACATAAACAGTATTTCGGAAATCATACTTTTTTAGCGATTCTATCAAATGAGTATTTTAATAAGAATCCCCAGTTTATTAATGTAGAATTCCCTAAAAACTTTATTAAAATATTCATGTATTTATTTCATATATCCATCTTTTACAAAGATTCTGTTGAGTCAGGTGACTATTTCGTTACTGGGAACTCATTATTGCAGGATTTGCATGAAGGAACTGTTACTCAATCATCAATAAAACAACTTAAGGTCACCGAAAGTATCTTGAATGAGTTTTTCACTAACTTATATTCGGATATTAAAAATGTTTTCTACGAAACAAAGACAAGTAAAGAGAAAGTGAAATATAAACTTTATTTTAAAAAGATGATTTCAGGTGAACTCCGTAATATACCTCATGATATAGAATCAACTGGGACACTACAAATCTTAAAAATACTACCTTATCTTCTATCCGCCATTCAAGGTAATGTTGTTTTAATCGATGAAATCGACTCGAATGTACATGACATTATGATTAAAGCTATTATTGAAGCAGTTGATGATAACCTAAAAGGCCAAATAATCGCTACAACACATAACACAACATTAATCGATGTCTTAAAGCATCAAAACGTATATGTCATCGATATAAACTCTAAAGGGGATAAAGAAGTCCATCCACTTCATAAAGCTGGTACACAGATACATCAAAACCATAATGTTAAAGATCGTTACTTAAGCGGTCTTTATGGTGGCGTTCCATTTACTGGATACTTAGACATGGCAAATATAGTGAAAAAACTATCTGATACCGAGGAATCAAAGGATTAAACGTCAATCAAAAGCCCCTAAAGCACTCATTATTTGCCATGGAAAGAGTGAGTTTATTTTATCAAAAAATATCAAAAGTAATTTAAGACTCCCGATTGAGATTTACAAAAACCCTAAAGGAAATAGCATTCAAATAACTTCGTTAATGCAAGTGTTAAATGGTAGAAATTTTATAAATGCCAAAGAGTTTTCAAACAAAGTGTGTAAGTATATAGAAGTGGATAAAAATGGTAAGCTAAAAAACTTCAAGGTTTTTATCATCATGGACACCGATGATTGTGACTCTAAAACATTAAAATTGTATAAATCTAAGAATCTTTTTACCAATCATTGGTTAAAGCCATACATAGTACCCATTTACAATAGCCCGAATCTAGATTCAATTTTACGTTCTCTTTCATACCCTATAGACACTAACAATAAAGCAGACAGCTATCAAAAAATCTTTCCTGGCAAGAGTGGTGATTCTAAATCGTTTTTAAGACTAAAAGAACGTATAACTGAGTTGGATACTCAGAACTCAAATATGATAAAAATGATTGATTACCTAAGTAAATATATATAATCAAGTTTAGATGTATTTTTTCGTAAAATAAAATAGCTTATAACATCCATGTATTTGGGTGTTATTTTTTTTCAGAAGAGTGGTATAATAAAAGTGAAATTGAAGGGGTGGTTATAATGAAATTAACTGAAGAAAGCATTTTAACAACCAAAACATCATCGTGGGTCGCGATCGCATTTTTATTTAAATGGCCCATGTTAGTGTATGTCGCCGTCATGGTGGCGGCCTATATTTATCAGTTCACAGCGTTTCCGATGAATGAATATGCGCAATACGCTTTCTACGGATTAGCCGGATTATACGGATTATTGTTCTTCAGTAAACTGTTTGGGATGAAACGTGAGCATGCCGAAGTCACAACCCATCGCGTCATCATCGAACGACGAATTGGTTGGGTGACTAAAAAAATTATCTTACCTTTAAATCATATCTCTATGCTGGAAATAGAAAGAGGGTTTTTCGCAAGATTACTAGGCTATGGATCAATTGAAATCTTCGGTTCAGGCAATCATCGAACATCGTTATCTGATATTGGAAAATGCGTTAAATTCCACGAAGCAATACACTTACAACTTACCAAGCAATGGCGATTAACCGATTAACAAAACGCGTTTATAACGCGTTTTTTTTATGCCATAAAAAAAGGATTCCGAAGAATCCTTATTTAAATTTCTTACTACGACGCTCTGCTTGTTCAAACTCAATACCAAACTTCGCTAACAACTGCTTAAAGTTCTTAATTTTCTGATCATCGCTCGCGAGCGAGCGATCAATCCGTGTCCCAACTTCATAATATGTCTTACCTTGATGTGAAATCCGATCAAAAAACACTTTTTGATCCAAAAACAATGCAAACACACGATTTACTTTAATCATGTTAACGAGTTTAACATTACCACCGTGAATACTAGTGAGCTCAATAATTTCACCTTGAGGGAGTTTATTATTATACGCTAACAAACGCATTTCTCTTTCATCGAGTCGTTGGTTATACTCTAAATATGTATCAGAATCAATCGTAGGAATCTTAAGTGTCAAATGGTAGCTAATACTTTCGCCTTTAACAATGGAACGTAAACGTAAAGTAATATCACGTTTTCCCAGTGAATTATCAGGTGTATCGAAGTAGTAATTATAATGGAAGTCTTTGTTATCGGCAAAATGCACCATCAAATAGTCCATCATCGCGTAGCATTGTGCTTTTGTAAGTTCTTGTCTGAGTTCTTGGTCTAACATACGTTTTTCAGTTGCCATGGTAATCCCTCCTTACGGTATACATTCATTATACAACATTTTAACGGTTTTGTTTAACGAAGACAAGTTTTTTACATGAAATTAACGTAGTTTACAAGCAGTCATTTTGACCTTCTTAAGCTAGAGATTATAAAAAAAGGGGTTTAATTTGTCTAGAAAATAAAACGCTATACAATAGGAGTGTAAGGAGTGTCTAAATGATTACCATCAATACATCGATCACAGTCTATACCCTATTAACCAAATACCCAGAGTTAAAACACACCATGATTGAACTCGGATTTACAAAATTAACTCAAAAAGGCGTTTTAGAAACCATGGGACGATTTATGACATTAAAAAACGGGGCGAAATTACAAAAAATACCCCTTGAAAAAATTCAAGAAGCATTCAATAAAAAAGGCTATTTAATAGTGGAGGAAAACAATGAGTGAACTTATAAATAATCAAAGTAAAAAGCGTCAAGAAAAACTTAAAAAACTCATCAAACGACTTCATCAAGGCGAACCCTTTGAAACCGTTAAAAGCGCTTTTGAAGCAGAGTTTAGCGATGTTTCTACCGCTGAAATCTCACAGATGGAACAAGCCCTAATCGAAGAAGGCATGCCGGTTGAGGAAATACAGCGTTTATGTAGTGTTCATGCGGCGGTGTTTAACCAAAGTATCTCAGATTTACACGCCAGTGATCTGAGTGAAACACCGGGGCATCCACTACACGTACTAAAAGATGAGAACGCGCGTATTCAAACCTTGCTTAATGAAGAAATTAAACCGTTTTTAAATGCGGAGGGCAATATGCCGATCCTGATGATTCGCATCGGCCTCGATCGCCTACAAGAGATCGATAAGCACTTCACCCGGAAGGAACAACTCTTCTTTCCATATTTAGAAAAGAAAAACATTAAAGGCCCTTCACAAGTGATGTGGGGTGTCGATGATGAGATTCGTAAGATGATTAAAGATTTAAAACATACGTTAAATCAACCCGATACAAAAGTCTCTGATGTTAAAGAGTCTATGAATCATCTTATCGAAGAAGTCGAAGCGATGATCATGAAAGAAAACACCATCCTTATCCCCTTACTTTCAGAAAATCTCAATTTATACAACTT
>SKIW01000079.1 GCA_007116245.1 Candidatus Izemoplasma sp. | reverse complement strand
TACTCCTCATGCTAAAAATTATATTAATGAAAAACCACTTCTATCTGAAGTAGTTATAACAATGCTAAGAGCACAAAATAACTTGTGAGTAATACGATATACGCAATAAATAGCATATTTGCAGTTTCAAAAGACACTGTGAAATGACGCATAGCTTGAACAGGCTTAGCGTCTTTTCTGATAAGGAAATAATATGCTGTAAATGCGAGGGTTAATGTTACTAAATAATCGAATAAAGCCCCGAGTGATAAGGCTTGAATCGCTTGAAAATCAATCCCGAAGAAGCCTCTACCGATAGGAATATAGAAATTTCCTATTATGATTAAAACGAGTGCTAAAATAAAGAGCACTGTACTTTGTACAGGGATTTTCATTAAATATGTAATTCGTTTTTCACCAAAGAATATTTGTGACATTTTAACGAATAATGTCGCGGTACCAATATTAGAAATAAAGAGTATCCAATAGCGAATATCGGTGTTCTCGAACCCATATAATATAATGCTTTTGCTGATAAATCCGTTTAATAAGGGGGCTCCTGTGATCGAAAGCATGGCGATAATCATCGCGATGCTTACACCTGGTAATGTTCTCATGACACCGCGTATTTCGCCAATATATTTAGTTTTAAATACTTTAATAATAACGCCTGCACCCAGGAATAATAAGATTTTAAAGAGTGCATGATTAAAGATATGTAGCACACCACCACTAAATACATTAGGATCAGAACTCGAGATTCCGACTAAAATTAACCCCACTTGTGAAATGGTGGAGTAGGCAAGCATTTGCTTGATATCAACTTGCGTTATTGCAAAGACAATTCCGACGATTGCTGTGACTGCACCAATTACAAAAAAGAAGTCACTGTAATTGTACTCTGCGGCTGAAAACATATCGTTAAGACGAATGAATAAATAAAGTCCACCCTTAACGATTAAACCGCTTAACAATGCGCTAATATGTGCTTGTGCTGCACCGTGTGCTTTGGGTAACCAAGTGAATACAGGAAATAATGCTGCTTTAACACTCACCCCGGCTAGCATTAGTACAAACGCGAATCGGATAACGTTGTAGTCTTTATAATGTACCATCATCTCGGTAACAGATTGCATATTGATTGTTCCAAAGACGTTATAAATAAATATAATCCCGATTAAGAATGCTAAGACGCCACTTGTATTTAATAATAAATAATACAAGGCAGCTCGTAAAACTGAACCACTTTTTTTATACGCGATTAGAATGGTAACAATAATCGTTGTAAGTTCGAAAAAGACAAATAAGTTAAAAAGGTCATTCGTTTGCAAAAACCCTAAGAAAACGCCTTGCAAATACATTAAGAAAAACAGCATTGTATGATCGGTTTTTCCTTTACGGTATGTGTATAAAAATACCATCCACCAACTAAAAATCGCTAAAAAGACAAATGACATACTGAGATTATCGTTTGCTAAACTAATACCGATACCTCTAGCGTAATTACCAAATGTAAACGTTGTTTCTTCAAACGATAAGGGTTGAAAATGGTTGAAATAAACTATCGCTAAAACCGTGATAACTGCCTGCGTAAAAAAAGCCATCCAATGCATGTGCTTATGTTTAAACAAATAGATAAAAATCGAACTTAAGATTGGAATCATTATGATATATACAGGAAACAATAACATACGTTGCACCCCTAATCGCTTTTGCTTACTAGTATAATACACTAAAATTTTTCATAGGTAAACCTCTACTCGTAAAAAACATCCCATAAGTGGGATGTTAGGGTGTAAATCGAATCGTTAATAGATGAATACTTGTAAATAATATAGCCACGGTTAACATCATCCAGATATCGTGTAGCCACGGCAGCATGATATGAACTAATCGCAGTTCATAAAAGATTACGATGATTAAGACTGTTATAATCCAAATGATTGACATGATGCCATACCCGATATAAATACGTCTTTCAATGGTAGGCGTTATTTTTAAACTCGTCTTAAAATCTATGAAAGATGGTAAAACTGTAAGGAGTATATATATAATAATTAAAACAATAAACAGCGTTAGATACCTTGGATAACGCTCAGTTAACTGTGTTATTGTTTCAAAATTGAAGAAATCTAGTAAGTTTGGCTTTGCGAGTAATAAATGAAAATGTAAAACGATCATCGCAGTTATAACGATCATCGTTGTTCTAAGATAAAACCACTTCATCATATCACCTTTTCTTATTCTTAAAACTTCGTATCATCAATTGCATCTAAAAACGCTTTTAAACTAGGTAGAATTGATTCAATCGTACCACTTTTAAAGGGATTGTTCAAACCGGCATGATCGAGTAATTGTAAAAAGGTTTTAGACCCACCGGCTTTACATAGTTTAACATAGCTTTCCCATGCGGTTTGGTAATCTTCTTGACTTCTTTTCCAGTATTGAAATGCACAGACTTGAGCTAAAGTATAGTCGATATAATAAAACGGTACTTCAAATATATGGCTTTGTCTGAACCAAAAGCCACCTCTTTCAAAAAAGGCATTACCATCATAGTCTTTGTACGGCATATATTCTTGTTCAATTTTACGCCATGTGGCTTTTCGTTCAGCCGGTGTTAAATTGGGGTTCTCGTATATCACATGTTGGAACGCATCGACTGCAACGCCATAAGGAATAAATTTTAAAGCACTTTCAATATGTGAAAAGCGGTATTTTTCTGTATCTTCAACAAAAAATTCCTTAATCCATGGCCAAGCAAAAAATTCCATACTCATCGAATGAATCTCACATGCTTCAAGGGTTGGCCAAATGTACTCAAGTACATCGTATTCACGACTCATAAACACTTGGAAAGCATGACCTGCTTCATGGGTTAGAACATCAACATCATGACTTGTGCCATTGAAGTTTGCAAAGATAAAAGGTGATTTATAATCGAAGATATATGTACAATATCCACCACCAGATTTCCCTTTTTTAGAATCTAAATCCATCAGTTCATGGGTTTCCATAAAATCGAAAAACGCTTTAGTTTCCGGTGACATTGCGTGATACATTTTTCGTGCTTTTTCAACCATCCATTTACGGTCTCCTTTAGGTGTAGGATTCCCTGAAAGATAGCTTAAAGGTAAATCATAACTTTTCATTGACGCGATGTTTAAACGTTTAGCTTGTCTATCGATAAGTGTTTTAACTAAGGGCACTAAGTGGTCTTTAACTTGTTTACGGTAGTTCGCAACATCGCTTGCTGTATAATCTAATCTTCCAAGTCTATCATATGCGAGTTGTACAAAGTTATCGTAACCTAAAGTTTTTGCGATGTTTGTTCTTACTTGTACAAGTTTATCGTATATCGTATCAAGGGTGTCTTCATTTGATTCAAAAAAGTTGGCGATTTCATCGGACGCTGCTTTGCGTATAGTGCGGTCTTTACTTTGTACAAAAGGTGCCATTTGACTTAAGTTACGGATCTCACCTTGAAACTCAATTTCCGCACTTGCTAAAAGTTTTTGATACTCGAATGTGAGTTTGTTTTCCTGCTTTAAATCTTCTAAAATAGCGTCGTTAAATGTTTTTAATGTTTGATACGCTTTATCAAACAAAAGGTTTCCCTTTGAGTCTCTTAGATCCACCTCATAGCTACTTTTTGTTAAAGCTTGATAAAATCGGTTTTCAAGTTGTTCAAAGATAGGACGGTTTTCATTAAAAAATGTCTCTTCTGCATCGTAATACTCGTCTTTTGTATTAATACTGTGTCTAATCGATGCAAGATTTGACATAGTGTCAAACTCTTTTCTTAAATCGTTGATTGTGTTAAAGGCTCTTTCAGCTTCTTCTAATGTTGATGCATTGCTAAATAGTTTTATTTCTTCGTTAAATCGTTCTTGAAAGGTGTCCATGTTTGGACGTACATATTGATAATCTTTAAATGTTTTCATTATTTCACCTCAGGACTATTTTATCATAAATAGCCGTTTATAACGAAAGAAAAAACATCATTGGGGGATGATGTTTTTTCTCATTGAGGGGGGTTAATCTATCCTTAAAGCTTCTCGGGACGATGCAGTAAGAAGCCTTGAAGGTTTGTGCAGTGAAGCTTTTCCAAGAGATCTTTTTGATACGTTTCTTCTACACCCTCTACAATTAGGATTTTCGAAGATAGTGTAGCGATTTTTTGTATCATTCTTACGATCTCTTGCGTTTTTTCTTGGTCGATTGTTTCGGTGAATAAACGATCTATCTTTATAACATCATAATTAATTTTTTCTAAAATCGAAAGGGATGAAAATGCTTTGCCAAAATCATCCAAAGCAATTAAATATCCATCCTTTTTAAAATCATTTATCCGTTCAATACACGTCTCGATTTCATTCATGAAAGTTGTTTCTGCGATTTCTATACATACTTGATTACGGTGTAAGTGATATTTTTTTACTAGCGCATTTATATACGTTAAAATATCTTTATTAAGGAATGTTTCTGGGGCTAAGTTTAAAGCTAGTTTAGGATTTCCATTTGTGTGATTGCAGTAATCGCTATACTGCTTAATTGATTGCTTAATCAAGTAACGTTCAAGTAAGTTTAGTTGATTAGATGATCTTGCAGTACTTAGTAGATTTTCAGGTACAATATTACCTAAGTCTTGATCTTTCCATCTGGCAAGTTGTTCTAAAAATAGAACTTCTCCTGTTTGCGTATCGAAAATTTTCTGAAAATATATTTCGATGTTTTTGTTTTTAATAGCCTGTTGTAGACGGTTTGCAACTTGGATATCTTGGACACTTGAATCATGCATTTCATCGGTATATTTTAAAGCATCGATGTTTTTACGATAAGCATTTTTCATCGCGATGCGTGCGTTTGCAACTACTTTGATCACCGTATCTGTATCTTGAGGAAACTGAGAAAACCCGATGGTTTTCGAAAATTGTATATGCGATGACTGGTGCGTATATTTTGGATGAATGACTTGCGTTAAGCGTTTTAAGTAGTATTTGACTTTTGCTTCACTCGCTTCATCATCTAAACATAACACAAGAAACTGATTGTTTGAAATTCTTGATATTATACACTCTTGACGTTGTAGTTTTTGTAACTCGCTTGCATATTTTATAATAAT
>SKIW01000125.1 GCA_007116245.1 Candidatus Izemoplasma sp. | reverse complement strand
TGAATCCTTATTTAGGGTTTCGGGGTATCCGGATATCACTCGCTGAAAAAACAGTATTTAAAACACAAATTAGAGCGATATTACGTGCTGCAAAGAATTCTCGAGAAGCGCATATCTTGTTACCGATGGTATCAAGGTTAGATGAGTTGTTTGAAGTTAAGAGAACCATTAATGAAGTTGTAGAAGAACTGAAAAGATCGAGCATAGAGTATCAAAATACTATTCGCATCGGTGTGATGATTGAAGTGCCATCTGTTGCATTTAATGCTAAACGATTTGCTAAACATGTTGATTTCTTTAGTATTGGCACAAATGACTTAACGCAGTATTTTTATGCAGCGGATCGTATGAATCAAAAAGTGTCTCATTTAAATGACTATTTCGATCCGCTATTATTAAATCTCTTGCAGCATGTGATTCATGCAGCACACGATGAGAATATACCTGTAGGTGTGTGTGGAGAAATGGCACAGGATCTACACGCAAGTCTGTTGTTAGTTGGTATGGGTGTTGATGAACTGTCGATGACACCAAATCGTATTTTAACGATTCGTGAGCAACTGAAAAAATTCTCTACCGAAGAACTTCGTATTCTATCAGATGACGTATTAAGTTTAGAAGATGCTGATAGTGTTCGAAGACATATAGACGACTATATTTTAAGATAAAAAAAACACTTCTATATCGCTTGATTATATTTCGAATTCGAAATATAATGCCATTATAGGAGTGATTTTTATGAAAAAATTAAAAGGGTTACATCATGTCACCGCCATTACGAGTAGCGCGGAAAAAATCTATGCGTTTTTTACAAATATTCTAGGAATGAGACTCGTTAAAAAGACTGTAAATCAAGATGATATTAATACCTATCATTTATTTTTTGCGGATGATAAAGGAAATCCCGGAACAGATATGACATTTTTTGATTTCCAAGGAATCGCGAAAAAGCAAGTAGGCACGAATGAGATTACGCGTTCTGCTTTTCGCGTGCCATCAGATAAGGCGTTAGAGTACTGGGTCAAACGGTTTGATCATTACGACATTAAACATCAAGGGATTCAAGAAGAGTTTGGCAGAAAAGTGCTTTATTTTGAAGATTTTGATACACAATACTACGCTTTAGTATCAGATGAATTAGATACCGGGATACCTTCAGGTGTTCCTTGGAGAAAAGGACCTATTCCAGATGAGTTTGCTATTACCGGGTTAGGCCCTATTTATCTTACGGTTGAAAATACGGATAAGTTAGCGAGTATTTTAGTGGATAATCTTTTTATGCGTAAAGTAAGTTCTAAAGATAACGCTACGCTATTTGAAATGGGTGATGGTGGAAATGGTGCGCGTGTTATTGTGACAGAAGACCAACGTAAATCACAATCCCAACAAGGGTTTGGAAGTATTCATCATGTGGCTTTCCGTATCGAAGATCGTGAAGAGTTAGATCGTTGGGTTGAACACTTTAATGCTTTAAGAGCACCAAATTCAGGGTATGTAGATCGCTTTTACTTTAAATCGCTATATACTCGTATGCATCGTGGAATCTTATTTGAACTCGCGACTGAAGGACCAGGATTTATTGACGATGAAGAGTCTTATGAAACTTTAGGAGAAACCTTGGCTTTACCACCAAAATACCGAGGACATCGTGAGTATATCGAAAATGTTGTACGTCCGATTGATACTGTAAGAAGTACGAAGACATTTAAAAAGGAATACTTTTAATATGGAGGACTTAAAGACATTAACGATTTTATTTAGAACATTGAAAAGTATTGAGACACAAATTCGTGATGATATTAAACGATATGGACTTAATACAACAGAATTTGGTGTTTTAGAAGTGCTTTATCATAAAGGGCCTTTAACGATTCAAGAAGTTAAAGAAAAAATCTTGATAGCGGCCTCAAGTATGAGCTATGTGATTGATACCTTAGTAAGAAAAGGGTTTGTTGAAAGGGTTCAACACGATAAAGATAAGCGAAGCTATATTTTAGTGCTAACTGATTCAGGTGCTAAAAAGATGGAAGCCATATATCCGCTTCACGTTTCAACGATGAGACAACGACTAGATGTGTTGAAAAAGGATGAAAAAACCTTACAAGTGCTTTTAAAAAAAATCGGTAAATATCAAAAAAGACCTCATTAAGGTCTTTTTTTAGTTAACTCCAACGTCTAGGATCACCTTTAATCTCATCAAGGACTTTCATATCTTCTTCTTTAATAGTGAAATCAACGTGTGTATTTTCAATTATACGAGATTCAGTAACTGATTTTGGAAGTGGTGCGGTGCCTTTTTCTAAACACCAACGAATACAGAGTTGTGCGGGTGTAACATCGTATTTTTTAGCGATGGTTTGGATGGTTTCGTTTTTAAGTAAGTAACCAATACCAAGCGGTGAATAAGCTTCAACGAAGATATTGTGTTTTTGACAAAACGCGATGGTGGCTTTTTGATCGATACCGATGAAATAGCCAATTTGATTAACATGAGGAACGATACTCGTGTTATCAATGATGTTTTGAAGATCTTCGGGATTGAAGTTTGAAACACCTATCGCACGGACACGACCGTCTTTATAGACTTTCTCTAGTGCTTTATAAGCTTGGATATTTCCTTCTTTACAGTCCTTACCCATTTCATTCCAGGGCCAAGGTGCGTGAATTATGAATAAATCTAAATACTCTAAATTAAGTTCAATCATCGTTTTTTCAAAAGCTTCTAAGGCACCTTGATAATCTTTAATATGAGATTCTAGTTTAGACGTCACAAAAATCTCACTACGAGGAATTTTTGAATCTCTAATGGCTTCACCGACACTGCGTTCATTTTGATATCCTTGTGCAGTATCGATATGACGGTAACCGTGTTTTAATGCTTGTGTTACAGCGTTATAGGTTTGTTCTCCAGGTTTAATTTGCCATGTGCCAAAACCGATTTTTGGCATTTTTGTTCCGTTGCTTAATGTATAATGCTGATTAAGTGTTTTCATAGAGCCTCCTAGATTGATATTGCTTATATTATACCGTGTATAGGTTCAAAACAGGGGAAATTTGACTTAAGAATTTATAACATAGCTTAAACTATGGCTTATAATGTCAAATCCTACGGACTTATAAAGCGTTAAAGCATTTTCGTTTTGGCTTTCTACAACGAGTTCTAAGATTTCAATTGTTTGATTTTTAAAACCGAGTTCGGTTAACTCTTTTAAGAGTGTTTTACCATGACCAAATCCGCGATATTGAGGATTGATGGCTAAAACTTCTAAAATTCTTTTTGTGGAAGATTGGTCTTTAATTACACCGTATCCGATAAGCTTCCCTTCAGTGTAGTAACCGTAAAGGTGTCTGCTTGTATCATTAAAAAAATGCTTTGGTGTTAAGTAGGTTTCACCGAAGATTTCTTCATGGAAATCCCATAATTTTTGATGATCCTTTTTAGGGATTATTTTTAAATGGTTTAATGGGTTAAAACGATAATTGCTTCTTTTAAGTTGTAAAATAAACTCATCGTCATTACGCTGTGCGCTGACAGATTCAAGCAAGGTTTTTATTAAAGTGTTTTGGATTGGAAAGAAGAAGTATAAAGCCATATTAGGATTATCAGTTTGAATATCTTTTAGCATACCGCGCGCTATGTCAATGGATTTTTCATCAAAAACAGGACCGGCTATATCGATACGATGTAGTTCTTTTTCAATGTGTATCAAAGTAAAACATTGCGAGTGTTGATCAGCGTATAAAGCTTTATAGGGTTTCATTAAAGCTTCTTTTAAAGAACTTCTAAGGACATTTTCTTTAATAGGAAGAAAGTGACTGTAGGGGTTCTCTATAGTATGGTATCGCTTGATAAAGGTGATAATAGTATCAATGTTCATAGTAATCTCCTTAGTTTATAATCGGTTTCTTACGTTTTCTATTGAGGGTGAATGGTTCGAATAAAACGTTTGAACTTATTTTTGTCTTCAGGTAAACGAATAGGTTGAATAATAACCGATATATTAGCGGTAAGATTAAACTTAGAAAGTTCATTTTGTATGCGTCTTTTCAGTGTATCTGTATTAAACTCGCTCATGGTATCGATATAGACATGAATTCTACCAATCGCTTCTTGAACCACTTGAAATTCTTTAATCGTATCACTTTCGGTTATAATCCATCGTGCAAATAAATCAGGATACACAACGCTTAATTGATGATGTTGATCATAAAAATAAAGAATATCATCATGACGACCTAAAACTTTTTTGATTGTTCTAAACGAAGAACCACACGCACAGGGTTCATCTAAAACAATCATATCATTCATTTCATAACGGATTAACGGTTGTGCATAGTTAACAAGATTTGTTAAAACCATTTTATGACCTATCACATTTGGTTTTTTAATGAGGTTATTATTTTTATCGTAAAGCTCGATGTAGACTAAGTCTTCATTAATATGAAGATTACCTTTTTTACAAGGGCTTGCAATTTGGCCTTCGGATGCTTGATAGATTTCAATGACATCAGTGTTAAAGAGTTTACGGAATTTATCTTTATCTTCTTGAGTTAATACCTCAGCGTAAGTAATGATTTTTTTTAATTTAACAGTCATCTCTTCACTAAAGGGAATCAACTGATTTAGTAATGAAGGTGGTGCCATTAAGATGTTGATTTTATGTGTGTTTATCGTTTCGATGATATCTTTAGGGGGCGTCATTGTTGAAAGGTATTTTAGTTTTATAAAAGGGGCGTTGATATCATTAAAGCCTTGAGAGAACACCCGTAACAAGAATAAGATTCTAAAAGGGAGTTCTTTTATTCTCAGTCCACTACGTGCTAAAAAGACTGCAGGGAGTCTTTTAGTTAATGATTTAGGTGTTATAAAGACCCCTTTATTGCCTGATGTTCCGCTTGATAATCCAATAACAAACTTGTTTTTATAATAACCCAAATAATCTTGGTTTTTTTCTTTTTCTATAGCATATGTTAAAACGTCTTCCTTAATCAAGCCTTCTGTATTGATTTGCGTGAAGTGTTCCATCATAATGTTTTTGTTTATACTTGGAAAAAAATGAAATGCCGGTAATGTTTCGAAATGGAAATCACTTAGTTTTTCTTGATAATAAGGACTATGTTGTTTAGCGTATGCAACGAGTTTTTGGATTGCTTTTAGTTGGTATTTTTCAATATTTGAGGCGCTTGATTTGGTTTGATGTTTAATCAACGTACGATAATCTTTGATGGCTTTAATCATTCATATCACCTTCTAGTTTCTTAGCTTTCGTGCTACCACCATAACGTTTTACGAACTTAGTGTGTAGCCATTCTAAACCGTAGCGATACTGTTTTGTCTGCCAGTAAATTAAGAAGAACCCCCAAGCTAAAGCAAGGATGATGCCGTAAATGAGTGCACCAGGAATCCCTAACTCTAATGGAATAAAAAGCGTTATTAAGAAAAAGATAATCGCACTGACCACAGATTCGAAGAAAAACGGTGTGAGGCCAGCGATACCGAAACGTGATAAAAAGGTTGAAATAGGTTTTTGGTCTTTTTGACGAATATCAAAATACCAAATAAAACAAAGTAGGATGTTTAAGAATAAACCGATTTGAATAACCATAATAAAGTACCAAGTGACATCGATTTCTCTATCCAACATTGTTTCTGGTGCGAGGATGTAACCTAAAGCCCCTAGGATTATAAATAGTATGGCAAGCGGTATTATGCGTTTTACGGTGTTTTTAAAACGGTGGACTCTCAATAGCATAGCAAACCAAGCACCGTACAGTGCGAATGCGAAAAACGGAAGGATTGGGTTATTTTTTGCGACAAACCAATTAAGTAAAAACGTTAGTAACCACCGATTTTCTTCACGGGCGTTTAAATAGTATGGGTATAACGGAATACGAAGATAGGAGATGACTAAGAAGAGGGTTGAAAAGATAAATAATAGATATGGTTTATTTGAATGGATAAAATAGTTGGAGAATAGTTTGAAGCATAGGGTAAGCAATGCGATATTGATTGATAGCATCACTAAACTATCAACATACAATAATCGGTCAAGTGATATACCAGTAAAGCGTTGTTGGTTAATGAATCCAACGAATAAAGATTCATCCATTGACTGGGTATCAAAATGAATTAAACCGGGTCCTGTAAAGATAAAGTATAAGTAAGCAATGATTAATAACGATAAAGCGCTGATTAGCATACCTTTAAGTCGGCGGGATTGTTCGGTGTGCAGTGTATACTGTAAGGTATAAACGAAGCCGCTTATCATCGCAAAAAGTCCAGCAAACATAAGCAGGAAACCGATTAAGGTGATAATTAAAGTAGGGTTGTTTAAATCGATTGTGTAGATATCATGGTAGAAGTAAAAGGCTGTATGAAGGATAATAACCATAAATATGCCTAACCCACGTAGAACATCAATGCCATAGTAATGTTTTTTCATCTTTACCTCCGTATGAATTGATAGTTATACTATAGCATAGAATAGACATTTGAGATATGTTTCTTTGACCATATGTTTTGACTAGTAGTGGTCTAGCATGATAGTATAAATCACGCATTATAAGGATGTGATTAAGTTGGAAGATAAATTAAAACGTGTTCAAATGTATCGTCGTGATCTCCATGCGATTCCTGAACTTGGATATGAGTTATTTAAAACACATACGTACGTAGAGTCGACTTTAAAGTCGTTTGGATATGAAACGACTACCGTAGCTAAAACGGGGATTATTGCGATAAAAGAAGGTGCATCTAAGGCAACGATAGCGTTTCGAGCTGACATGGATGGATTGCCTATTCAAGAGCAATCAGAAGTACCTTATCGTTCTAAACATGAAGGGGTCATGCATGCGTGTGGTCATGATGGTCATATGGCGATGTTATTAGCGTTTGCACAATCATTAGCCTTGCGAGATGATTTGCAAAAATCGGTAATGTTTGTGTTTGAGCCCGCTGAAGAAACGTTGGGTGGAGCGAAAGAAATTGTGGAATCAGCTATTTATATCGAACGCGATATCGAAGCGATTTTTGCGTTGCATCTTGATCCTGAATTAGAAGCGGGGAAACTCGGTTTAATAGAAGGTGTTATGACTGCGCAAGATGGGGATTTTGATATTCGTATCCAAGGCATTAATGCCCACGGCACATCACCGCATCAAGGGAATGATGCCTTGTTAGCTGCCTCAGCATTAATTCAACATTATTACACCATTACTTCTCGAAGCATCGATCCATTAGTGAGTGCAACGTTAAATATTGGGACGATTGAATCTGGCGAAGGTCGGAATATTATCGCGAAATCCGCTACGTTATCGGGTAGTATTCGCGCTTTTGATTTTTATGAGTATGAGCGCTTAAAAAACCGAATGAGGCAAATTGATAAAGGAATTGAGAATGCTTTTAATGTTTATGTTGAAAATACGATTGTAGATTTACATCCACCTGTGAGAAACGATCATGCGCTATTTATTCAGATGTGCCAAGTGTTTAACAGAGGTGAGTATGAGTTGATTAAACCAAGAATGTTAGCTGAAGATTTCTCGTATTACCAGCAACACAATCCTGGGTTATTTATTATGTTAGGCATTCGTAATCAAGTATTAGGGTATGTTCAGCCATTGCATAGTTCTTACTTTGATTTTGATGAGAGTATCTTGGTAGTAGGAATAGAAACATACCAAAAGATTGCAGAGTCAATGGGAGTATTTAAGTAAAAATGCCATTTATACAAGTGGCATTTTAATTATAATGATGTATAATTATTTCGTATGACAATTATAATCGGGTGATATCATGACATTTGAACTGTATTTATTAGCAGCATTTATTTTATTTTTTGCAGCGTATACTAAAGGTGTTACTGGATTTGGCTCTTCACTTATCGCGATTCCGCTTTTAGCGGCGTTTGTGCTTGTTCCTGAGGACGCTAGAGCGTTAGTAGTCACCGTCAATTTGATTTTGAATATATTTATTTTAGCGTCAGCTAAAAAGTTATCGTTTAAAGCTTTAAAACCGTTTTGGGTATTAATTGTAACGGTGTTTGTTTCTTCGATATTAAGCGGGTTTTTACTACCAAGATTTGACTCAACGTTGTTTAATATTGTATTAGGAGTATTATTGATTTTAACGGCTTTGAATAATTTGTTTAATGTTCGATTCAGAATAGAACATCCTAAGCGATATTTTATTCCCATTGGGATTTTAGGTGGAACATTGAATACATTGATTGGTGCTGGAAGTGTTCCGGTGTTAATCTTCTTAGCTAATACAAACTTAAAAAAAGCAGATTTCCGAATTTCGATATTGTTATTTTTGTTAATATTAAATAGTGGAAGTTTAATTTCCTTTGTGATTAACGCTAACTATAGTTGGAACATCGCGTATCAAGCTCTCCTTTTTATGCCGGTTGTTTTAATAGGGAGTTTTCTGGGTATTCGATCCCAAAACGTCTTTAATGAGGTGACGTTTCAAAGGATTATTGCAGTACTATTATTAGTTATGGGTATTAATGGAATCTTTAATATATTTTAAAACGCGTTCAAACGAACGCGTTTTTTTTACCATGAAGCGATTGAACTATCGGTTCGCATATCGGTGGCTCCGATTAAGACGTTATTTTTAGAATCTTTTAGAATAATTTGTCCTCTTCCGAAACTGCCGATATTTTGAGAAACCATAATATTGTGTCCGCGTTTTAGTAATGCGGATACGGTGTTTTTACTAAAGTGAGGTTCGACATGAATGGTGTTTTTCTCAATCCATTGCCAACGCGGTGCATCGAGTGCAGCTTGCGGATTGAGGTTATAATCGATTAAGTTAGTCACAACTTGTAGGTGTCCTTGTGGTTGCATCATTCCACCCATAACACCAAAAGGTCCTAAAGGGAGGTTATCTTTGGTGATAAAGCCAGGAATATTTGTGTGGAATGGCTTTTTGTTAGGCTCTAAACGATTGGGATGGGTGTCATCAAATCTGAAGTTATGACCGCGATTTTGTAAGGAGATACCTGTATTAGGAACTACAAGACCAGAACCGAAGCCCATGTAATTGCTTTGGATAAAAGAAACCATGTTTCCTTCATTATCGGCGGTGGCTAAATACACAGTACCATATTTATGAGGTGTTTCATCACCATAGGTTTGTGCAAATTCATTGATTTTCTGCGCATTTTTTTGACTTCTTAAGGGATGAAGGATATCCTCGTTTTTCATTGTCATGTGTTTAGGGTCCGCGATAACTTGAAGTCCCATCTGAAATGCGAGCTTCATAGCTTCAATATGGGTATGGTAACTATGAACGTTCGGTTTTTTGGTAGATGTAAAATGGTTTAGTGTGTTTAAAGCATCTAAGGTAATAATGCCTTGTCCGTTCGGCGGAAGTTCCCAGATATCGTAGCCTTTGTAGTTTACTGAGATAGGATTTACCCATTCAGATTGATGGTTAGCAAGGTCTTCGTCGTCCATGTAGCCGTTGTGTTGCTTAGTAAAATCAATGATTTTTTTAGCGAGCTCGCCTTTGTAAAAAGACTCGCCTTCTGTATTTGCGATGTCTTGTAATGTGTTAGCATGGTCTAAAGATTTCCATATTTCGCCTACTTTAGGAGCACGTCCTAGTGGTGCGAAGGTATCAAACCAGGATTGGTATTTAGATTCTGTTAGATGTTTCTGATAGATTTTAAAGGCGTTTTCCCAATAGGTTGCGAGGGTCGGTGATATTGGGAACCCTTCTTTAGCGTATTGAATCGCTGGTTTTAATAGTTCTTTAAAAGGAAGTTTTCCGAGTTTTTTTGATAATTCAACCCAACCTGAAACACACCCTGGAACAGTGACTGCTTCAAAACCGAAGCGCGGGATTCCTGTGAAGCCATTATTACGTAATGCGTTCATGCTTAATGCTTTGGGGGATTTACCAGAAGCGTTTAGCCCGTGTAGCTGTCCATCTTTATACACGATAGCGAAAGCGTCTCCGCCAATGCCATTAGAGGTTGGCTCAACGACCGTTAAGCAAGCCGCGGTTGCAATCGCGGCATCAATTGCGTTACCACCTTTTTTTAAGATATCTAATCCTGCTTGTGCGGCAAGAGGTTGGCTTGTTGCGACCATACCGTTTGCAGCGTAGATGAGGTTTCTTTTAGATGGATGAGGGTAATGTTGAGCGTTAAATTCAATCATTTTGTAGTCCTTTCTAAGCGAAAGCTTATTATATAGTCGTCTTCATTAAAGATTATGGGTGGGTTATATTGAATCATTTGGAAAGGTATTTTTTCTTCAATTAAACCGATTTCAAAGTGTTTAATCGCGATGCCGATGTCGAGTGCTTGGATATCATAGGGCAGGATTGTCGCATAGTTTTTAGTCCGGTGTAGGAAGAAATGAACACCTTGATCATCGACGGTAATACGCCAAGGTTGTTTATTGGATGCCGAGGGGGCCACTTGAACGAGTTCTAGTAAATGGCTGAGGATATGTTTTTTATCTAGAGGCATCTTTGTGCTTTGATCAAAGAAGAGTTCTTTAAAAGGTTTGCGTTGATTCGCTTTTGCTTTTTTGCGAATCAAGCGTTCTCGTAAAGATTGTTTATCGTTGATGTAACCGATGGGAGAAATAGCGGGAATAAACTCATCTTTTTCAATAAGGTGTGAGAATTGTTTACGTTTAAATGTTCCTCCAAGCCAGACGGTTCCGATATTTATGTCGGTAAGTTTTAAAATAATTTCTTCGAATAGGTAACCGAAGTCGATGAGATTTTCAAAGGTGTTTTCAATTTTACCACCGATGAATCCTTGCGGGTTTTTAATGAATCCATACGTGCCAATTTTCAATTTTTCTTCTTCTGTAGTAAAGGTATCTTCAATGATAAAGAACTTTACACGTTGTTTAAAAGGGCCTTCTTTTGGTTCTGTGTCTTTTAGTATTTGAAGGATGGTGTTTAGATCTTTCTTTTTTAGGGCTGTTTTTTTGAAGGTTCTAACGGAACGACGTTTATATATGTTTTCAATCATACGTGCACCTCCTTACTTTAGTATACATGAATTTAATTCGGATGTCTAAATGAAGATGTATCTTAAACTTGATGTTTTTAAGCGTTTTTTGTAAATTTCAAATTGTTGTTTAGATTACTTAACATCTAAATCTCATATGCTATAATGGATACGAAAGTGTGAGATTTATGAATAAGCAAAATAGTGAAATGCTAGGACACATGCAAATAAAGAAACTATTGATTAAATTAGCTATCCCAGCGACAGCTGCGATGATTATTAATGCACTATATAATTTAATCGATACTTTTTTTGTGGCTTGGGGTTCTGGGACGATTGCGATTGGAGCATTGTCTATTGCTTATCCAATTCAGATGATTGTATTAGCGATTGGGTTAATGATTGGAATAGGGAGTTCTTCAATATTTTCAAGAGCGTTTGGACGTAAAGATGAATCAGCGATGAAACGTGCGGTAAACACAGCGATTTTAATGAATGTTGTTTTAACGGTATCAATTAGTGTTTTAGCGTATATTTTTATTGATGATTTATTAGTCTTTTTTGGCGCTACCGCGAGTAATATTGATTTTGCAAGAGAGTATTTAGCGATCATTTTAATTGCACTTGTACCTTTTTCACTATCGATCATGTTTAATAATTTAACCCGTGCTGAAGGAAGACCGAAGATCGCTATGTGGTCTTTAATTATTGGTGCGGGGATTAATATTGTGTTAGATCCAATCTTTATATTTGATTTTGGATTAGGTATGGGTGTCAGTGGTGCAGCACTGGCGACTGCGATTGGTAAAACAGCTTCGTTTGTGTATGTGTTTTATCAGGCGATGAAACCAGAGTCTTCGTTAATGATTGATTTAAGGCAATTGTATAAGATTGATTTTAAAATGGTTGGAGAGATTTTTGCGATTGGTGCACCTTCGTTTACACGAACTGCGATGGGTGGAGTCTTAATTATCATTGTTAATAATTTGATTAATCGTTATGCTGTAGGCGATCCAGCGATATATATTTCTATATATGGTGTTATTAATCGTTTAATTCGATTTAGTTTAATGCCTGGATTCGGATTAGTACAAGGGATGATACCGATTGTTGGGTTTAACTTTGGGGCACAGTTTTTTGGACGGTTACATGAGGTTATTAAGTATACATCTAAGTTGCTGTTTATTTATTTCACTGTTGTTTTTGTCATTGTTATGGTGTTTGCAGAATACTTGTTTATGATTTTTAGTCCTAATGGGGATCCATATTTTATCGAACAAGGTGCTTTTGCGTTTAGAGTTGTAGCATTGGGGTTTAGTTTTATTACGTATCAAGTTATTTTATCGAGTTGTTATCAGGCAATGGGCTATCCAGTTAGAGCGTTTGTTGTCGCGTTATCAAGACGTTTCATTGTCTTCTTACCAGTTGCGTTTTTACTAACACATTTCTTTGGTGTTACAGGAATTTGGTGGACATTTTTCGTAGCGGATTTAGTTACGGGAAGTATATCGTTTTTAGTATATCGATTTGAGATGAAAGATTTAAGATTGAAGTTCGATTCTTTGTAAAGTATCATTAAAGTAAAAAAACCATTGTAATTTCAGTATATTTGTTATGAAAATACGTGGTTTTTTTAAAACACTAAATTGTATAATAAATGTTAAAATAGGTATAAGGAGGTTTGCATATGGAATGGATTATTGTTGGTATTGTTATTTTAGTATATGTCTTTCAGTTGTTTTTAGGGTTTATTAATTATCGCCAAAGCAATTTACCTATACCTGAAAATGTAAAGGATATTTATGATGTTGATGCATATCAGAAATGGCGGAAATATCAGGCTGAGGTATTTCGATTTAAGTTAATTGTCAAGACAGTTAAGTTTTTCTTATTGATCGCTTTTTTAATGTTTGGCGTTTTTGCTTTATTTCAAGAGTGGAGTGAACAATGGACGAACTCTGTTATTTTACAAACATTACTATTTTTAGGTTTATATCAGTTCATCGTTTTTATGATATCAATCCCCTTTAACTATTACTCTCAGTTTGTTATTGAGGATAAATTTGGGTTTAATAAAACGAGCTTGAGGACGTTTGTTTCAGATACGGTTAAAGCATTGCTTCTGATTATCGTTTTAGGGGGTGGTGTTCTTGCTTTATTAAACTGGGTTTATTTGGTTTTTGAAACAAGAATTTTTGGATTTATTGCGGTTTCATGGGTTGTACTTATGGCATTGATTTTGATTTTTTCTTACTTAAATACAAGAGTCTTTGTGAAACTATTCAATAAATTAACCCCTGTTGAAGATGGGGAACTAAAAGAAAAGATTGAGAACTTAGCAAAAGAAGTTGGCTATAAGATTCGTGGTATTTATATTATGGATGCATCGAAAAGATCGACGAAACTCAATGCATTTTTCTCAGGTTTTGGTAAGAATAAGGAAGTTGTTTTATTTGATACTTTAGTGGATAAGTTAAGTGATGAAGAAGTGCTCTCAGTTTTGGCACATGAACTCGGTCATGCTGTAAACAAGGATGTCACTAAGCTTTTAATTCAGCAAGCGTTTATGTTCGCGGTTTACGGTGTCATGATAGCGGCTATTTTGCAAAGCGATGCTTTAGCACAAGCGTTTGGGTTAACTAATGCGACGTTTGGTTTTAGTATTATATTATTTATGATTTTTCTTTCACCGTTAGATTTAATTTTAAGTATTCCTAGCAATATGATTAGTCGACGTTTTGAGTTTAATGCTGATGCGTTTAGTGCTAAGTATGTCGATAAGAAACATATGATTTCAGCGCTAAAGGTACTTACGAATGAAAACTTCTCGGACTTGAATCCACATCCTTTATACGTTTTAATGTATTATACACATCCTCCAATATCTGATCGAATTGCAGCGTTAAAGCAACTAGTGTAGTTTGAAATAAAGAGGTAGATGAGGTATAATTTTGAATGATGAAAGAGTTGTTAAGCCTTAATGATACTTAGATTAGGAGGCGGTTTTATGGAACGGAGTTCACTTAAAAAATTATATACACCATCCAATCATGATGAGAAGAATGATTGTATCCGTAATGATGTGTTTATAGGGTTTGCTTTATTTTTAATTGGGTTTGCATTGTTTCCATTAGGTATTGCTTTAGGAATGTTAAATTTAGAAGAGTGTAAAATACGCGCTTATGCTGCATTTTTAGGTGTATTTACATTTTTAACGATGGTTATTTCTTATGTTATTATTCATTGGTGGGATTTATTACAAAGCGCTAAAAACGCAGGTCTATTTTAGACACACTTGTTGTGTCTTTTTTTTCTTATTTAGATAATTAAGGTGTTTTTCTAAATAAGAAAAAACGCTTACAGTTTTCTAAGAGTTGTTATAAAAAATATGCTATAATGGTTTCACTTAATGTTCATTAATTATGTATGAAAGTGGTGATGTTATGTCAGAGACAAAAAAAACGTTACATGATGATGTGTTAACTTTAAGAAATATGTTGTATTTGACTGGGGCTTTAGTCATTCTTTTGATAGTTGGAATGCTACGTTTTGGTCCTTATGTTTTTGCGATTGCAGTAGTATCTTTAGCTGCAAGTGTGTTAGTTGAGTGGTCATTTGCGAGGATTCGTAAGAAGGATATGGGAATATCGTGGATGGTTACACCGCTTATTTTTACGATGATGTTACCAGTGACTGCACCGCTTTGGATGGTGGCTGTAGGGAGTTCATTTGGTACGTTTTTTGGGAAATCACTTTTTGGTGGTCATGGTAAAAATATTTTTAATCCTGCGGCGGTTGGTATTATTTTTATTACAGTATCGTTTATTCGTGAGATGACACAAAGCTGGTTTAATGTTGAAAAAGCAGGAGGATGGTTTTCGCCTGGGGCAGATTATGGACCCGATGTTATTAGTGCGGCTACGCCTTTAAATCCCGGGACTGGGAATTTAATGGATTACAGTTTATGGGATTTATTTGTTGGGAATATGCCTGGTGCAATTGGTGAAACTTTCAGGGTTGGAATCATTGTGCTTGGGATTATTTTAATTCTTATGAAAATTATTGATTGGCGGATTCCTCTCTTTTATTTAGGAACTGTGTTTGTTTTTAATGGTATTGGACATTTAGTAAACTCGAATATGTATATCGATCCGATTCGCGCATTATTAGTAGGTGGTTTAATGTTTGGGGCATTTTTTGTGGCTTCTGAACCGGTAACTGCGCCTTTAAGTGCAAAAGGAAGAATGGTGTATGGTGTAGGATTAGGGGTCATTACGGTATTAATACGTACATATGGGGCTTTTATGGAAGGTGTTGTGTTCGCGATTGTAATTATGAATGCGGTCGCGCCTTTAATTGATTCTTGGAAGTTTACGAAGGCACCTGAAATTGTCGAGACTAATGAGGAGGTGACGACATGAAACAATATCTCCAGATGATTATTTTTGTGCTTGTATTAGGATTAGTGACGTCGCTTTTATTGGTTGGTGTTGATGCATGGACTGAAGAACGGATAGCTCTAAATCAGCAAGCTGAGTTACAGTCTGCCGTGCTTGATGCGTATGAAATAGAATATACTATTCAACAGATTTCAGATATATTTAATGAGAATTTTGATGTGGTAGAAGCTGAAGATAAGACGTTTTTTGTTCATAAAGAAACAGGCTCGATTAGTTTTGTTATTGAAGGCAATGGTGTTTGGGGACCGATTGTGGGTGTTTTAACACTGGAGGATGATTTAGTAACCATTAGACGGATCACCATTTTACAAGAAGAAGAGACACCTGGCCTTGGTGGTGTTATTTCTGAGCGATGGTATTTGGATAAATATGTAGGTCGTGAGATGGAACCGGAGTTAATTGTCAGTCGAAATGCGGATTTATCAAATCCCAACGAGGTTGATGCAATTGCCGGTGGTACAAGAACTTCAGAGGCTTTCGAAATAATTATAAATGCTGAATATAGTGCGTATATCGAAGTTTGGAATACGTTGAATGGAGGCGAGTAATCGATGAAGTTAATTCGTTTAAAATACACAAAATGGTTTAATATTTCTAAAAATGGGTTATCACAGAATAATCCGATTGCAATCGGTGTATTAGGAATTTGTTCAGCGTTAGCTGTGACAAACCGCGTTGAAAACGCGATTGCGATGGGACTTGGTGTGACGTTTGTTATTGTGGCGAGTTCATTAATGGTATCGATGATTCGTAGGTTTATCCCGCCACGTGTGCGAATGGTAACCTATATGGTTATCATAGCAACGTTCGTTATCGTTGTTCAGTTGTTTTTAGAAGCGTTTTTCCCTATTATTGCGGCTGCACTCGGCGCGTATGTAGGACTAATTATTACGAATTGTATCGTTATGGGTCGTGCTGAAGCGTTTGCTGCTAAAAACCCTATGCGATTCACATTTTATGATGGGTTAGCAAACGGATTGGGGTACACATATGTTTTAATTCTTGTAGCGTTAGTCCGTGAAGTTTTAGCGTTTGGAACGATTTTAAATTATCAAGTAATGCCTGACGGTTTTGTAAACTGGACAGTAATGGCGATGGCGCCAGGTGGATTTTTTGTACTAGCAATCTTTATTTGGATTATTCGTGAACTAACAAATAATTATGAGTTGCAGCAATAAGAAAGGATGATAAACGATGACAGATTTATATAGATTATTTGTAGAATCAATATTAAGTCAGAACATTGCGTTGATGTTTATTTTAGGGATGTGTCCTCTTATCGCTGTATCTACATCAGTAAAAAATGCGAAGGGGATGGGAATTGCGGTTATTTTTGTTGTTTCGATTACCGCAATGATTAATTATCCTATTTATTTATTATTAAGAGCAACGGGAACAACAAATATCCAATTGTTGGTATTTATAGCTACAATTGCAGCAACAGTACAATTTCTAGAAATGTTTATCGATAAGTTTTTTCCTGCATTATATAATGCGTTTGGATTATTCTTACCTTTAATAACGGTTAACTGTGCGATTCTTGCAGTTTCTCTCTTCTTTGTTAACCGGACCTATACATTTGTGGAAACTACAACATTCGCTGTAGGTTCAGGTATCGGTTGGGCACTTGCGATTATATTAGTTGCTGGATTACGTGAAAAAATGGCTAAAACAAGTGATGTACCTAAGGGATTAGCAGGTAAAGGTATTGTCTTTATCGTCTTAGGAATCTTATCACTTGCGTTTATCGGGTTTACTGGACTTGTGTCTTAAAGGAGTGATATTATGCTATTTTTAATAAACTGGGTTGTTCCTATTATTCTTGTAGGGATACTACTTATCATTACAGGTGTTTTGATTTTCGCGGATCGGATGCTCGGTGGTGCCGGGGATAAGATTATGACGGTTAATAATGATAAAAAAATACTTGTACAAGGTGAAGATTCAGCGTTAAATATATTGGCTAAAAACAAAATATTCTTACCTTCTGCTTGTGGTGGTAAAGCAACATGCGGTGTTTGTAAGTTTAGAGTACTTGAAGGCGATAAAAACATAAAACCTACTGAGGAACCATTCTTAAGTAAACAAGAGAGAGAAGATGGTGTTCGTCTCTCATGTCAAGTGAAGGTGAAACAAGACTTAAGTATTGAGATTCCTAAGGAACTTCTTTACGCGCAAGAGTTTGTCACTAAAGTCGTTAAAATGGAAGATTTAACGTACGATATTAAATTGGTTGAATTAAAGTTGATAAAACCGGATAAAATGGAGTTTAAACCAGGACAGTACGCACAGATTA
>SKIW01000056.1 GCA_007116245.1 Candidatus Izemoplasma sp. | reverse complement strand
CCGTATCTTAAACAGCGTAAACTCTGTTGTTTATTATAATCAATAATATCCTTTAAGGTTCTCATATTTGTGTAAGCACTCAATGAAGATAAAAAGGCATTAATTTCATGTTTAAACTCATGTTGTAACGTGATTCGATTTGATGGAAGATTGTATGTGAACTCTATATCCGTTATTTCGATATTAAGTGACTTAAATAGTTCTTTAGCTTCACTAAGGATTTTTTCTTCTTCACTGTCATTGGGATAATTATCAAACCTTAACAAACCTATCCTTTTTATATTAGGTTTGTTTTTTAATGTTTCATAATAACTATTGCTAAAATCGGGTATACGATGAGTAGCGATATCATTATCATCTTTACCATAAATAATATCCATTACAATCGCACTATCTTCTACGGTTCTTGACATTGGCCCTGCTGTATCTTGCAATCGACTTATTGGTACAATTCCATGACGAGAAACTAATCCGAGAGTCGGTTTTAAGCTTACAACACTATTTTGCTGTGCGGGGGACATTAATGAACCGTTCGTTTCTGTTCCAATTGATACTGGAATTAGATTAGCCGCAACGGATACAGCTGATCCTGTACTAGAGCCTAAGGGATCAATATTTGAGTTATAAGGATGTTTGACTTGTCCAAACATACTACCATATCCTGAGGGCATTTTTCCCATAGACATAAAATAGGCAAACTCTGAACAATTCGCTTTAGCAAGTATTATGGCACCTGCATCTTTAAGCTTTTTTACAATTGTTGCATCAAATGGTGCGTAAAAATCTTTAAATGCATAACTATTTACCGTTGTTCTCATAGAATCATGGGTAAAGATATTATCCTTAACAACAACCGGTATACCATGTAAATAACTTCTTGGGCCATTTTGTCTACGTTCTTCATCTAAAACTTCCGCAATATGCAAAGCCTCAATATTCATATCTGCTAGGCTATTTAAGTACCCATCATGTCTTTGAATACGGTCAATATACATTTGAACCAATTGTTTTGAAGTAAACTCACCTTTACTTAATAACTCATAAAGCTCAATAATCGTATACTCTTTCACAATATCCTCCTTATAAAAAACACCACAGACCTGATCATTTTACATTGGCGTTCCGGAAGGGACTCGAACCCTCGACCTACAGCTTCGGAGGCTGTTGCTCTAATCCACTGAGCTACCGGAACAAGTATCTTTAGGTCTGTGGTATCTTTATTGATAGTCATAATATAAAACTAACCTCATTTTTTTAGATTTACTAGACTTTTGATGATTTCTTATTTTGGCATTTCTCACAGTAACCGTAGAAGTCTAAAGTATGCCGCTCAATATTGAAGCGATATTTGCTTGATACAGTTTCTTCATAAGCCTTAATTGGGCATCCTTTCAGATGAATAACTTTATTACAGTTTAAACATATTAAGTGATGAGAATGTTCTTGATGTGCTAACTCATAATAAACTTGTTTTGTGTTTTCCATATTAATAGTTGAGACAATATTTTTTTCAACAAAATTATCTAATATTCTATAGATTGTTGATAGTGAAATATTAGCATCTTTATGTTTTGCTTTTAAAAATAGATCATCAGCAGATAAGAAATCATTTGTTTCATACAAAATATCAAGCACTAGTAATCGATGCTTGGTTTTTTTAAGGTTTGCTTCAGTTAACCAATCTTTAAATTTTTCCATTACTGCACCTCTATCCTTGAGGTCTTAAAATACGATTATATAAATATACCCCTAAGAACACAACCCCATTTAGGAGTACAATGGTTGAACCACTTGGCCAATCTAGTAAATATGAACCCATTAAACCAAATATTACGATAAACACTGAAGACACAGCTGCAATCACAATGGTGGTCTTAAACCCTTTTGTAAACTGCATGGCTATAATTGTAGGGAATATAATTAAACTTGATATTAATAACGTTCCCATCGCTCTTATACCAATAACGACAGTAACACCAACAAGAACTGCTAGAATTGTATTTAAACGTTTTGTATTAATGCCGGATACTTTAGCAAAATCCTCTTCAAATGTCATCGAAAATAAATCATGATAAAGTGTTGTTACTACAGCGATAACCACAATTGAGAAAGTAATAGATAAGTATACATCAATTCGCTGTATCGTTAAAATACTACCGAATAAAAAACTAAATAAATCAACATTAAACCCTCCAGCAACACTTGCTAATACTGTCCCAAAAGCCATAGCCACTGCCGCTGTTAACCCGATAGCTGCATCGCCATGCAGTTTGGCTGTCTCATTGAGTTTTAAAATGAACACAGATACTGACACGACAATCACCATAGAGAATATTAACGGTGCTGTACGAAATAACAACCCCACCGCGATTCCTGCAAAAGCAACATGCGATAATCCGTGACCAATCATAGAAAATCTCTTTAAAACAAGATAGGGTCCAATAAATGAACTACTAATCGCTACAGATACGCCTACAAAGAGTGCGCGCCACATAAAACCATAAGAAAAAGCAGCCATAAGCTCTTGAATTATATTCATGACTCATCACCCATTTTTTTATGACGTAATGAATGCGTATGTATAAATGGTGAGAGCTTTTGATCTTCACAAAACGCACTAAAGGTTCCATCAAACAGCAATTTTTGATCCATATATATAACTCTATTTATATAATCACTTGCCGAGGCTATATCATGAGTAACTAGCAAGATAGTGACACCGTGAGATGTATTCAAATGGCTTAAAATATCAAAAAATTGCTTGCGCATATTATGATCAAGCGCACTCGTTGGTTCGTCGAGTATGAGTACATCGGGATTTGATACTAATGCACGAGCTAAGAGAACGCGTTGTTGTTGTCCTCCTGATAAAGCACCAATACGTTTATGTGTAAGGTGTTGAATGTTTAACATATGTAAAACATCTTCAATATTTTGTTTTTCTTGTTTACTTAATATTTTAGGAAATCGTTTTTTCGCAAGTAACCCCATGCCAACCACTTCATCTACAGTCGCAGGAAAAAAACGATCCAATGACATCGTATGTTGAGGTAAATAACCTACAGTAACACCGGTCGGAGTAACGATCGTACCTTCTTGAGCGTTCAATAAGCCTAATACCGTTTTAATGAGTGTGGTTTTTCCACTACCATTAGCACCAATGATGGCAATAAAATCCTGCTCATTCACACTAAAGGAAACATTAGAGACCGCTGTAAAGGTATGGTATTTTACTGTTAAGTTGCGAATATCTAGTATTTGCTCATGACTCATAATAAGTCTCCTTGATTACGCTTGACTTTTCATTAATATTATAGCTTAAAAACGTCTAAATGCAAATGGATAGCATTTAAAAAGACAAATAATTTCTATTTGTCTTCTAAATCTTTTGAGTAGTCTTCAAAAAATTCATCATCTACATCAAAGAAATCATCATACTCTTCAAAACTTTGGAACTCTTTGTTCGATGGTGAACTCTTATCAACTTTATTAGCATTATTATTCTTACCCGATTCAGCGGATCTTTTATCAATCGATGATCGGTTGACGTTAGGACGGTCAGCCTCATCTTTTTTGGATGCTTGAATACGCATTTGATCTAAATAATACGCGCCACCAAATATAAATCCAAATAAAACGAGTATAACAATAAATGGATTAATCATCTAAAACCACCTCGATTATGTAATTATATAGTAAATATCAGTAATAAACAAGTCTATCCACTAAAGAGTTGCTTTAATATTTCTGCTAATAAACTGTTCGTGTTTCTGGAGTAAACAACCTCTCTTGCCAAAATTGGGTTCTTGGCGATCAACCCATCAACGTCTAGCTCAACAAACTGTGTTAACTGATCTTCAGTTTCGAGTGTCCATACATAAACACGTTTTCCTTGTCTTTGAACCTGGCGAACAAACTCGGGGTTATTTGCAATCACAAAGGTTCTAAAAGCGAAACGATCGATAACATCATCTCTAATCAATCCATCAATATCACCAAAAAAAGTACTAATTAGAAGTAATGTAGATAAGTTCGGGTTCAGTTCTTTAATTTCAACCAATTGATTATAATCAAAGGACATAATAACAGCACTATCTTCGAGCTCTAATTCTTCAATAAGATTAACAACTTTTTGATTAAAATATTCTCCTGTTGTTTTTAAATCAATATAGGCAGTAGCGCGTCCATCAACTAAACGTAACGCTTCTTCTAGTGTGGGTATCTTTTCACCAACGTAATCTTCAGAAAACCAGGAACCAGCATCTAACGTACGAATTTCAGCAAATGAGACTTGATCAACCCTTCTGTTTAAAGGATCATTCGTTGTACGCCCTAACGCGTTATCATGCATTAAAACAAGTTCACCATCGAGTGTCATTAACACATCGAACTCAACACCTTCAGCATTTTGTTCTATAGCTATTTCAATTGCAGACAGTGTATTTTCTGGTGCAGATAGTGACGCACCTCGATGGGCAATAACTTCAGCGCGTTTTAGAAACTCTACCGATGATGTTGGCTCTCTTACTACGCCAAAAACATTGGTAATGTTAATTCCTAATAAAACTACAAAAATACCCACCATAATCGGTTTTAAAATAGTTTTGTTTTTAGGTTTTAATGCTTCTTTGCGATATCGCTGAAACTTTGTTTTTATATAGCTTTTAGGTCGTGCGTCATAGTACCAAGTTGAGACAAGAGCATAATTAAACGGTATAAGAATAAGGGTTGAAATCGTAGTAGCAACAATATAAAAACTATACAACAGTGTTAAAATCGAAGCTAAGACATACTCCTGTCCACGAACTAAGAATATAAATAAAGCGATAAGTAAGATAATTAATGTATAGCCGATGTACATAATGGCATTTAAAGCAATATTATAAATAAAAAACTTGCTTGCGTACTTAAATCTTTTTCCTTTAAGCAATATTCGGTGTTCCTTAAAAGTGTCTTTAAATGACATTGATTCAATAGTATACAGTTTTAAATAAAACATCATTTCTACGAAAAACAATAATACTAGGGTTATAAGCACATAGGACACAATTCTTGCTGCTAAATAATAGTCAATTTCTTCAATAAGATTACGTGGTAATGAAATCGTTGAAGCAAAACCTACAATATGTAGCGCTTCAAAAACAAAGAACATATAAACAGCCGGAACTAGAATTAGAACCTTATAACGTAATAAAAGTCTTAGAGAATGGCTT
>SKIW01000049.1 GCA_007116245.1 Candidatus Izemoplasma sp. | reverse complement strand
TGTTCCATAATTCCACCTTATTTCTTCTTAGTTTTTTCTTGTATCGTTTTATTAAGTTCATCTGTAAACTCTTTAGCCATATTCGTACCTAAATAATTAAGCCGTGCATTCATTGCAGCTACCTCTACCAGCGTAGGAACAGAACGCGCTGCAGTAATCGGTATTTTAACATAAACAATTTCTGAATCAAAGAACTTCTTTGTTTGTTGTTCAAGTCCTAAACGGTCATAATCAAGATGATCATCCCAATGCACAAGTTCAACAATCATATTGACATTTTTCTCTTCTTTAAACGCACTCGCACCGAATAATTTAACAATATTAATAATACCAATCCCACGGATTTCGATATACTTCTTTAAGATATCAGGTGCTTCCCCGACAAGAAAGTTTTTTTCTCTTTCATAAAGATCAACACGGTCATCCGCGACTAACTGATGCCCTCTGCGGATTAGTTCTAAAGCAACCTCACTTTTACCGATCCCACTCGAGCCTTGAATCAGCACACCGACACCATTAATATCAAGCAATGTCCCATGAATACTCATCCTAGGTGCGAGTTTAGCAAATAAATAACGGTATAAACGGCTCGCTAACTCACTCGTCCTCTGTTCGCTTTTAAGTACAGGAATATTATACTCATCCGCTTTACGTATAAATATTTCTGGAATATCAACATGTTGAGAGAAAATAAACGCGGGTGGTTTCTTTTCAAACAGCATATTCACTCTAATCTCTTGATCTTCTTCGTTTAACCACCAAAAGAACGTAATTTCCTTACTTCCTAGAAGTTGTATGCGGTCATACTCATAAAAATCAAATAACCCAGCTAGTTCAATCCCTGGGCGTGATAACTGCGTTTTATCAACAATACCATCTAACCCCTTATGCCCACTAATAACTTGACACTTGAAATCTTCGGATAACTTCCGTACCGTTAAAGACATATAAATCCCCCGTTTCAATCTATCCTCATTTTTACATTACTTTCTTATTATACATCAGTTAATAAATAATCAAATCATAACGCAATCTGTCTAAAAAATGGTTTTAATTCACAAAAGCTATCATTTCACATTCTATTTTTGGTAAAATTTCTTAATCGAGAGATTTTTAATTAACTGTGTAATCATGTATCTAAATACAATAAACATCCCAACAAAGACTAAAAATAAGCTCGCTTCAAGAAAAACCACACTTTGTGGAAACAAATACTGTTCAATTATATAAAAAATCGTGACATACCCAAAATAGAATATAAACCCAAACGATTTTAATACAATCTTAAAATGATTTGATAAAATATACGCTCTAAAAACCAACTCAGTTACGGTATATGCTAAAACAAACAAAAGTACAGTATTTAACCCACTGAAAGTTCCAAAGTTAAACAATGTTGCAACAGAATAAATAACGAGTAAGTTGAGTGTGTAATACACCATAAAATTAACAACATGATTAGTATGAAACATACTCCCAAACTCAATTGCAATCATGCGCTTTTTAGGTTTACGCCCTTTATTATTCTTGCGCTTTTCTTCCTCGACAGCGCGAATTGCCTTAAGAAGTTCTTCTAATTGTTGGTTTTCTTCATCTAAAGATTTCGGATCTTTTTCCTTATCCTGCTCTTTTTCATCTTGCTTATCTTGTTTTTCTTCTTCTGCCATAAACCATCACCTACAAAACTTTCTTTAAAAATTGTCCGGTATAACTATCTTCACATTGCGCAATAATTTCAGGTGTCCCTGTCACTAAAACATAACCGCCTTGATCGCCACCTTCAGGGCCGAGATCGATAATATAATCCGCAACTTTAATCACATCTAAATTATGTTCGATGATCACCACAGTTGCACCTTGATTCACAATATCATCAAGCACGTTTAATAACCGTTTAACATCATCGGAGTGCAATCCGGTTGTCGGTTCATCTAAAATATAGATAGAATCATCGG
Source organism: Candidatus Izemoplasma sp. (assembly GCA_007116245.1). Classification (GTDB taxonomy): domain Bacteria; phylum Bacillota_I; class Bacilli_A; order Izemoplasmatales; family Izemoplasmataceae; genus CSBR16-104. The sequence continues at coordinate 16,528 of SKIW01000049.1, read as the reverse complement.
TAATCCTTTTATGAAGCTCTTTCGCGAGTTTAACCCGTTGTGCTTCACCGCCTGATAAAGTCGGTGCTGGTTGTCCGATTTTTAAATACCCTAAACCAACATTGACTAATGTCTCTAACTTATGTTTAGCCCGAGGAATATTTTCAAAAAACTTCACCGCTTCTTCTATCGTCATATTCAAAATATCAGAAATATTCTTTCCTTTATAACGTACCTGTAAAGTCTCTTTATTATACCTTTTACCTTTACATGCCTCACAAGGCACGTACACATCCGGTAAAAAATGCATTTCTATTTTAATTAACCCATCACCATGGCAGGTTTCACAACGTCCACCTTTAACATTAAAACTAAACCGTCCTTTTAAATACCCACGCTTCTTCGCCTCATTCGTCATCGCAAAAACATCTCGGATATCATCAAAAACGCCAGTATACGTCGCTGGATTACTTCTTGGGGTTCTACCGATTGGGCTTTGATCGATATTAATAATCTTACCAATCTTTTCTGCCCCTTCAATCGCTTTAAACTGACCATGAGACTGTTTCTTTTTGTACACTTGATTGTAAAGCCCTTTATATAAACACTCATTTACAAGCGAGCTTTTACCGCTACCGCTAACGCCGGTAACGACCGTAAGCACCCCTGTTGGAAAACGTACATCAATATTTTTAAGATTATTCTCTTCAGCACCAATGATCTTAACACCCTCACCATTCGGATGACGTCGTTTCTTTGGTACCTCAATGCGTAAGCGTTTTGATAAATACTGACCTGTAATGCTCGTTGGATGATTTAAAATCTCTTCATACGTTCCTTGAAACACAAGCTCGCCACCATACTCACCCGCACCTGGTCCAATATCGATTATTTGATCGCATGACATCATCGTTTCCTCATCATGTTCTACAACAATCAAGGTATTTCCTAAATCTCTCATCGATTTTAAGGTTTTAATTAAACGTGCATTATCGCGTTGATGAAGCCCAATCGAAGGCTCATCTAGAACATACAGCACCCCTGTTAAACGAGACCCAATCTGCGTTGCTAAACGAATCCTTTGGCTTTCGCCACCAGATAATGTTGCTGCTTGGCGGGATAACGTTAAATAATCAAGCCCGACATTCTTTAAGAAATACAAACGTTCAAAAATCTCTTTTAATACCATCTCGGAAATCTTTTGATCTGTTTTAGATAACGTTAGTTTCTCAAAAAACACAATCATCTCATTGACACTAAAATCCGTTAACTCAATAATATCAATTCCACCGACTTTTACACTTAATGCCGCTGGATTAAGCTTTTTCCCTTTACATACCGGGCACGCTTTCTCAGTCATTAACGTCTCTATCCATTCACGCATAAAACGCGAAGTCGTTTCAATATAACGTCGCTCTAAGTTATTAATAATGCCTTCATAATAATCAAGCTTCTCATGTCTAATCTTACTTGTAGTACCTTTAAATTTAAACTCAATCATCTCATCAGAACCAAAGAAAATAATCGCTTGTTCCTCATCAGTTAACTCTTTAAACGGCTTACGTAAATCAATCCCGTAATGATTCGCTGTCGAAACGAGTTGTTTAAAATGATACGTCGTCGTGTTCGTCCACCCTTTAATTGCACCTTCATAAACCGTTAAATTAGGATTACTCACTAATAACTCAGGGTCAACTTTTTTAGTAAACCCTAACCCACTACACCGTTCACACGCACCGAAAGGTGCGTTAAAAGAAAATAAACGCGGTTCTAAACTCCCAATACTAAAATCACAATCTGGACATGCAAAATGCTCACTAAACGTATGGGGTTTATGATTGATTAAAGCAATAATCTTTCCATCCCCTAACTTACTTGCCGTCTCAATTGAATCATATAAACGGGAACGAATATCAGCGCGTAGTTTAATCCTATCCACAACCACTTCAATCGAGTGTTTCTTGTTTTTATCTAAACTCGGAACCGCTTCAATATCATACACAGATTCATTGACTCTTAACCTGACATAACCTTCTTTTCTTAACTCTTCTATCGTCTTTTGATGCGAGCCTTTTTTCCCTTGAACAACCGGTGCTAAAATTTCAATCCTAGACCCTTCTTCACGCTCCAAAATACGTTCTGTGATTTCTTCAATGCTTTGACTCTTAATCTCAACCCCATGTGTTGGACAAATCGGTTTCCCTATCCTAGCGTACAATAAACGGAAATAATCATATATCTCAGTAACCGTACCTACAGTACTACGGGGATTTTTACTCGTCGTTTTTTGATCGATTGAAATCGCTGGGCTTAGACCTTCTATCGATTCAACATTCGGTTTTTCTAAGTTCCCTAAAAACTGACGGGCGTATGCACTTAAGCTCTCAACATAGCGTCTCTGTCCTTCTTTGTAAATCGTATCAAACGCTAAAGAGGTCTTTCCACTTCCGGAAAGTCCTGTCATAACAATAAACTTGTCTTTAGGGATCGTTAAATCCATGTTTTTTAAATTGTTTTCTTTAGCGCCTTTAATAATGATATTTTTCATACGTCACGTCCTAAATCTATTTAATCCAATCGATAAACGTTTCCTCATCAATAATCTTAACCCCAAGTTTTTCGGCTTTATCCCGCTTGCTTCCGGCATCCTCTCCAGCTAAAACAACATCTGTTTTTTTAGATACCGAAGACGTTACTTTACCACCACGCATCTCTATTTCGTTTTGTGCCTCATCGCGGGTAAAACGCGCAAGCTTCCCTGTTAATACAAAGGTTTTTCCTGAAAAAACACCTTCTTTACGCACTTGTTTCGATGTTAAATTTAACGCTAAAACCTCGAGTTCTTCTATAACGCTTTTAACGCGTTCTTGATTCATAAAATCGATAATGCTTTGCGCTATTTTTTCACCAATCTCTGGGATCGCTAATAACGTCTCTTCATCACTATTCATAATATCAAAGATACTATTAAAATGATACGCTAACACTTTTGAGACTTTTTCACCAACAAATCGAATTCCTAAACCAAAAAGCAGTAACTCAAGGGAATTCTTTTTAGATTTCTCGATATTTTCAATTAACTTATCAATGCTTTTTTCACCAAAACCTGCTTTTAAAACAAGTTCATCTCGATGATCCTTTAAACGGTATATATCAGGAATACTTTTCAAATATCCTTCATTGTAAAAATGTTCGATAATCCGTTCTCCTAAACCTTCGATATTCATCGCTTTACGCGAAGCGAAATGGATTAATGTCTCAACCGCTTTAGCTGGACACGCATCATTCACACAATAATAATCCGCCTCACCCGAAGTTCTCACAAGTTTCTCTTGACACTTAGGACAATGCTCAATCATTTCAAACGCGATTTGATCAGTGCGATTTTCTTCAATCACACCAACAACTTCAGGGATAATATCACCCGCTTTTTTAATCATCACATCATCGTTAATACGGATATCTTTTAACTTCACATAATCTTCATTATGAAGCGTAGCACGTGAAACTGTGCTTCCTTGTACTTCTACCGGTTCTAATATTGCCACCGGTGTAATCTGTCCTGTACGCCCGACTTGAAAGATAATATCCTTTATTTTAGTAATCACTTCTTCCGCTTTAAACTTATACGCTATCGCCCATTTAGGGCTCTTCGCTGTATACCCAATCGTATCGTATAATCCTTTTTCATTCACTTTAATGACCGCACCATCAATATCGTAATCAAAATGATGCCGTTTTTCTTCAATCGTTTGAACGTGTTGAATAACCTTATCGATATTTTCACAAACCCGATAATCACTAATTTTAAACCCAATCTCTTTTAAGTAACTTAACGTTTCACTATGCGATAACTCAGCATCTTCATCCTTGATCGCATGATGATAAGCGACAAAATCTAAAACCCGGGATGCCGCAACTTTACTATCGAGTTGTCGAATACTCCCCGCAGCCGCATTTCTTGGGTTTTTAAACAACGCTTCTTCATTGCGTTGTCTTTGTTCATTTAACTTCACAAAATTCGCTTTCGTCATATAAATCTCACCACGAACTTCAATGGTAATCGGTTTTCTTAACACTAACGGCACGCTACGAATCGTCTTAACATTCTCAGTGATATCCTCACCAATCACACCGTTCCCGCGTGTCGCAGCTAAAACGAGTTTACCCTCTTGATACTTTAAACTCGCCGCTAACCCATCCACCTTCGCTTCAACAACATATTCAACACGATCAACAACTTTTCTTAATCGTGTCTCAAAAGCACGAAGATCATCATCGTTAAAAGCATTACCTAAACTTAACATCGGAATCGTATGTTCAACCTTTTCAAAACCCTCTAAAACAACCCCACCAACACGTTGTGTAGGAGAATCTTCAGTAATATACTCAGGATAGTGTTCTTCCAACTCAACAAGCTCATTTAATAACTGATCGTACTCTACATCAGATATCCTCGGAGCATCTAAAACATGGTAATAATAATCGTGTTTACGAATCAACTCCCGCAGCTCTTTAACTCTTTCATTAACCGCCATTATTCATCACTCACTTTCTTTAACGATGGATGATCACAAAGCAATGTCTTAACGCCATGAGGATGGCTAAACGCTATCTTACACTGCTTTCCAAGCACTTGTACAACGACACCCTTTCCAAACGTTGTATGCATTATTTTATCTCCTTGTCGATAAAACGTATTTGACCCCATGGTTTTAGACATTTTAACCTCAGGTTTTTTAAATACCATTCTATCCGTATTCTCAGGTCTTTTAATAACTTTATTTAACCCTTCAAACTCAAGTAAAGTTGGATGAATCTCTCTTACAAATAAAGAATCTGTTTGTCTCTCTAAAGACCCAAACACTAAACGCTCTTGTGCATTTGTCAAATATAAACGCTCCATCGTTCTCGTCATCCCAACATACATTAAACGCCGTTCTTCCTCAAGTTCTTTTTGATCCGATAAGGTTTGATGTAACGGAAAAAGCCCTTGTTCTAAAGCAACGATAAAGACGACTTTAAACTCTAATCCCTTCGCTGCATGTAAGGTCATCAATGTTACAACATTCGTCTCTTTTTGTTCATCTTCTTGTGATTTTAACGCAATATCCTCAAGCATTTGTGTTAACACATCAAACTTATCTTCTGTAGGATAATTCTTTTGGGCTTCTAATAAAGAATTTTTTAACTCCATAATGTTTTCATAACGGACTTCACCCATATCATCATCCATCAACATCTTTTCATATCCCGTTAAATCAACTAAGGTTTCAATAAATCGAGGAAAATCTTCTTGCTCCAAACGGTTTTGCAACGTTAAAATCAAATCGTTAAAAGCTTTCAACTGTGTAATCGCTCTTTTAGATAAAGGGTTATCAGGATCTAAAACCGCATCGAACAAACTCAGTTGTTCCTGTGATGCAAAATCATTTAACCGCTCTACTGTTTTCGCACCAATCCCTCGTTTAGGCTCATTAACAACCCTAACATAACTATAGCCATCATGCGGGTTCACAATCAATCGCAAATATGAGACGATATCCTTAATCTCTTTTCGTTTAAAAAAACTTAAGTTCCCAACAATTTGATACGGAATATGCTTTTTAATAAACGTATCTTCAAATACGCGCGAAGTATTATTCGCTCTATATAGCACCGCAATATCTTCATAACGATAGCCTTTATACACCAAACTCTGTATCGTTTGTGCAACATACTCAGCTTCATCACGATACGTGTACGCTTTAAAGAAAATAATTGGTTCCCCATCACCTTTTGTTGAGTAGAGATTTTTTTCAATCCGATTCTTATTGCCTTTAATAACATGATTAGCTGCTTTTAAAATTGTATTCGTACTACGATAATTTTGTTCTAACAGAATTTTTTCAGCCCCTTCAAAATCATGCTGAAAATTCCGAATATTCTCAATATTAGACCCTCTGAACGCATAAATACTCTGGTCCTCATCCCCAACAATAAAAAGATTCTTACTCTCATTCGTTAACAACTTCACAAGTTCATACTGAACATTGTTCGTATCTTGAAACTCATCCACAAGAACATAATGAAACTGTTTATGATAATACTCCCTAACTTCTTTATTCTTCTTAAGCAACTCAATCGTTAACACTAACAAATCTTCAAAATCCAGCAAATTATTATCTTTTAAATGTTTTTGATACGCCGGATAAATTTCCTCTAAATAAGAACGTATCGGATCATCATAATCCGCGATAATAGAAGGATCGTATTTAATATTCATAATATGCGGTTTCAACCGTTTTGGTGAAATCAACTTAGGATCAAGATTTAACCTCTTTAGAATCACTTTTATAAGTTGTGTGGTATCATCATCATCAATAATCTGAAAACGTCTGTCATAGCCTAAAAACTCGATATGGTCGCGTAAAATTCGCGCACACATCGAGTGAAACGTAGATACCCACATATGACGCGTGTGAATGCCTAAAAGACGATAAATCCGATTTTTCATCTCATTCGCCGCTTTATTCGTAAACGTAATCGCTAAAATGTTCTCACTTGATACCTGATGATGAAAAATAAGGTGTGCTATACGTCGTGTAAGCACACGGGTTTTTCCACTACCAGCACCAGCGATTGCCATCACTGGACCGTTAATTGTTTTCACTGCTTTTAGTTGTTGTTCATTAAGATTTTCCCATATTGATTCCATTTAAATCACCTAAAAGAATTATACCAAAAAAGCCTGTTATTTTATAGTCATTTGAAGGAATAATCGATTTCTATAAGCCATGTAAATTGAACTCAACTCCAATGTATCGTATAATAGAGTTACAACACGAGTCGCACCTACAAAGAAGATCTTAAAAAATAAGGGAGGAATTATTTAATGAAAGATCGTGTAATTATTGTAACAGGTGGCGCAAGTGGTATCGGAGAATCAGCTTCAATCAAACTCGCTGAGAGAGGCGTAAAAGTTGTTGTAGCTGACATTAACTACGATGGCGCAAACGATGTTGTAAAAGCCATTAAAAAATCTGGGAACGAAGCAGTCGCATGCAAAGTTGATACGTCGAGTAAAGACAGTATTCAAGAGATGATTGATTTTACCGTAGAAACTTACGGTACACTCCATGGTATTTTCAACAACGCCGGAATTGGTGCTATGACGCCATTCCTAGACTTAGAACTAAAAGATTACCAAAAAATTGTCGACATTAACCAAACAGGCGTATTTTTAGGTATTCAACTCGTTGCTAAAAAAATGAAAGAACTCGGAACAAAAGGCGCTATCGTTAATACCGCAAGTATTTACGGATTCGTTGGCGCAGAAACAAGTGCACATTATAACGCGACTAAAGCCGCTGTTGTTTCACTCACTAAATCAGCTGCACAAGCCTTAACAAAAGAAGGTATACGCGTAACAGGTATTGCACCTGGATTCACAAAAACGGCTATCTTAGAAGCCGTACCCGAAGATATGTTAAAAGCTTTAGAACAATTTCATATGCGGGGTAAATTACTTACTGCAGATGAAGTTGCCGATGTTGCAGTCTTCTTATTCTCAGATGAAAGTGTCGCTGTTAACGGTTCTACCGTGTTAGCGGACGATGGCTATCTCGCATTTAAATAACCACATAAAAAGCGCAACATACACGTTGCGCTTTTCTTATGCAAATATATTGAAAATACGAATGTTTTCAATAAAAAAACCAACCGAAGTTGGTTTTAAATTATACAGCTGTGATATTTTCTGCTTGAGGGCCTTTAGCGCCTTCAACGATTTCAAAAGAGACTTTTTCGCCTTCTTCTAAAGTTTTGAATCCAGTTTTATTAATGTGTGAATAATGTGCGAATACATCTACACCTTCATCAGTTGTAATGAAACCAAATCCTTTTTCTGCATTAAACCATTTTACTGTTCCTGTCATTTCGTGTTCCTCCTTCTTTTTTTAGTGCTTAAACGAATTGCTTTAGTACTCATAAGAAGGTTAAAACACTAGGTTTAATAGTTCTTACAAAGTTCAAGTTGCGTTTAAGTTCATGTATCATAATACACTATATAAAAAATAAAGCAAGTCAAATCGCTTTATTTTTTAATTTTATAAGATGATTTTAATTCTACCACCCGATTAAAGACTAAGTTGTCCTCTTTAGAGTCTTGATCTAAAGCGAAATACCCTAACCGTGTAAACTGGAAAGCCTCAGATGATTTAGGTTTAACATTGCCTTCTATATACCCTTTTCTGACCACTTTAGAGTTTGGATTCAATCTTTCTTCAATCGGAGCATTACGATCATTTTCCTCCAATAATAGATTCTCAAATAATCTTATTTCAACTTCTTGTGCTGTCGACGCTTCTACAAAATGAATGGTCCCGTTTGGCTTACGGTCATTAAACCCTGAACCGCTTTTCGTTTTATCATCGTACGTACAATGCACTTCAAGCACTTCACCGTTATCATCATAAATAACCTGCATCGCTTTAATGAAATACGCATGCATCAAACGAACCTCTTCACCTAAAGAAAGTCTCTTCCATTTCTTATTTGGTTTAGTTTCAATAAAATCTTCACGTTCAATATATAGCACTTTCCCAAAATTCACCGTCCGTGTACCTAACGCTTCATTATCTCTATGGAATGGCGCCTCTAAGCTTTCTACATGATTCTCAGGATAATTCGTAATAACCACTTTAATCGGATCAATAACCCCATGAATCCTTCTAGCTTCTACACTTAAATAATCACGTACATACTCATAAAACATTTCAATCTCTGTTTCACCTTGACTTTTTGGTAGTCCTAAAGCTTTAATAAAGTTCTCAATAGCTTTAGGTGGTATTCCACGACGTCTTAATCCGCTTAAAGTAATCAGTCTAGGATCATCCCAACCCTCTACAACACCGTCTTCTACAAGCTTACGTATATGTCTTTTACCGGTTATTTGGTTTGCAATAATCAGTTTCCCAAACTCAATTTGGCGTGGTACTTTAGGCATCTCACAATGCTTCACAAACCAATCATATATCGGCCGATGATCTTCAAACTCTAGACTACATAATGAATGCGTAATCCCTTCAATCGCATCCTCTAAAGGATGCGCAAAATCGTACATCGGGTAAATACACCATTGATTTTTCGTGTTATGATGATACGCACGTTGAATGCGATAGATGATCGGATCTCTTAAATTCATATTCGGACTTGCCATATCAATTTTAGCGCGTAATACTTTCTCACCATCTTTAAACTCACCATTTCTCATCGCAGCAAATAAAGCCGTATTCTCATCGATACTCCGATTGCGATAAGGGCTATCTTTTCCAGGGGACGTTAAATCCCCACGATAATCTTTTATCTCATCAGGTGTTAAATCACACACATACGCTAACCCTTTTGTAACTAATAACATTGCCCGTTGATACATCTCTTCAAAGTAATCACTCGCAAACAACACGTTTTTCCAATCGCATCCTAACCAGGCAATATCTTCTTTCATTCCTTCAACAAAAATCAAATCTTCTTTAACAGGATTCGTATCATCAAAGCGTAGATTAAAATAACCACCATACTCAATCGCTAAATGGTAGTTCATTAAAATCGCTCGAGCATGTCCTAAATGTAAAAAACCATTCGGTTCAGGAGGAAAACGCGTGATTGGAAACGCGTGTTTACCAGTGCGTAAATCCTCTTCAATAATCGTACGTATAAAATTTCTGTTTTCCATTTATATCACCATAACTTTCACATCAAATTATATATGATTCTCGCTAAAAAGGAAAGCTACAAGAAAAAAAACCTGCACCGCAGGTTTTTTAAAATTAATCTTGGAAACTCGATTCAAAATCATCAACAAGACTTGGATCAATTGAGTCTTTAAAAGCATTCATAAATGCCTCTTGTGATTCAGGAGACATTTGATCATAACTTTCAAATAACGTTTCAATATCCTCTTCTGTTACAGGTTCATTAGCATTAATTTTGTTTTGAATATTGGTAAATGTATCGTAAGTATCTTTCTCAGGACCATCATCTACAGTGTTTAAACTACTCTCTAACGTTGTATTAATATTAGGATCAGTAAACACTGTATTAAGCGCGTCAGAGAAATCATCTAAAATACCCTGAAGATTTTGATCAGTTGCTTCGATATTAATGCGGATACCACCCTGAACAATTTCAACACTACCTACACTAACACTGCCTTCAACCGCGCCATCATCAATTAAATCAGTCAATGCCGCTGTGTTAATCACTAAATTACCATTAGAATCAATCTCTCCAAACGGGAAATCATCCATGTCTTTTAAGAAGTTTTTGAATGGCTCAAGGTTGCTAATGCTTAAATACTCATCTTTTCCAGGTTCTTTACCTAAAGAAACCTCAGTGATTTCAAACACATAAATGCCCGATGAACTACTGATTTCCTCAGCGCGTATTTCAAGTAACGAAGGAATACCATCAAAATCAAATAATCCCTTAATACTTAAAACAATCTCATTATCTTCCATATCAAACTCAAACCATAAAGCTCTGAAGTCTACCACAAACGCTTGAGGATTACCTAATGAATCGTTATACTCATAAACAAATCCAAGTTCTTCAAACCCATCCATCGATTGATATAAAATCTTATTAAACGTTCTTTGATTAATCGTTAACGCCGTGTTACCCGTTAATGCCATATTAAACACAAACGCTTCAAATCGACTTTGTAGATGTCTTTCGGCGTTAAACAATGTCCCGTCAAATTCGCCATCAATATCATGTAAGTCATATAAATAACTCGGAATATCATTAACATCCACATTACGCATAATACTCATGCGAACATTAACCATAAACGCAGTATCTTCTAATTTAAAGGTAATCAAATTATTCTCAAAAATCGTAGTTAAAAGCGTCACTGTTAAATCGTTCTCCTCACCATCTTCAGGTGCGATCATATCAACAAACTCACTTTTTTCAATACGGTATTCTAAATTATTAACATCGAGTGTTCCTAATCCAAGGGCATCAGTTCCAATAGAATTTCCACCCGTAACACGATTCACTAAACTAATAACTCTAGTAAAAAGACCTCTCGTTAACGGAATTCTACCAATGCTGACACGATCAAAAGCAATAATAAACTCGTCATTCTCTAAATCATCTTCCACTAAAAGTTGAAGTTTTACTCTTGATTTAAACGTAAACCCATCCTCATACTGAACCTCAATCGCTGCGTTCCCAACAATTAAATCCTCTTCAAAGGTAACCCATAATCCATTGAGTCTAATCGTTCCAACTCGCCCACCTAAATCGATTGCTTCTTGTAATATATAACACTGATCATCCACACAATCTTCAGTCGGTAAATAATTAGGATTCGTTCCCTCATTTTCATCATCGCCAATAATCCGATCATAAATAATCGAATTAATAATATCTTCACTTAAAGCAATCTCTAAATCCGCTTCCGGATTTCCTCTTGCTTCTTCAAATGCGGCTTCAACATCCATGAGTAACCGATCCATACCGGATAAACTCTCAGTGTATAGATCACGTGGGATTTCATCGTTTGCTGAGCCATCATACATCATCCCTAATATCGTAAGTGGAATACCTGCAGTAATCACCACAAACAAAATTAACGTTATAAGCAATTTCTTCATACAAAACACCTGCTCTTTCGTTTATATATACTATAGTATACAGAAATGTTGTGTAAAAATTATGAACAACACAACATTCTTTATTTTAATGGTAATCTCGAATCGCCATTTAGACTCATCGAAGATTCTAATCCAAACCGTTGATACTGATAAAACCCTGCAATACCCATCATTGCTGCATTATCTGTACAATACTGCATCGCAGGCATCGAAACCACAACATCTTTAAACTCTTCATACACTCTTTTTCTTAAATGGCTATTCGCCGCAACCCCACCAGCAACCACAAACATCTTCGCTTGGTGTTTATCAACCGCTAAAATACTCTTTTCAATTAACTGTTCAATCGCTGCTTCCTGAAAACTTCTAACCATATCCGCTTTACGAATCGTTTCGCCTTTCATCTTTAACGTGTTCAACGTATTGATCACATGACTTTTTAATCCGCTATAACTAAAATCATACGCTCGTTTCGTTTCCACCTTAGGCATTTTATACGTTGCCTTACCCGATACCGCTAAACGGTCAATAATCGGTCCACCGGGATACCCTAAACCAAGAACTCTAGCTACCTTATCGTACGCTTCACCCACTGCATCATCCTGGGTTTCACCTAGCTTTTCAAAATGATAGTGTTCTTTCATATATAGCAGCTCTGTATGACCACCGGATACCACCAAACAAATCAAAGGAAATTGTAAATCTTGTTCAATCTGATTCGCATATATATGGCCTGCAATATGGTGTACACCAACAATCGGTATATCATTTGCATACGCAAACGCTTTAGCCGCATTAATGCCAGTTAATAAACTGCCAATCAACCCAGGACCTTGTGTAACCGCCACTAAATCAATATCATTAGCCCTTACACCAGCTTCTTTCATCGCCTGATCTAGAACAACCGTAATACCCTTTACATGTTCTCTTGATGCAATTTCAGGGACAACCCCTCCAAAAGCTTTATGAATATCAATCTGCGATAAAACAACATTACTTAATACACATTGACCATCCTTAGTAACACTCACACTCGTTTCATCACAACTACTTTCAAATCCGAGAACAATCATTTCACGTCACCACCTATATGCTTAACCATTAAAAAAGCATCATCACCATTATCATAATACTTTTTTCGTCTTGTTATAATCTTAAACCCATGCTTCTGATAAAAACCAATCGCGCCTTCATTAAAGACGCGAACTTCTAACGATAAATCGTTAACACTCATGGCTTTACATAACTCGAAAACGGTGTCTAATAACGCCGTTCCAATCCCTTTTTGTCGGTGTTCTTCTAATACTAAAATATTCGTGATCTCAGCATTCGGTTCAGTAATCCAAACCCCAATATATCCCACTCTTTGATGATCAATCAACGCCATATAATAATGCGCTAGTTTATTATACAAAAGCTCATTAGATAACGTCTGTTCACTTAAACTTTTCCCAAACACTTGACGCTCTACAGAATCCACAAAACGGATATCTGAAACATCCATTTTACGTATTGTCACATCAAACATTGGTTTCACTTTTTTCATTATTACGGTTAGACACTTTATACAAAATAACTTGCGATATATAAATCGTTGAAAGCATCACACCTAAATATATAAACTGATTACTAAACACAAATGAAACATGTTCAGGAATATACGTTACAAACCAGTAATTTACATTAGATGTACTGCTTAACCTTGATAATAATAAATTAATATTATAAATAATTGGCATAACTAATAAAACCATCAAAAAGGTTTTATATAATGCTCGCTTAGTTACTCTAAAGTTATAGGCATGATAATAATAAAGCGGAATCATAATAATCGTCATATGAATTAAAATAAAATGATAATAACGAACATTATAATACGGGAATCCATAACTAAACGGGATAACTAAAGCGATAAATCCTCCTAATACACCAAAGAAGAAAACATACTCAAAAATTCGTTGGCTATTCGTTTTTAAAAGCCCTAAACACATAATGACCGCAAAACTACAAATATGTAACGGAAAGGATATTTCGCCATTATACCAATTGTGAGCATGATAAATAATTTCTAAAACAATTAACCATATAAAAGCTCCATTTCGAAAACGCGCTTCGAAACGACTCTCTTTAATCTTCCGCGAAAACTGTATCGGTAAATAAATTGCTAAAATCGCGAAACCTATTAACATGTAGTGGTGCCAAGTAAATAATCTCACTGCACGCTCTGGATCAATAACATATCCAAAAAAGTTTTCCCACATAATATTTATCCTTTACTCAAATTTGTCTCTGCTTCTGTTTTACGTAAATAAATCGGTGCCAACGTATGAACATCTTCAACTTTTTCATACAACCCACTTTGTAGTATTATATCAAATCTTGGCTCATTTGTATCAACGTACTCTCCTTGAGTGTGTTCTTTAAAACTAGCTAAATCCGCATAAGAATCTTCTCTAAGCACTTTCAGAACACCCTTATCATAACCATAAACACCGATAAAAGCGTACCCTCTGCGTGCATCAATCCAAGGCACTATCATCGACTCACTTGACCCGCTTGCAAGTAACGCTAAACTGCTAACCGTATAGATAGGTACGTTCAAACTGTATCCCAAAATCTTCGCCACAACAACGCCAATTCTCACTCCTGTATAGCTTCCTGGTCCTATCCCCACATATATCTCATCAAGATCTTTCGGTTTTAACTCCGCTTCAGTCATTAACCGCTGTAACTCCACCATCAATGTTTCTGAATGATTGTTTCGCCCTATTTGATACACCGCAGCCAACTTATCTTGATCTTCATAAAGCGCTAAATACAAATACGCTGTAGCACTATCAATCACTAATCGCTTTAACGATTGTTTCATACTTCCCACGTCCTTCAATCTTTAACTCTCGTGTCATATCATCCACAAAATCTATATCGATACTCAAATACGCATCAGGAATACTTCCGATAATATTCTCATACCATTCAATCACACTAACACCGTCACTATAAATCGCTTCTTCAAGCTCAAAATCTTCGTACGTACCCTCTAATCGATACGCATCAATATGATGCAATACTAAAGCATTTTTATAGGACTTCAAAATTGTAAACGTCGGTGATGTAATCGTATCTTTAATACCCATAGCTTTCCCTAAAAACTGTGTTAAGGTCGTCTTTCCAGCGCCTAAATCTCCTGATAGACAAAGAACAAACCCAGGAAATAAGGTTTGTGCTATCGATTCAGCAAACATCGCCATTTCATCTAATGTATAAATTCTTTTTGATATTTTCATGAATACACCTCTTACACTCATAAATTATACCACACCAAACTTCTTAATACATTAAAAAAGCCAAGTCATGCTATAATTATATTGCGACTTACAAAAGGATGTGATTCCATGTTTATCATTTTACACAATCCCTTATCAAAAAATCGTAAATCTAAGCGCGTTACTAAAAAACTTGTGGATCGTTTTAAAAAAGAAAACATCCCTTTTCGCGTCAAAAGCTTACTTAAAATTAAAGACTTAAAAGACTACTTAACCAAAACCCACAAAAAAACCACCATCTTACTACTCGGCGGGGATGGTACCATTAATGCTTTCATAAACAATACAATGAACTTATCCATCACACAAGATATCTTTCTAAAACGCAGTGGTTCTGGAAATGACTTTTTGCGTAGTCTTAAAAAACAAAAACCAGACATTCAATATATTATGCAACTCAAGCATAATGAAGAAATAACCTATTTTATTAATGGCGCTGGCATGGGGATTGATGGAATGATTAGTCATTTCGTCAATAAATCTAAACATAAAAACCGCTTTAACTACTTTATCAATACCTTTAAAGCCTTCTTCCTTTACAAACCAAAGTACTTGGAAGTAACCATCGATAACACATTATATCGATTCAAAAAAGCTTGGTTAATTAACGTAAATAACGGTACGTATATCGGTGGGGGAATGAAACTAACACCTAAAGCTAAACTCGATGAAAAAAAACTCGATGTTATCGTTGTCCACCGCGTCCCTAGATTAATACTCTTTTTCATATTCTTGAGCGTTTATTTCGGACTGCATACTTACTTAAAACCCTTTGTATTTTATAAAAAAGCTGAAAAAGTCCACGCTACAATGTTTAGTCCACAAACTGCCCAATGTGATGGTGAATGCTTTGAAAACACTCAAGAAATTACCGTTGAGGTAACGAATCATCTCAGTCGATTTAAACCTTATACTAAAAAATAAAAATCGCATTTCTGCGATTTTTTATTTTATTCTTTTCTTTAAAGACTTACTTAACGCTTCAAATCCAGGCTTTTCAAGTAACGCAAACATATTTTTCTTATACGCTTCAACACCCGGTTGATTAAACGGATTAACCTCAAGAACATACCCGCTTAACGCACAACTCAACTCATAAAAATACATTAAATATCCTAAATGATACGCATCTAACTGTTTTAAATTAATCACAATCGTCGGCGCATCCCCATCGCTATGTGCTAAAAGCGTCCCCAGCATGGCTTGTTTATTCACTTGATCTATACTCATGCCCTTAAGATAATTTAAACCATCTAAATTTTCTTTATCCTCTTCAATCGCGATATCCTTATTTGGTTCCACAATATTAACCACCGTTTCAAAAAGATGGCGTTCCCCTTCTTGAATGTATTGTCCCATAGAGTGAAGGTCAGTAGTAAATCCTAAAGAAGCTACAAATAGGCCTTTACCATCTTTTCCTTCGCTTTCACCGAACAACTGTTTCCACCATTCTGCTGTGTAATATAACGCCGGCTCATAATGCACAAACAACTCTATTTTCTTACCAGAACGATACAGTAAATGGCGGTGTTTCACATACTCATATACCGCTACATCTAAATCCTCATTATAACGATAATA
>SKIW01000105.1 GCA_007116245.1 Candidatus Izemoplasma sp. | reverse complement strand
GATAAAGAGTCATTCGTGACATTTTGTGGGACATAAGAACACAACTGCGGTTGTGTTTTTTTTGATAACATATTAAATGGTTATATTTTTAAGGATAATGTCTATACTAATAGTCTGGTTATCGATAAGATGCATATGATATAATTAAATATCGATTCATTGTAGCTATGCTTTTTATAGGATGTAGTTTTAATGTATTTAATACAGAAATTGGGGTTAAAGTATATGAAAACATTAGAGACAAAACGATTAATTTTAAGATTATTTCAACATGAAGATCTCGATGATTTTTATGCGTATGCAAAGGTTGAAGGTGTTGGAGAACGTGCTGGATGGTTCCATCATAAGTCAAAAGAAGAAAGTCTTTCTGTTTTAGAAAGTTTTATGCGTAAGAAAGATGTTTATGCGATTGTATTAAAGGAAAACAATAAGGTTATTGGCTCAATTGGTTTGCATGCCCGTGAGGAAAGCGATAATGTTCTTGAGTTAGGGTATGTTTTAAGCAAGGCATATTGGGGTCAAGGACTGATGAGTGAAGCAGTTGATAAGGTTATTGAGTATTGTTTTGAAGACTTAGAACTCGAATCATTAACATGCGGACACTTTTTAGAAAACCACGCATCACGTCGAATTATTGAGAAGTCTGGGTTTAGATTTGTTGCAGCGGATAAATATTATTCTAAAAATATGGATCAGGAGTTTGCTCATCGTAAGTATGTGTTGAATCGTGAACGTTATAACAGAATAAAAGAAGATAAAATCGTGCGAAATATGACACAAGAAGAACGATGGAAGCTTTTTCCGATTACACTTAAACCATATACGCATGATTGGCAGATATGGTATGAGGAAATGGCCTTAAAACTTAAGCGAAGTTTAAAAGAGAGTATCGAACGTATTACGCATATCGGGAGCACGGCAGTAAAAGGATTAGTAGCGAAACCATCGATCGATATTTTACTTGAGATACATCAAGATACACATCTAGAAGCGTTTATTGAAAAAATGCAGGATTTAGGCTTGAGGTATCAATATCAAGAAAGCAATCCGAAACCGCATATGATGTTTACTTTAGGCTATACTTCAAAAGGATATGCAGAGCGGATTTATCATATTCATGTTCGTTATTTAGGAGATTGGGATGAGCTTTATTTTAAGGATTACTTAAATGAGGATGATGGTGTTAGGAAAGCGTATGAGAAGTTAAAGTTAGAGCTTGCGGTTGTCTTTAAACACGATCGTATTCGCTATACTGATTCAAAAACCGATTTTATTAAGGAAGCAACACGGAAAGCAAGATTAAAATATGGATATATATACGCATTAGAAGACCAGCGATAATTTCGCTGGTCTTCTTTTATGATTATAAGGTTTTTAGTATAGCTCGTACGGGAAGGGCTTCAACATCATCGATGTTTAAAGGAAGCATAATAAGTTCATATAACCCTTCTGGGACTTCTTTAAGACGAACGCCTTCTAGGATAATAATATCCTTTGATAAGAGTGTATCATGTGTGGGGTGATTTGGTTGATCGCGCTCAATACCTAAAGCATCAATGCCAACGCCACGAACTTTCTTTTCTACTAAATAACGAGCACCGGTTTTTTCTAAGTATGTAAAATCAAACAGAAATTTTTCACTGAAGCTATTTTTTGTTTTGAAAATAATAAAGTCATTTTCTTGAATGTCGTGATGGATTAACTCATTTTCAGTAATACCGTCTTTAACATGGGTAACATCAATGACTTTAGCGGTACCTAAGAAAGGTTCTAAAGAATGGTTATATGAGTTATAACCACCTTTTATGGTATGGAGTGGATAGTCAATATGTGTTCCGGTATGGAGATTAAAGGTAAGGTTTGTTTCAAATACGCCATCGTGTTCAAAGGTTTTAACGGTTTCAAATACTGGTTTTTTTTCTTCACGGTTTTTGTATACTGGCATGTCAGGGTGGATTTTCATACTAATATCATAAATCATTATTTTTAGATGACCTCCTTAAATAAATTTTTTAGCTTTGGTTTTAATGAATCGTAATCTTTGTAAATAAATGGTTTGGGTAATTTCTTATCTAACGCATCGATAATCGCCCAAGCGGTTTCAATTTCATCCCATCTTGGAAACAAGGTTGGATTGTTGTTAGAAATATCAAGGATTAGCTTCTCATAAGCTTCAGGCACATTGCCATCGGGGATTTGACAGGTATGACAGTAATCCATAGGAATAGCTTTAATGTCGCTTGTTAATCCAGCGGATTTAACATTAAATTCAAAGTAGATTCCTTCTTCTGGGGCGACACGGATGATCAGTTGATTTTTACTTAAATCAGTGTCAGGCCAAAGTTTTTTAACATGGGTGTTTGGTTTGAAGTTAATAATGATTTCTGAGCGTTTTTCATTAAGTTTTTTACCGGTCATAAAGTAAAAGGGTGTAGTATTCCAACGGGAGTTGTTAATGGTAGCTTTAAATGCTACAAACGTTTCTGTAATTGAGTTTTGATCGACATTATCGTGGTCTTTATAGCCTTGATATTGTCCTAGGATTAAGTCCTCAGTATCAATACGCAAGTTTTTTAGTACTTTTACTTTTTCTTGTCGAATTCCAGTTTCATCAAATGTAGCGGGTTCTTCCATAGCGATGAGTGAGACCATTTGCATAAGATGGTTTTGAACCATATCTTTTAAAGCACCGATGTTGTCGTAGAAGTTCCCTCTTGAGCCGATATCTTCTTTTTCTTTTGCGATAATATAAACACTCTCGATAGATTCGTGATCCCATGTTGATTCAAATATCATGTTTGCAAAGCGAATAACAAGGATATTTTGAATCATATCTTTACCTAAAAAGTGGTCGATACGATAAATTTGTGACTCATCAAAGTAATGCCATAGTTTTTTGTTGATGCTCTGTGCGGATTTTAAGTCTTCACCAAAAGGCTTTTCAAAAACGATCCTTCTGGAAGGGTCGTTTTTTTCGATTAATTTCGCTTCACTGATACCTTCAGCGATTACTGGGAAGAGATTTGGGGGTACAGCAAGATAAAATATAACATCAAGGTCTTGGCCGTTTTTCTTGATGATGTTATTTAGTGTTGAGTAGGATTCTTTTTCTTTAATATCGAGTTTTACGTATTTAATAACGGGTTCTATATACTTCCATTCAAGAGTATCTAAAGATTGTTTTTTAGCTTCTTGAATGTAATCTTCTGTCGTATAATCTCTCCGACCTACACATAAAATTTCAAGGTCTTTGTTCATTCGATTACGTCTGATTAAGTTGGTTAATGCAGGGAGTAGCTTTTTATACATTAAATCGCCGGTTGATCCAAATACTGTGATAATCGTTTTCATGTAAATACACACCCTTTCTGCTTGCTTTTATTGTATCACGAGTTTTTAGAAAGCAAGGCAAAGATACTGTATTGAGTTAATCATATTTAGGGGTTTCGAAGTTATTTTTGTATGATAGAATAGAGTTAAGCTAAAGTTGAGGTGTACTAGATGGATAATTTGTTGTTTGCGTTTAATGCATTGGCACCGCTATTAGGACTCGCTATTTTAGGGTATTTTTTACGTCGAAAACGCATAGTTAATGAAGAGTTTATCGGGTATTTAAATCGATATATTTTTGTCGTGGCATTACCAGTTTTAATATTTCAAACTATGTCGAGTTTAGATGATTGGGATTTAGTTAATTGGTCAGTTGTATGGTTTGCAACTGTGATGATTACAGTGGTTACGATAATCGGGTTTTTGTTTATCCGGCTTACTTCTCAGCCGAATAATATTAAACCGGTTTTAATGCAAGCTTTTTTCCGTGGTAATTTTATTATTGTCGGGATTCCTTTAGCACTAAGGATTGGTGGGCTAGAAGCGTTGAGTATGATGGTTATATTAAACGCTGTTCTTTATCCGTTAACGAACTTTTATTCTATTGTTACCTTTCGCTTATGGCCAAACGAACATAAAAAAAAGCCGCAACTGACAAAGGATTTAATTGTATCAACCTTTAAAAATCCTTTAATTATTTCGTTTGGTGTTGGACTAATCGCATTATTGTTTCAATCACAGTGGTTCTGGGTTACAGAAAATGCTGTGTTTATCCCAGATACCATTGGGTTGGTTGCTGCAACTGCGACACCGATGGCGATGATTGCTGTAGGTGGACAAGTTAAACTTGAGAGGGCTCGTGATTTAAGTGCATCGATTGCGATTGGTGTCGTGGGAAGGTTAGTCGTTGTACCTACATTTGTTTTTACAGTGGCGATACTTTTAAACGATTGGATTGGATTTGAAGGGAGTTGGGCACCGATGATTGCGATTTTTGCCTCGCCTGTTGCTGTTGCGAGTGTCGCGATTACAAAAGGTTTAGATGGGGATGATGAGTTTGCCTCGCAAATTGTTTTATGGAGCACTGCGTTTGCAGTAATAAGTCTTTTTGTGATTGTTGTACTCTTTCGTTTTATCGGGTTATTATAAAAAAAAGCACTCGCGTGCTTTTTTATTTAAACAGCCGTTTATACCATCGCTCTTTAGTAGAAGTATGTTCATTTCTAGGATTGAGTTCTCCTAAAAATCCGTTAAAGGCATCAACGTGAATACCAGGTAGGTCTTTGTTTTCGATATAAACAGTCGATGTACAGTTTTTAAATGTGTTTGGTCCGATGACTTTGAGATCACGAGGTAGTACGATCGTTTCACCTTGATAATTACGGAAGGTGTGCCTGGCGATGATGGTTACTTTGTTGGGAATAATTAAGGTTTTAGTGGTGCCTTTAATCCCAGTTAACGTGGTGCCTTCTATACGTAATATTTTATCCATTTGATTCACCTTTTTCTTTAGGATTATCCCAGTATGACCATAAATAATGAGCTACAATTGATTTATATGGTTCCCATTGTTGTGCGATTTCCCGCATTTCTATTAAGGTTATATCAGGTTTATTTAGGTATTTTCTTAAAGCGTTTTGTAACCCTTTATCCGTGAATGAAAAAAGGTCTTCTTCACCAAGGACAAACATGCAAAACATTTCTGCGCTCCAAACACCGATACCGGTAATCTTTGTTAAGTGTTTTATCCGTTTTGGGTGGGAGAGTTGTTGGAGATGGCTTAGGTTAAAATGATTTCTTTGTTCAGCTTGTATTAAGGCGTTTAAGTATTTTATTTTAAACTCTGGGATCTTGATTGATTTTAACTGATCTTTAGAGATTGAAGACAATGTTGTTGCATCTAATGTGTTGTTTGTTAGCATTAATAATCTATTAAATACATTATCAGCTTGCTTAACTGAGATTTGTTGACCTAAAATAGTATATACTAGAAATTTAAAATGATTTCTTTCAAGTTGTATTTTAAGTGAACCAACATGATTGAATAACTTAGCTAGGTAAGGTGCTTTGTGAATTAAATATGTAACTTCTTTACTACTTAATGTATATTCCATAGAAAAACCCCTTTTTGTGAGTTTGGT
>SKIW01000032.1 GCA_007116245.1 Candidatus Izemoplasma sp. | reverse complement strand
AGGGTTACGATGTTTAATTAATGCCCCATTATTTAAGATTAATGGAATTTTAATATTTAGTTTTTCAGCATAAGGTTTAGTGAGCTCAAATGCTCTACCTGTGGCAATCGTAACTAAAATACGTTTTTCCTGTGCTTCACGGATAATGTCGATGGTTTGTTGCGTAAGTTCTTTTTGATCTGTAATTAATGTACCGTCTAAATCGAGTACAATGAGTTTAATCATACTCATTCTCCTTTTAAAAAGCACTTCCGTAGAAGTGCTTTGAATTATTTTGTTTTTAGAGAGTCCACGAGGAAGTCAATCGTTTTTCTAAAGACAACTTCTTGTCCAACCACTTCAGGGTTTACTTGAGATTTGATTTGTTCAATATCCATATTGTACTGTTTTGCGAGTTCATCGAATTTAGCATCGATTTCATCTTCTGATGCTTCGATTTTCTCTTCTTTAGCAATCGCTTCAATGGTTAAGTTATACCGAATTGAACGTTCAGCGTCTTTCATTAATTGCGCTTCAAACTGCTCGAGGTTCATTCCTGAGAACTGTAAGTACATCTCAAATTCCATACCGTACTGTTGGGCTTGTCGTTTTGTGTTGTCAAGCATACGGTTTTTCTCACTTTCAATCATTTCTTGAGGAATTTCGATATCAGCATTTTGTGCGGCTTGATCCACTGCGAAATCAATGGCCTTGTTTTCACTCGTTTGTTTTTTTTGTGTTTCGAGTTTTTCACGTTCGGTTGATTTTAAGGCATCAACGGTTTCAATCCCTTCACGATCTAAGTCTTTAACAAATTCATCGCTTAACTCTGGAACTTGTTTAACTTTAATTTCATGAAGTTTTGTTTTGAAAACGGCATCTTTACCTTTTAAGTTTTCTGCTTGATAGTCTTCTGGGAAAGTGACGTTGATATCACGTTCTTCGCCCGGTTTCATACCGATCATTTGATCTTCAAAACCAGGAATGAACTGCCCACTACCCATTTGAAGTTCGTGGTTTTCAGCTTTACCACCTTCAAAAGCGGTACCATCAACGAATCCTTCAAAATCAAAGACCGCTGTATCGGCGTTTTCAAGTGCGCCTTCTTCTTTAATCATGAGTTCTGCGTTTTGATTTAAGAGACTTTCGATTGCTTTATCGAGCTCTTCATCAGTGACTTCTACAGCTTCTTTTTCATACTCGAATCCTTTATACGTTCCGAGTTTAACTTCTGGTTTTACCGCGACTGTCGCGGTATATGTGAAGTCTTTCCCTTTTTCCACTTTTGTGATGTCTAAATCGATTTTTGGTTGCGCTACAACATCAAGGTTTTCGTCTTGGATTGCATCGTAATATGTTTCTTGAATAACATGATTTAGCGCTTCCTCGTAAAGTGACTCAACACCTTTGTGTTGTTCGTACATTTTACGTGTAACTTTTCCTTTACGAAAGCCTTTGATTTCTACGTCGTCTTTTATTTTATCAAA
Organism: Candidatus Izemoplasma sp.; assembly: GCA_007116245.1. Lineage (GTDB taxonomy): Bacteria > Bacillota_I > Bacilli_A > Izemoplasmatales > Izemoplasmataceae > CSBR16-104. The sequence goes on along the minus strand of SKIW01000032.1, from coordinate 17,110 downwards.
AGCGTGGTCTAAACCGTGCTCAAATTGTTCTTTAGTAACATGAACTTCAATTTTTACACGTGAGTTTGACAATGTTTCAATTTTTGCCATTATAGTTACCTCCTAAAATTAATCCTGTTTAATTATAACATACTCATTTTGTTTGTAAACTACTATACAAAATTAAGCATTATTTCTTATGAATCACGCGTTTCTAGGCTGTGAATGAATCCTAAAAACTCTCTTTGATAGATTGCTTCATGATGTAAATGATCCGTTTTATGGCTCGTGAAAAGATCGAGTACTTCTGCGGCAGTTTTAAACACCACACGATGTCCTGAAGCCCGTTCTTCTTTTGTGAGGGTTAACGGTGTTTGTTCACCGGTGGTTTCACATAGGAAAAAGTGATGTTCCCAAATCGAGTCGAAAAAGTGTTCTTTAAGCGTCACTGTCGGTAAACAGTTTTTAATACTAAACCCTGTCTCTTCCTTTATCTCGCGTTTTAATGCGGCTAATGGGTCTTCGTTTGTTTCAATCCCACCACCGGGCAAAGTATACAGGTTCCATTCATCATGATAGATTAAAACAAACTGATCATGGTGTTTTAAAATCGCTCTTGCCCCTTTACGTGGGGTGAGATGTTTTATGTCTTCTGGTTCTAAGTTTGCTTCGAAAATATTGATAATCATGGTTTTACCGTATCGATTAATACCGGTATAACAATCGGTCTACGATTGGTTTTTTGATAAAGGAAACGACTGATATCATCACGGATTTTATCACGGAAGTTTCGGTAGTCTACGTAGTTTTGTTTAAAGATATCATTCGCGATTTTTTCAACACGTTCGATAATTTCAGCAAGTAGATCTTCGCTTTCTTTTACATAGACAAAACCACGCGATACGATATCGATTTCTCCGAGAATTTGTTTTTGCTTTGAAGCAATATTAGCAATAATCATCACTAAACCATCTTGAGATAAAATTTCTCGGTCTTTTAAGACAACTTCACTTAAGTCGCCTTCAAGTATGCCATCGACAAGCACATCGCCACTATTAATGGTTGTATTTTTATTTGTAAGTACTCCATTGTTAAACTCAGCAACTTGTCCGTTATCAAGCATGACGACAGTTTCATCTGTGTAGTCCACAGATAGCGCCATTTTTTTAAGTGCGTATAAATGACGATGTTCACCCACGACCGGAATGATGTATTGCGGATTCAAAATATTGATAAGCAGTTTCACATCTTCACTCGATGCATGGGCTGGTGGTAAGATCTTTTTATCGATTTTAACTGGCTTAATATCATTCCGATACAGTGTATCTAGTGTACGCGCCGCGATTTTTTCTGTTCCTGGAATCGGTGGTGTCATTAAAATCACCGTATCGGATTCGTTTAAATGGATTAAGCGATCGACTTTTCGAACCATTCGCTGTAACATATGGAACGGTTCATGTCTATCTCCTGTAACAAGAACAAGCGTATCTTCTAGAAGATTCTGATTCTTATCATCAATAAATTTTAAGGTTATCAGTTTTTCTTCAGGTATTTTTAAGTATCCTAAATTAAGTGCAATATCAACCATTCTTTGCGCTTTACGCCCGATTATAGCAATATTTCTTTGATATTTTAAAGCGATATCAATCACTTTTTGAATTCTAAAAATATCGGTAGAAAAGGTAGATACAACAACACGTTTTTCAGCTTTAAAAAACGCTTGATTTAAGGCGTAATCAAGATCTTTACTCGAATGAGATACTGAGCTATGTTCGATGCCTAGACTCTCTGTAAGTAAAGCGATAACTTTTTTCCCAGCAATCCGTGCTAACCGTTCAAAGCTTGTTTTATACGCGCGATCAACGTTTTGATCAAACGTATAATCAGGACTATAGACGATGGCGCCATCAACCGTATTTAATACAATGCCGAATGATTCTGGAATCGAGTGTGTCGTTTGGTAAAAGCTAATTTCATTTTGACCGAACGTTAAGACATCTTGTTTTGTCACCGTATTGAGTTTTAACGTATCAAGATTTAAATTTTGGTCACTTAAATTATCTTTTAAAAGCGCCATCGTAAAATTGCTTCCATACACAGGAATGTTGATTTGTTTTAATAATGCACCAACTGCACCGATATGGTCTTCGTGACCATGACTTAAAAAAAGGCCTTCGATGTTTTTTTGATTTTGTTTCAAGTAGGTGAAATCAGGTAACACAGCATCTACACCGTACAGTTCTTGTGTCGGATATTTTAATCCCGCATCAAAAATAAAGATGCGTTTGTTCACTTCAACACAATACATGTTTTTACCGTCTTCACCAAGTCCGCCTAAAGCGAAAATTTTAATGTTTGCCATTTGAGGTCCTCCTTGGTAATATTTAATATTATAGCATATATTTATAATCGTTTTTTTTATTTCGGTCTAACTGATTCTATGATACACTAAAGATGGTGATTCTATGATAAAATACCCAACTAAAAAGGCTTTATATACTTCAGAAAAAACAAGCGCAAAAAATCGCGGGATGACGTTTGAAGTCCTAATCGATGAAACGAATGCGTTTTATCGTTTAATGAATAAAGCGATTATTTATAAAAAACCGACACCCATTCAAATTGTGCGTGTTGATTATCCACGCCGTGAAAGTGCTAAAATTACTGAGGCGTATTATAAAACCCCTTCTACAACTGATTATAACGGTATTTATAAAGGTTTATACATCGATTTTGATGTAAAAGAATCTAAAAGCGAAACATCTTTTCCGTTGAAAAACATTCATACGCATCAAATAGACCATTTAAAAAATGTTCATGAACACGGTGGTGTTGCGTTTATTTTAATTTATTTAAAAGCCCATGATGAGATTTATTTTTTATCGTATAAAGCGTTAGAAAAGTTTCTTAAACGTAGTGAAAAAGGGCGAAAATCGATTGCCTATGACGAGCTAAAAGAAAACGCCATTAAAATCCCGTTATCGTATCGACCGAGTGTCCCTTATTTAAACGCGATTGATCAATACCTTCAAAAAGATAAGTCACAAACATTGTGACTTATTTTAATGTTGTCCCTGTTTTTATAAGTTTAGATGTGAACTTCGCAGTACTAAAAATTCTACAGTTACGTTCGATAACCGTATTTTCTGGTACTAAGACACCTTTCCCTATCACGTTGATACCGCTTGCTAAAAGATCTGGTTTATCTTTATTAGGTGAATAATCATCACCGTATCCGATTTTAGCATTAAAATCAACTTTGACGTTTTTATCGATGATGGCTGTATCGATAACTGCGCCTGGCATTATTTCAGTGTCGTTTAAGATAACACTATTTTTTACAATCGCGCCTGGATGAATGATGACACCAGGACTTAAAACACTACGATAAACTTCACCAGCGACAATGCATCCATTCGCGATTAGTGCTTGATGAATGACTGCTTTACTACCCACTTTTACACCGGGCATCTCGACGCTTTTAGTGAAGATCCGCCAGTTACGATCATACATGTCAAGCGGGACTTTGTCAACGGTGCCTGTAAGTTCTAAGTTAGCTTCTAAATAAGCATCATACGTTCCAACATCTTTCCAATAATCATCAAAAACATACGCGAAAACGTCATGCGTTTTTAGAAGTGTTGGAATAATATGTTTACCAAAGTCTAAATCAGGTTCAATAATCGTTTCTAGTGCTTCTATTAAGGTCTTTTTATTGAACACGTAAATTCCCATCGAAGCAAGATTGCTATCCGCATCTTTTGGCTTTTCACGGAACTTCGTTATTCTTGTTGATTCATCAGTAGTAAGAATCCCAAAACGATCCGTTTCTTCCCAAGCTACCGGTTGAACAGCGACGGTTAAGTCTGCCTTGCATGCTTCATGATGTTTAATCATTTTTTGGTAATCCATTTTATAAATATGATCACCCGATAAGATTAAAACATAGTCTGCATTGCTGCGTTTAACGACTTCAATGTTTTGCAGTACCGCATCCGCTGTACCTGCATACCAGTCCTTATAAGGTTGGAGTAGTGATAGTTGGGTATCCCTTCTATCGAGGTCCCAAGGTTTTCCAACACCGATATGTTCGTTTAAAGAAAGTGGTAAGTATTGCGTTAATATCCCGATGTCGTAAATACCTGAGTTACAACAGTTGCTTAATGTAAAATCGATAATGCGGTATTTCCCAGCAAAAGGGACAGCAGGTTTAACACGTTTTTCTGAAAGTAAATCAAGGCGTGAACCCCGTCCTCCCGCTAAAATCAGTGCTAAGGTTTTCATTTTATGCCTCCTTGATTTTTTGATATAGTAATTCGTATTTCAATGCGCTTTTTTCCCAACTAAAATCTTCTTGCATAACACGTTTAACGAGCTTTTTATAATTCACTTGGTCATCATATAAATCTAAGGCTTCACGAATAATATCTAGCATTTCATGGGCATTGTAGTTCGTGAAACTAAAGCCTGTACCTTCATGTGTGTATTTATTATAAGGCATTACAGAATCTTTTAACCCACCGGTTTCTCGAACAATCGGTAATGTCCCATAGCGCATACTAATAAGTTGGGCTAGACCGCATGGTTCAAACCGTGATGGCATTAAAAAGAAGGTAGAACCCGCATAAATCTGCCGTGCAAGTGCATCACTATATCCGAAGTAAAGCCCAACATGTTTTGGGTATTTTTGTTTGAGATGGTTAAAGAAGGCTTCGATATTTTGGTCTCCGCTTCCTAATACAACAAACTGAATTTTCTTTTCTTTAAGCAATGTTTCGATGATCTCTTCTACTAGCGGAAAGCCTTTTGCTTCTGTCAATCGTGAGACCATACTAATAATCGGTAACCCTAACGGTTCTAAATGAAAGACTTTAAGTAATGCCGCTTTATTCTCTTTTTTACCTTTGAGATAATTATGAACCCCAAACTGAGTCGCGATACGCTCATCAGTTTTAGGATTAAACTCATCCATATCTAGACCATTGAGAATGCCTTCTAGTTTATCATAGCGTTCTCTTAATAATCCGCTCATACCAAATCCGAAGTAATCATGCGTGAGTTCATCTTTGTAATTAGGACTCACTGTCGTAATGCGATCTGCGGTTACGATGGCGGTTTTTAAGAAGTTTATTTGATTTTCAAACTCTAGTTCTGCTTTAAAAGGAACATTTAAATACGGTAGTAACGCTTTTGAAAAAGCGCCTTGATAAGCAATATTATGAATTGTAAAAAGCGTTTTTATGTTTTGATAACGAAGATCTTTAGCGTGGTTTGTTTTAATGATGTAAGGAATTAGCCCTGCTTGCCAGTCGTTTAAATGTAAAATATCAGGAAAATAATCTAATTGATGCAGCATTTGAACAACCGCTTGATTAAAATACCCGTACCGCTCTCCATCATCGAAATCGCCGTAAAGACGCTCGCGATATCCGAAATAATACTCGTTATCGATAAAGTATACTTTCACACCTTGATGCTCCATGGTTTCAATCCCAACATACTCGTCTTTAGTATGTACTTTTACACGAAATTGTTTTAATGAGACCACCGATTTTTGATAGTTTTCTTTAACGATTCGATGCTTTGGTATGACTAATGCGACTTCGTGACCTCGTTGTGCGAGTGCTTGTGGCAAGCTGCCAAGGACATCTGCGAGTCCGCCTGTTTTTGCAAACGGTGTTGCTTCACTTCCAACAAATAATATTTTCATAACCATCACTCCCTTTTCCATTATAGCGTATCATGTGGTTCTTTTAAAGGTGAAAGCGTTGTTGTAATTATAGAAATGTTTGAAATTCTAATGTCATTCCTTCATTATCTTTAATAAAAAAATGATATATGTTAAATGTTTCGTTTTTGCTTGGTTCATTTTTCGTAATACCGAGCGCTTTAAAGTGTCGATATTTTTGATCGACTTCCGCTTGAGTGGCATAAACGAATGTGATACATGTGTTATCGTTAATGTTTGCAGGATGATGTGTGCAAAATCCGAGTTTTCCATGGCCTCCTGTGTCATAAATCAAACATTTTCCTTGATCTTTGTAACGTTTTAAAGCAAGCACTTCTTCGTAAAAATAGCGAATATTTTCTAAATTATTGACACGGTAAAAGTGAATTACGTCCTTCATAATTTTTCCTTTCTATAGTTTCATAAATACTAAATGGTCTTCTGGATTAATCGTAAACGCTTTAATTTCATGGAAATCACCATCGAAAATCTCGGTTATATCATTTCGGATAACTCCGATGAACATCAGTTTCTTATCATAGGCTTCATAAAATGACTGTACTGCTTGTTTCAGAGACTTAAATGTGATTGGTAATGCTGTTTTAAGACATTGTTTTGCCGGTTGAATAACAATGGCATAATCATCTTTTCCTTCTGCGCTTGGTTCAATCGTAAGCAAGTTCTCATAAAACGCTGCCGTTTCCGGGAAGAGTGCTAACTTGCTTAAAAGTAAAGAAATTATTTTATTACTAATAATGGTGTTTTCAATATTAAAATCTTTAATAATTCGATCATTTTTAGGATCAAGCAACTCAACGATAATATGAACATCATGGCCTTGTAGCGCCCCTTCTAAATAAATCAACGTATCGATCACGTTCGCATCAAGGGCTTCTTGTTCTTTTGTTTCATCACTGAGCAATAAGAACGTGACGTTCTTTTGTGTCTCTTTAATCTCTTTAACTAACGCTGGTAAACGTTCTTGCGAAAGCGCTTCAGCTTGAAACGAGCTGTTATATAAACGTTCGTATGCGTTAAACGATTCAAGAATAAATTGAACTTTATTGTTTTCACCTAAAATGTAAACATCGTGAATCGATTTTTCGTGGATTGGCTTGACAGTTAACTTAAGTGGTTTATGAGGGTGTTCTGAGGTTAGTCGTTTGGTTTTATTATTGCTTGATAGTACGAATAGATCGTTATCGATTATAGAAAGAGGAATCGCATGTGAAGATTCATTTAAACAGGTTTCAAACGATGTTTTTTCTAAACGATATACTTCTGAACCATCAAAAGAGAACAACGATAAATAGACATCTTCCATATGTTTTTCGATGATTGTTTGGGCGATGATTTGCCCTAAACGACGGTCAAAACAAATCGGGACAATGGTATGTGTTTTAAGGTTATCAACGACATTTGCCATGGTCGCAATTTTTGCGCTTGTCTCAATGCATTTGATTTCTGCGACAATCGGAGGATGATGTGGGAGTTTGAGCTGACCTAAGCTTAAAATAACTTTTAAGATGTTTAAGTCGCTTTCACTGAGTTCTTTCGTAGCGAATCGTTTGATTTCTTTGTTCATGATTAAGATTGCATCTGCTTGTTCAATTGAAATATCATCAAGATCACTTTTGACTAACGGATCGCCACGTTTGACTAAAACATTTAAGTTCTTTATATTATCATGGTTTTTAGTAACCTTTTTTATGGCATTAGCAATTTGCTTTTCAGCGTATGCTTTATCAATATCCGCTAAAATCATCAGTGTGACATGGCGACTGCTTACATATAATAAATCTGCGACAAGCTCTGGTACTTTATTATTCCAGTTCAACACAACGATATGGTTTTCTAAGTAAATTTTTCCTGAGCCGGATTGCTTTTTAGCAAAGTAGTCTTTAATCGCGTTTGTTGTAAGTGCGATAATGGTACCTGAAAACAAGACGAGTCCAGTAATTAAGACTAAAACCGCTAAAGCGAGCGTCTGGGGGTTTTCGATGACGAGGATTGCATTCGGGGTAAGCATCCATTTAACGCTTCCGTTTGTGAAAGCATCGATAAATGAAGTGTAGGTGTCATCAATCAGTGAGGCGATAATCGCCGCAATGACTAAAATAAGTAAATTTATGCCAATCATCATTAAAATAACAAAAGCCATAGGTCTTTTGTAGGTTTTTATACTAATTGAAGCGCGGGTTTTTTTAAGACGCGAAGTGAGTTTTGACATAGTTCAACCTCCGAATTGTTCTATTCTTATTATACGTTGATTATCCCCTATAAACAAGTATTGCTTTAGATTCAGGCGATGTTTAAGTAGGTGTTAATGACTCCGCTAAACTAGTTTCTCGGAAATACAATCTCCAAAAAAAAGTGGCCGTAGCCACTTATTCAATGATTTCGATAATTAAAGGTTTCTTATGTACAGGTTTTTCATCGATGGTATACGCATCTAAAACCATTCGTATTTCTTCAGTTATATCCGGTTTATTATTATAAACGTACGCTAAAACCTCATCTTTGTTAACGCTATCGCCAACTTTTTTGTTTAATACAATACCCACATCGGTATCGATAAGATCATCTTTTGTTTCTCTTCCTGCGCCAAGTCGCATAGCGGCTAAGCCGATTTGTAAAGCATCGAGTTTATGAACATAGCCTTCGCGATTGCTTTTTACAGCGATAATCCCATTAACATGAATGTAATCATTTAAGTCTGGCATTGTTGCACCTTGTGCTTCAATTAGTTTTTTAAATAGATCACTGGCTTCAAGCGATTGAATTTTTGTCTCAATAAGTTTTTTAGCCTCTTTTAATGATTCTGTAATCGATGCATGATATACAAGATAACTACCGATTTCAACACATAAAGTTTGTAAATCGTTTGGTCCGTTCCCTTGCAGTGTTCTAACTGCTTCAATGACTTCGAGTTTGTTCCCAATTGCAAAGCCTAAAGGTTCACTCATATCAGTAATAAATGCAATGACTTTACGATCAAAGTTCTTACCGATTTTCACCATCAGTTGACTGAGTTTCCGGGCATCTTCTAAGGTTTTCATAAATGCGCCTTCACCAATTTTCACATCCAGTACAATAACATCTGCCCCACTCGCAAGTTTTTTACTCATAATCGAACTGGCGATTAAAGGAATACTTGGGACGGTACCTGTTACATCTCTTAAAGCATAAAGCATTTTATCAGCGGGTGCTAACTTGCTGGTTTGACCGGCGACGGCGATATTTAAATCATTAACCTGTTTAACAAATGCCTCGTTATCTAAGGAAATATTGTATCCAGGAATACTTTCTAATTTATCAAGTGTTCCTCCTGTATGACCAAGACCACGACCGGAAAGTTTTGCGAACTTTGCACCACATGACGCTACGAGTGGTCCGAGTACTAAGGTTGTTTTATCACCGACACCGCCGGTAGAATGTTTATCAACCTTAATCCCATCAATCGCGCTTAAATCTATTCTGTCGCCACTTTTTAAAATGGCTTCGGTTAAATGCGTAGCTTCATCATCGGTCATACCATTAAAGTAGATTGCCATCAGCAAACTACTCATTTGATAATCGGGAATTTCTTCCTTGACGTATTTTGAAATAACGTAATGAATTTCATCTTTAGTTAAAGGGTGTTTATCGCGTTTCTTTTCAATTATATCAACCATACGCATAGTGCATCACTCCTTGTATCGGTATTATAGCATAGGTTTTATGATTTTAGTGTTTTTTCATAGTCATCAAGTTTGTTTTGGATCATTCTTTTAACGTAATCGCTTAGTTGAATGGTATTCATATCTTGATATGTATCATGCGTAAGCAATGGATGAAAATGCAAGTAGATCTTTTGTCTTATAATCGGCCAGCCTTTAAAAACCATTGGAAAATCATAAATCGTTCCTACTAAGATATCTGCTTTAGGTTTCGTCGCAAGTTTAAAAGCCCCTGGTTTAAACTGTGTCATTGTGTTACTAAACGTCCGCTTCCCTTCAGGAAAAATCGCCATAGGAATCCCTGATTGGTAAAGCTTTATTCCTTTAACGATACTTTCTGCGGCACTGCGGTCCGCTTCTCTTGCGATGGGAATATTTCCTAATACTTTAATCCAATGTCCTAATACCGGCCATGAAAAAACTTCTTTTTTTGCAATAAAATTAAGAGGATGATCTTTTAATACTGGTTTAATCGCCATAATATCATAGTTTTCTTGATGATTGCAGACAAAGATAAATTTCTCCCCTTTTTTAGGGATATTCTCTTTACCAGTGACAACAAGCTTCACATTTAAAAGATTAAATGCGATACGTAATACCCAGTTTACAAAGCGATGACGTTTCATATTATGCGCATCAATGCTGCGAATTGAGTATCCGATTAAACTAAAAATTAGTAAAAAGATCACGAAAGCACTTAACAATCCCAAAACGAAAAATAGTGCCCAAAATAATACGTTAATTAAAATAAGCTCGGTTACATTGAAAAGGAGAATGTATCCCATTGCGAAGAGAAAACTAACAATAAAGTAAAGCAGTGTGCCCATTATAGTACTCTCCTCTCATAGATTGCAAAACTTAAGTGTTCTTTTGGTTCGTAATATATTCTTGTATACTCAGTAAAATCTATCTCAGGGAAATATGTATCGCCTTCATAGGTTCCGTGAATATGCGTGATGTATAGCCGATCGGCATGAGGTAGTGCCATATGGTATATTTCTGAACCCCCGATAATAAAGATTTCTTCTTCAGTATCATCGACACTTTTTAAGTAATTTAAAAAATCATCGATTACGGTTACACGTTGATCGCTAATCGTTCTAGATACGACGATATTGTTTCGATTAGGCAGCGGTTTATGAAGTCTTTCTAAAATCGACTCGTAGGTTTTTCGCCCCATCACACAAGTATGATTTTCAGTGATTCTTTTAAAATACGCTAAATCGTCTTTAAAGTACCAAGGTAGTTTGCCATTTTTACCAATCACTCTAGTATCATCATACGCGACTATTAAGGAAATCATTAGACACTTACCTTCGCTTTAATGATTGGATGAGGATCATAATCGTGTAATGTTATATCATTATATGTGAAATCTAGAAGATTTTTAATATTTGGATTTAACGATACTTTAGGCAATGTTTTAGGTGTTCTAGATAATTGCGTTTTTACTTGTTCAAGATGATCTTCATAAATATGTGCATCACCCATAGTATGAACAAACTCACCTACTTTAAGGTTCGTAACTTGCGCGACCATCATTAATAATAAACTGTAACTAGCAATATTAAATGGAACACCTAAAAAGGCATCTGCGCTGCGTTGATAAAGTTGTAAACTTAACGTATTATTTCTAACATAAAACTGAAACATCATATGGCAGGGAGGAAGCGCCATTTCATTGATTAATGGTGGGTTCCAACTATTCACAATTAAGCGTCTTGAATGCGGGTTACTTTGAATTTCTTTAATCACGAGTTGTAGTTGGTCAACTGTCGATTTACGTCCTTCAAATGCACGCCATTGTTTCCCGTATACAGGGCCTAAATCACCGTGTTTTAATGCAAAGGCCTCATCGTCTTTAATCCTCTCGATAAACTGTTCAAGCGTTTCATCTTGATAATCAGGATGTTTCTTGTATTTTTCATAAGGCCACTCATTCCAAATCCGTACATTATTCAGCACTAATGGTCGGATATTTGTTTCGCCTTGTATAAACCAAAGGAGTTCGTGAACAACGCTCTTAAAATGCACTTTTTTAGTCGTTAAAAGCGGAAAATATTCTGAAACATCAAAGCGCATTTGATACCCGAATGTCGATATAGTACCTGTTTTCGTGCGGTCATTTTTAGTGTCACCATGGGTGAGTATATGATTTAAAAAATCTAAGTATTGTTTCATGTTTCCACCTCTTTTCGCTTCTCATTCTATGATACCACATTTTACGATTAGAGCAGTAAAAAAACGCCGAAGCGTTTTTTATTCTTTTGGTTCATTCGCTTTTTGGATAAACGATACGCGTTCAGCAACAATTTCGGGATAACTAAACGATTCTTCGTCGCCGTATTCAAAGAATCTTTGTGATAATCTAGCAATTACACCAATCGTTGCCCCTTTTTTACAATACTGTACCGTGTTCTCGGCTATCCCACTCCATAAAGTACAACGGATAAAATCCGTATCGTAGGTGCCAGTTTCAGCATTTTTGAAACTTCGTTGTAATGCGAGGGTTATCGTAGTCACTTTCTTACCATCTTCAAGCACCCGTAATTCTGGATCATAAACTAAACGTCCGACTAAAACAACTTGATTAACCATAAACTCTCCTTTTTGTCATAGCATAACAAAGATGTTCTACTAAGTCACTTTGCAATAAGTACTCGATAAGACCGTAATTATACTTAATTTTAGAAAAAATGTATTAAATATTGTCTTTTTTAAAAAGATATCGTTAAAAAAATCGAGTTTTAAAGAAAAAATGCAGGTTAACGTATAGTTATAAATATAATAGATTTTTAAGAGACCTTTAAATATGATATAATTTCCCTAGGGAGGGACGTTATGAATAAAGAAATTATTAAGGGAACACACGGAAAGGATATAACTATCTACACAGTTGAACCTAAAGACGAAGCAATCGCGTTTGTCAATATTTTTCACGGTGCTAGCGAACATGCATTACGTTATCAAGAAACCGCTAAAGCACTTGCGGATCAAGGGTTTTATGTCGTGATGCATGATCATTTAGGACACGGTAACACTGCAGAATACGATGATTTAGTGATTTTCGCAGAAAATCATGGCGCTCAAAAGCAAATTGATACGACTTATGATATTTTTAAATACACACATGATTTGAATCCACAGTTACCTATTTTTGCGATTGCACATTCGATGGGGACGTTAATCTTAAGAGCTTTAATCAATCAAAAACACGATATTTATGATGGTGTTGTGTACATTGGTTCACCGTTTATTTCAAAAGTTAAGGTTAAAATGGTGAAGCGGCTGGCAAAAGCGGTAAAACTAATAAAAGGACCGTATCATATTAGCAAACTCATCACTGATTTAACCCAAGATAACGCGTATAATTCAATGAAAAAACGTGGACTTATCGAACATCGACATGAATGGGTCACAAGCAATAAAGAAGTTCAAAATCAGGCTCAAAAAGATCCGAAAATCGGTTTACCCTTTACGATTTCAGCACAGTTAGATTTATTTGACATTATTTTAGTTGCACATCAATGGTGTCCATTTCCGGGAAGTAATGATTTATATTACATCATTTGCGGAGATCAAGATGCCCTTTGTGATTATGGGAAGAGTGTCCAAAAGCTCAGTCAGTTTTTAGAGCAGCAAGGTTTCACAAATGTTAAGCATAAGGTGTATCCTAACTCACGCCATGAACTCTTGAATGAGCCGATTCGAAAAAAAGTGCTCCACGATATCGTAGAACACTTTAAAGTATGTATAGAAAATAGCTAAACGACGCTTATTGAGCGTCGTTTTTTGGTTCAGTTATAACACTTGATAAAGCGGCTTTCACAAAATGTTTTTCTTGTGCTATAACATCTTCAAATGTAATGCTTTGCGCAATGTCGATCACATCATATATATAAAGATTATCCAATGCTAATCGACTGGTTTCATGAGCGACAAACTCAAGGCTATCTAAAGACATTACAAAGCTGCCTAATAAATGTTTTTTAACACGATTAAAGTCATCGATATGACTGCGTTTAATCGTTGGATTTAAGAGATGCTCGACTAATGCCTCATATAATGTTTCTGGGTTGGGTGTCTCGGATCCTATTAAAACGTACCCGTATTCTTTTTCTAAACTAATATCGAGTCCATAGGCATCATTAATAAGCTTTTCATCGAGCAACCATTCGTAAAAATCACTGGATTTCCCGAATCGTAAATCCATATAAATAGAAAAGGATAAATGAAATTTTATTCTTTGATAAGGCGATAAAGGTTGCTCTGTGTTCAATTTTATTCCAATTAATAAGCTTGGTAATAAGACGTCTTCCTTAAGGGTTTTTGCAGAAATGACACTTTCAATTGGTTCGTTTATCGCAGCTTGCCAAGGTTGCATTAATGTAGGTTTAGGAAGCGAGATTAATTGCAGTTGTTGGTACAATGCCTCAACGTCAAAATCACCGATGACAACTAGAACACTATCTTCTGGCCGATAATATGCTTCATGCATCGCATTAAGTGCCGATTTATCAATGGCTTTAATGCTTTCTTTTGTGCCTAATATATCGTACTTAATCGGATGGTGATGGTATAACCCATTAAGCAGTGTGTGATACTGTCGGTAGTAGGGATCATCAAGATGCATATTGAGTTCTTCTAAAATAATGTTTTTTTCTTTTTCCACCCCTTCTTCACTAAATTTCGGGTGAAAAAACATTGTTATTAGTCGTTCAATATTATCGTATAAGTGATTGGTTGAATGAAATAAATAGGTTGTTCTAGTATACTCTGTATAGGCGTTAATATTCGCTTCTTGTAAGGCAAACTGACGCGATATATCTTGACCATCTTGTTCGAATATCTTATGTTCTAAAAAATGCGCTATCCCTTTAGGAACGGTTTGTGGTTTTCCTTCTGAATCTAAATAGCCAGTGTTTAAAGCCCCGAGTGGGGTTGATAAAGAAACGTATGTTTTATGAAAATACGGTTTCTCGATTAAAATGACTTTTAATCTATCTTGGATATAAAATGTGTGTAGAGTTTCGTTAAAACTAGGATAATCAATGGTTTTCATGTGCACCTCCAAGTTCGTAGGTAAAAATCAAACGGATATCCGATGCAAGCTTTAAAACACTTTCTTTTGTAACGGTTTCAAGTTCATGAATAAGTGTTTCTTCTTCAAAGGGAATATCAAACAAAGCATACCGTAATGCTTTTAACGATAAGCTTATGGGGTGGTCATAACCTTGTTTTATGTTTGTCAGAAGGTGCGTTTTCGCGAGTTCTAAATCTTCTTCCGTAAAATCACCGGATTTTAAGCGGTTAACAACATCAAGCATTAAGATTTTTCCTTGTTCAACATTATCACTATGCATTCCGCATGTCATTGTAACAAGGCCTGTGAAAGGAGAGTAACTTGAGTATACATAGTACGCTAAAGAAGCATCTTCACGAATAGTTTTAAACAACAATGAGTCACTACCTTCACCAAGCATTGCGTTAAACACAAGCATCGTAAAATAGTTCTTATCTTTCATATAAACATCCGATTTTAGTGTCATGAAGAGCCGATTTTGCGATACATCTAAAGTTTCTTTTACGGTATCTAAAGGTTTAAAATTGTATTTAATAAGCGGTGTAAACGAATCGTTTACACTATTTAAGTTAATTGTATTTGAGATAAGCGGATGAATACGCTTAGGATCATTATTACTTAGGAATGAGATGAAAATACGACTTTCTTGCATCATCTCATCATAACATTTAGTAATATCGTCTAAAGTAATTTGATCGATTTTTTGTTCATCCCCTAACGCGTGTGTTTTGTAAGGGTAATCCTTGTAAAGATGCTTAATGTATTGCTTCTGTGCGTAACGTGTTTTATTCGTATACTCTGCTTTAAAGTAGTCTTTAAGAAACTGTTTTTCTTCATCTAAACTTTGTTGATCAAAAAGCGGTTCATAAAGTGTAGTTTTAAGAAAATAAAGCACTTCATTTAGCAAGTTTTTTTCGATCGTATACGTATCATCGATAAACAGAAACGTGATTTGTAAAACGTGTTGTGTGCCTAATTTAGATGCATGGGTATAAAGCATACTGTCGTATAAGGATTCTAAATGTTTACTTTGTGCTTTGCGTGTTTTTGTTTTAGCGTTTTTCGCTTTCAACATATTAATCATGATATGTCTTTCTGTTGGATTTACGTTATTAAGATCGCTTAAAAAGCGTATGGTTAAGACACGCGATTTAAACTGTTTCGAGGTTATATATTGATAAACTGTATGGTTATGTTGATACGTAGTTAGCTGCATAGAGCCCTCCAAAAAAAGTGCCGAAGCACTTATTTTTTTATGCGAGTGATAACGCGATTTCCATCATTTTTGTAAACGCGTTTTGACGTTCTTCAGAAGTGGTTGCTTCTTTAGTAACCAACGAATCTGAGACGGTTAAAAGACATGCGGCTTGTTTGTTCGTTACCGCAGCATTATGAAAGAGTGCGAAAGCTTCCATTTCTACAGCGATCGCTTGGTGATTTTGATAAATGGTTTTATAATCATCAAAGTTTTCACGGTAAAAGACATCGCTTGAATGAATAGTGCCTTTAGTAATCGGGATATTTAAGGTTTCAGCATTTGCTTCAATTTGTTGATTTAACGCCGCTGAAGGATACGTGTAGGTATCTTCGTATGTACCGGATTGTGTTTTAGCGTAACTCGATTCACTGTAAGCACAATCGGCTAGTAAGACATCGTAAAGTTTTAAATCTTTTGAGTACGCGCCACAAGATCCTATCCGTACAATTTTTTCAACGCCGTAAAAAGTAAAGAGTTCAAATGAATAAATTCCGATACTCGGCATTCCCATACCGCTACCCATGACGCTTACACGTTTACCTTTATACGTTCCTGTGTAACCGAACATATTGCGTACGGTATTAAACTGTGTAACATTTTCTAAATATGTATCGGCAATCGTTTTTGCGCGCAATGGATCACCGGGCATTAAAACAAGTTTTGCGATATCATCTTTTTTTGCTTCAATATGGGGAGTTGGTATACTCATAATGGCCTCCTATTAATAACTTTCTTGACTTTCTTCATCGTTCATTAACGCAACACCACTGCTTGTACCAATGCGGGTTGCACCGGCTTCAATCATCATGTTAACGTCTTCTTTTGTTTTCACACCACCACTGGCTTTAACTCCTTTGCCACGTGCGATTTCTGCCATAATTTTTACAGCTTCTAATGTCGCACCACCGGTTCCAAAGCCTGTGCTTGTTTTAACGAAATCGGCATTTCCTTCAAAGCTTGCGATACTCGCTAAGCGGATTTCTTCGTTTGTAAGATAACACGTTTCTAAAATAACTTTTAAAACCCGTTTTCCACATGCTTCTTTAAGTTGTTTAACTTCTTCCTTAATAAGGTCATATTGACCAGATTTAACCCAGCCAACATTGATAACCATATCGATTTCATCAGCACCGTTTTCAATCGCGTCTTCTGTTTCAAAGACTTTAGTGCGCGTTGTGCTTGCACCGAGTGGGAATCCGATAACGGTACAAACTAAGACGTCTGACTTTTTTAAGCTTTCTGCAGCATACGTAACCCAGGTGGGGTTTACACAAACACTTTTAAAGTCGTAAGTGATCGCTTCATCGAGTAGTTGATCGATGTCTTCCTTTGTTCCAAATGCT
>SKIW01000085.1 GCA_007116245.1 Candidatus Izemoplasma sp. | reverse complement strand
TTAATATAGATTTTCGTGTTTTCATCAATAAGTTCTTGAGGAATGATAGCATCAATAACTTCTTTACGAATATCTCTATGAATTTGTTCTTGTTTAATATTTGGAGCATGTTGACTCGATACTACAATCGCATCAACACGAACCGGTTTATCAAACTCATCGAACTCAATCGTGACTTGCGTTTTTCCATCAGGACGTAAATATTTCAAAGGACCGTTTTTACGAACTTCACTTAAGCGACGTGCTAACTTACTCGCAAACACTGCGGTTAAAGGCATATATTCAGGTGTTTCGTTTGTAGCGTATCCAAACATAATACCTTGGTCTCCCGCACCAAGGTCTTTATCGTCTTCAGAACTTTCGTCAACACCTTGAGCGATATCCGGTGATTGAGGATCAATCGCGACTAATACACCCATCGTTTCTGCATCAAAACCGTATTTTCCACGGTCATAGCCAATTTCTTTGACGATATCTCTAACAATACGTTGAATATCAACGTATGTAGTTGTAGTTATTTCTCCCATAACAATGACTAGTCCTGTTGTTACCGCAGTTTCACAAGCGACTCTAGCTTCAGGGTCATCGGTTAGAATTTTATCTAATATAGCATCAGATATTTGGTCGCAAATCTTATCTGGATGCCCTTCTGTAACGGATTCTGAAGTGAATAATTTTCTGTTTTTCATAATAATCAAATCCTTTCATTTAAAAGTGTCGATAACATTGTATCAAAAAGCAATATAAATGCAAGTGTTTTATTTAGTTTTTCTAAAATAATAGTTTAGTATAAGTAAACAAAAAACCACCTTGTTTACTCTTTTTTTGTTTTCTTTTTAGGGACGGGATCAAAACCACCTTTACTAAACGGATTACAACGTAAAATTCGCCAAGTGGTTAAAAGAAGTGCATACAAAAAATGACGTGTTTCAAACGCTTCCTTAGCGTATTGACTACACGTGGGTGAATAACGACAAGTAGGGTTTGAATGTTTACTACTGCGTTGATACCACTCAATAAATTTTATCGCCATTTTTTTCATATAATCCCCCTTAAACTCATCATACCAAATGTTAATATATTTTACCATTAAGACGTGTTTTTACAGAGATTTATATTTGTAAAAGGTGGACAAGCCTAAGTATATTATGATAGAATACAAGCTGGTGATGTTATGAAACCATCCGAAGCAATAGAACAATTTTTTATGTATTTAGATCATTGTGCTGAAAGATACTCTAAACACTTAAAAAAGAGCTATTTAGAAGGACTAAATGAAGCGATTAATTTTTTGTTAGATGATGAAACGACTTTCGATAACGAGACTTTAAATGCCTTTTTTAAAAAAGAGAAATTGAAGGTTGTTAATCAAGCTTACGACAAGGAAACGATTCGTAAAAGTATTCAACTCAGCTTACTTCGAGGATTTAAAACGGATCGTATAACGAATGCTCAAATGACGCCAGACACCATCGGCATTTTTTTGAGCTATCTGATTAATAAATTATACGCTAAGGAACCTTTAAAGGTGCTCGACCCTTTGGTGGGGACAGGAAACTTAATCGCTGCTTTAGCTAACCATGTAGATGAACCACTGGATATCCATGGCGTTGATGATGACCCATTAATGTGTAAACTCGCTAGAAATTTGTTTGATGCGTTAGAAATGAAACACCAGATATTCCATCAAGACACACTGACGTTTAATTTGGGGCCATACGATTTAATGGTGACTGATTTTCCCCCTAAAAGCGTTTCGCAAAAAAGCGGGTATTTACCGTATTACACGATTGTTCATCATTTAGAACATTTAGCACCTGAAAAGTATTTTATTGCGGTTATTGAGAATGATTTTTTTGATCAGAAAGAACATCCAACATTTAAAGAAATTCTACAAGAAAAAGCGCATTTGTTTGGGCTTATTAAATTAGATGAGAGTTTATTTAAAACGCATCCTAAAAGTATTTTGATTTTACAAAAAAAATCCAAACCATCCGATAAGTTAGATGATTTCTTATTAGTAGATCTCCCGAGTTTTACTGATTTAGATGCATTTAATAAAGCACTGTATAAAATGGATCAATGGTTTAAAAAGAAAGAGGTAGATGTACAATGAAAATTATGGCGGTTAATGCAGGAAGTTCATCGTTAAAATTCCAGCTACTTGAAATGCCTACTGAAAAAGTAGTTACAAGTGGTGTCGTAGAGAGAATCGGTTTACCAAACGCCGTTTTTACAATTAAGGTGAATGGTGAAAAACATTCTGAAACAATTGATATTCAAGACCATAGAGTTGCGGTTAATCTTTTACTTAAGCAACTCGTGGATTTAAAAGTAGTTAAATCTTACGAAGAGATTTTAGCTGTAGGACACCGTGTTGTCCACGGGGGAGAGAAATTTAGCGACTCTGTGGTCATTAACGCAGAGGTTATTCAAGCAATTGAAGAAGTAAGTGATTTAGCACCGCTTCATAATCCCGCAAATCTCACTGGAATTCACGCTTTTCAAGAAGCTTTACCAAACGCACCACAAGTGGCGGTATTTGATACAGCATTCCATCAAACGATGAAGGAAGATGCGTATATGTATTCAACGCCGTATGAATGGTATGAGAAATACCGTGTACGTAAGTACGGATTTCATGGGACAAGCCATAAATATGTTTCAGCACGTGTTGCGGAGATGTTAGGAAAAGATGTAAAATCATTAAAAACGGTTGTACTGCATATCGGTAATGGGGCGAGTATTTGTGCCGTTGACGGTGGTATAAGTGTCGATACCTCAATGGGCTTTACCCCCTTAGCAGGAATCTCTATGGGAACGAGAAGTGGCGATATTGATCCGGCAATTATAGAGTTTATAACCACAAAAGAAAATAAAACCGTCCAACAAGTCATGAATGATTTAAATAAAGGATCCGGGTACTTAGGCGTCAGCCGTGTTTCTAGTGATTCAAGAGATTTATGGGATGCTGCGTATAAAGGGGATCGCCGTAGTCTTTTAGCGATTGAAAAACAAGTTAAGATGATTGCTGATTACATTGGCGCTTATTATTTAACCATGGGCGGTATTGACGCGATTGCCTTTACCGCAGGTGTGGGTGAAAATGCACCGAATACCCGTGAGTTAATTGTAAATCGATTAAGCGCTTTAGGTGCTGAACTCGATTTAAAGGCAAATGAAGCGCGTGGTGTAGAAAAAATCATTTCAAGTGAGAACTCTAAAGTGAAATTATTGCTTGTACCAACGAATGAAGAAGTTATGATTGCAAGAGATACAGTAAGATTAACTCAGTAAAAAGAAATTAACACATCGAAACGTATTATACCCATGAGGAGGTTTAATATGAAGCGATGTGTTTTTTTATGTTTTTTAATGGTTTTTGGATTTTCACGTTTACAGGTGTTCGCAGAAAATCAAGAAGAAACAACGTTTACATTCGAGCGAAACAGAAATGAAGAAGAGGTATTTACATTAGAACTAATTGCCACGGGAAAGCACCAGTTTACTGTAAGAATCGGCTGTGATGACATGAGGTATTATGCTAATAACGCATTTTTAAAAGACGAAAAAGTGTATGTTTACGGATACGTAAACGATAAAGAGAGCGACCATTTTTTTCAAGCTTGGTTATGGGTTCTTGATGTTCATGGTGAGACACTGCATAATCAAATCATGCCGTTTGGCGATATTAGTGAGATTGTTAAGGCGCTTCAGTTTGAAGAAGGTTTGGTGTTTTTAGTAGAGCAATCTGAACGTACAGATAGAGCATACCATTTTGAACATACACATATGGTCTTGTTCGATGTGTATTACGAGGAGTACTCGTATGAGACACTTGATTTTCAAGTAATGCGTTATACAGAGCATGATAATCGTTGGTTATTAAGTAAAGATTATCACGGACATTATGATGTAGCGGTGAGTCATGATTTATCCTTATTCTGGCGTCATCAAATAGTTGGAGTTGAGCCATATCAAGAATATATCGGAGAAGTAAAAATTGAATTTATAAATAGCGTACTCATAAACGATGAAAGGTTTGAACATGGGGTAACACTTGATTATCCAGGACATTATACATTACAGTTTGATGAAACGATTATACCTTTCACAATACACCCACGCATCATCGGTGTTGAAGACGGACTCGTTTCGAGTGTACCTATAACATTGGACGTTCCGAAGGGACAGTTGTTTCTAAATGGTGAGTTGTATGTATCAAAAACAATAATTGAAGAACCGGGTGAGTACGTTTTTATTGTTAAAGGTATCAATCAATATGAACATAGCATACGTTTTACGATAGACTCAAATTTAGATGGCATTTTACATAACCAAGTCTATCAAACGCCGAGAACGATTACGTTTGCCGGTGAGGGGTATTTAAATCATAAACCGTTTAAATCTGGAACAACCATTCAAGAAGAAGGTATATACACTTTGGATATTTACGGAGTCAATGGATACCATGAACGTCATCGTTTTCATATTACCGTTGAGGAAGTGAGTTCAGAGGCACATTCAGATGTTTGGTTGTATCGCGGAGGATTTATTCTCGTGATTTGTTTGACGGTAGGTTATTTAACATATCGGGTAAAATTAAAGAAATAACACTTACAAGCTCTCTGTAAGTGTTTTCTTTATCTGAAATCAGGACGTAAATAATTGAAATCATGATACAATAAAAGAAAGGTTGTGAGGTGAAAAAATGCATCCTGTTAGCTTATTTTTAGAATCAGCATACAGTTTTAGCGGGTCTAATATTCAGATTGAGACCTTAGTTAAAGATGCCAAAAACCAAGGATACAAAACCCTTGTTTTAACAGATAAAAAAATGCATGGTGCATACCGTTTTTATACCGCTTGTAAAGCGTTAAAAATAAAGCCGATTATCGGGTTACAAGTGACACTTGAAGGGATTTTCCATTTACCGCATATCGACATTGTATGTTATGCAAAAAACTATCAAGGGTATCGTAATCTATTAAAACTATCGTCATTACAAAGTTATAACAATCACATTCCGATATCGCTTTTTACGAAATACCATAAAGATTTAAGTATTGTCGTGTATCCTTATAAAACATTATGGAATGATATGAGTGAAGAAAACGCGGAACAGGTGTTTCATGAGTTAAGCATGACGAGTGAGAAACTGTATATCGCTAAACACCCCTTATTGAAGGAGTTTACTGAAAAACGGATTAAAACCCTGCCGATCGATATGGTGTATTACTTTAAAGATAATGATGATGATTTATACGATGCTTTAAGAACGGTATTTCAGTTAGAAAAAGCGTCTAAAGTAGACAATCATTTTAAAAAGATATCAGAGTTCACCTTTTCAGATAAAGATTTAAAAGAACTTTATGGTTTTATGGATGCTCATGAGTTTATAATCGATAAAAAAGAAACATTACTACCTACTTATCCTAATCCCCATGATTTAAGCAGTGAAGCATATTTAACTGCTTTAAGTGAACGGGGATTAGAAAAACGATTAAAGACATTGAAGGACTCCAAGGAAACGTATCATAAACGTTTAAAAACAGAGTTAGACACAATTATTTCGCTCGGTTATGCAGATTATTTTTTAATCGTATGGGATGTTGTGAGATTCGCTAAGAAGGATAACATTTTAGTAGGCCCTGGTAGAGGAAGTGCACCAGGTAGTTTAGTTGCGTATGCTTTAGGGATTACCGATGTCGATCCGATTAAACATCAGCTGTTGTTTGAGAGATTCCTTAATAAGGACCGGATTAATATGCCTGATATCGATATCGATTTCCCGGATTACGCAAGAGAGAAAGTGATTCGATATACTGAACATAAGTACGGTAAAGAATTTGTTAGTCATATTTGTACTTTTGGGACATTTTTAAAAAAGAGTGCATTAAGAGATACAGCCAGAGTATTAAACATCGAAACGAAATACGTAAACGAAATGAGCCGTAAAATCGAACATTTTAATGCCATTACAGATATGATTGAGACCGATCGTGATGTTCAAAACCGTATGAATCAAGATGCGTTGCTTCATCGTTGGTTATCGATTGCGGCTCGTGTTGAGGGGTTACCTAGACATGTTTCAACACACGCAGCAGGTATTATTTTATCAAGTATGCCGATTATTGATTATACAGCGATTCAACCCGGGCTTTTAGGAATGCATCAAACACAGTTTGGACAGGAAGATCTAGAAGCACTAGGCTTACTTAAGATGGATTTTTTAGGTTTGAGAAATCTTTCGATGATTGAAAATGTGCTTGACTATATTGAAAAAGATACCGGTAAACGGCTCAATATGTACACATTGCCTTTGGATGATGAAAAGACATATGAAATGTTGCGAACAAAATCAACTACAGGATTATTTCAACTTGAATCACAAGGCATGCGTAAGCTTATTAAAGATATGCAAATTCGTCAGTTTGAGGATATTGTTATTGTGTTAGCGTTGTTTAGACCTGGCCCGATGGAAAGTAAAGATATCTATTTAAAACGCAGAGAAGGCAAAGCTAAAGTTGATTACTTAACACCTAAATTAGAACCGATATTATCAAGTACACAAGGGATTTTACTCTACCAAGAGCAAATTATGGCAATAGCGTCTAACATTGCTGGATATACCATGAATCAGGCGGATTTATTACGACGTGCCGTTAGCAAAAAAGATGAAGATGTTTTACAAGCAGAACGTCAACGTTTTGTGGAAAAATCACTAGAGCAAGGTCATAGTGAAGCATTAGCGAACGAAATATATGATTATATCGTCAAGTTTGCAAACTATGGATTTAATAAAAGTCATTCTGTCGCCTATGCGATGATCGCCTATTGGATGGCGTATTTAAAAGCCCACTACCCGGCATTTTTTATTGCAGTGCTTATGCAAAATGCTTTAGGTAATGAAACGCTAATGAAAGATTATATGCAAGAAGCTTTTACGTATAATTTAGAGTTGAATGGACCGAATATTCAGTATAGTGGCACATCTTTTACATTAATAGAAGGCGCTCTATACTATCCTTTAATAGGGATTAAAAACATTGGTAAAACGCTCTGTAAAGACCTTTTAGAAGAACGAGAAAAAGGCGAATTTAAAAGCTATATCGACTTTATTCATCGTACTCAGACATGTTTAAATACTAGGTCATACCAGTACCTTATTTATGCAGGCGCTTTAGATACGTTTGGTTTAACGCGAAAAACAATGATAGAAAATATTGACGCTGTTCAACGTTTTAAAGAATATGCTAATTCGATTAAGCATAGTGAGTTTGTTTTAACAGCGTATCCCGAGTTTGAAGAGGATGTGTTAAAGCGCTATGAAAAAGAGGCTTTAGGTTTTCTATGGATGGAAGACCCGCTTAAAACCTATCAGGGTTTGATTAAAAAGCAAGGCTATTCAACGGTTAAAGATTTAGATTCAGTACATCTACAAAAAAGAGTTTCAGTCATTGGGTATATTGCTAGAA
Organism: Candidatus Izemoplasma sp.; assembly: GCA_007116245.1. Taxonomy (GTDB): domain Bacteria; phylum Bacillota_I; class Bacilli_A; order Izemoplasmatales; family Izemoplasmataceae; genus CSBR16-104. The sequence goes on along the minus strand of SKIW01000085.1, from coordinate 11,101 downwards.
TTAAAGAAATTATGACAAAAAAAGGTGATAAAATGGCATTCTTAACCTTAAGTGATCATGTGAAAAACGTTGATGCAGTGGTTTTTCCGAACACTTATTCACACCATTACCAAATGATTCAAACAGGTGCTGTATATACTTTTAGTGGGCATTTAGAAAGTAAAAATAAGACAATACAGTTTGTAATTAACACAATAAGTGAGGTTAACTAGAACGTAGATAAATGATATAATAACACAACAAGAGGTGGTTAAATGAAAAGTATTGCCGTATTGACATCAGGTGGTGATGCACCAGGAATGAACACCGCGATTCGCGCTGTCGTTCGCAGTGGATTTCATTATGGATTTGAAGTTTATGGAGTGTACAACGGTTTTAAAGGACTTGTGAATGATGAAATTAAAAAATTAACTCGTGAACATGTCTCAAGAATTATTAACCGTGGTGGTACGATTTTAGGAAGTGCCAGGTTTCCAGAGTTTATCGAAGAAAAATACCAACTTAAGGCCGTTAAAAATTTAACAAAACGAAATATCCATGGATTAGTTATTATCGGTGGAGACGGTTCCTTTAGAGGTGCACTCGCGTTGCATAATCATGGTATTAAATGTATCGGATTACCCGGAACAATCGATAATGATATCCCAGGAACAGATTATACCATCGGTTTTTTTACCGCGTTAAACACCGCAGTTGAATCGATTGATAAACTAAGAGATACATCGTTTTCACATCAACGCTGTAGCGTTGTTGAGGTGATGGGAAGACATTGTGGTGATTTAGCACTTTACGCTGGAATTTCAGTAGGAAGTGAGTTTATTATTACACCTGAAACAGGGTATGACCGTGAAAAAACACTCGCAGCTGTGCAAAGTTCTTACCAACGCAATAAACGCCATGCGGTCGTGGTTGTCACTGAGAAAATGCTGGATGTTCATGTTCTAGCAAAAGATATAGAACAACATACTGGGTATGAAACGCGCGCAACCGTGCTTGGACATGTGCAACGGGGTGGAACACCTTCGGCTTTTGACCGAGTTATGGCGACGGAAATGGCGGAGTTTGCCGTCGAGTTGTTAAGTCGTGATGTCGGCGGTAAAATCATGTGTTTAAGTGGACTTGATGTTATTGATAGAGATATTGAAACAGCATTGAAAATGAAAAAAACGGTATCAAAAAAACGTTACGGCTTACTTGGAAAGCTCGTAACATAAAGAGGTGAAAGAATAATGATTCCTTTTAATCAAACAAAAATTGTCTGTACGATAGGACCTGCCACAGAATCAAAAGAAATGATGAAAAAACTCTTTTTAGCAGGAATGGATGTCATTCGTTTAAACTTCTCCCATTCTAATTATGAAGAACATGAACATCGTTTGAACACGATGAAAGAACTGAATAAGGAATTAAACACAAATGTAGCATCCTTATTAGACACGAGAGGGCCTGAAATTAGAACGCATTGTTTTAAAGGTGGACAAACCACAATTACATTTGGTTCTAAAGTGAACATTTTTATGAATGAAATATTAGGTGATGAAACGAAGTTCAGTGTTAATTACCCTGATCTTTATAAGGACATCGCCATCGGTGGTATGATTGTCGTTGATGATGGCTATTTAACATTAAAAGTTGTTGATATTGATAAAGAGAAGAAAATTATCCACACCGAGTCATTTAATACCCATACGATTAAAGATCGACGTGGGATCAATATTCCTGGTGTTGAGCTAAATCTAGAATACCTATCTGAAAAAGATCGTCAAGATATTCTTTGGGGATGTAAACAGGGGATTGATTTTATTGCGGCGTCTTTCGTTCGTAGAAAAGAGGATGTTTTAGCCATCCGTGATGTACTACAAGAAGGCTGTAGTCCGGAGATTCAAATTATCGCTAAAATAGAAAATCAAGAAGGTGTCAATAATATCGATGAGATAACCGATGTTGCGGACGGCGTTATGATTGCCCGTGGTGATCTTGGGGTAGAGGTTCCACCTGAGGAAGTACCCGTTATCCAGAAAAAGATTATTGCGGTATGTCATGCTAAAGGCAAGATAACAGTTACGGCGACACAAATGCTAGAGAGTATGCAGATTCATCCTAAACCTACACGCGCCGAAGTTAGTGATGTAGCGAATGCGATTTTAGATGGCACTGACGCGATTATGTTAAGTGGTGAGAGTGCGATTGGGAGATATCCTATAGAAAGCGTTGAAGTTATGCAAAACATTGCTAAACGTATGGAGAGAGAGATTAAACGCGAGGATATGATTAAACGTGCGAGTGCTAATGTTAAAAAAGACATTGCATCAAATATCGCGGTGAGTGTTGCGCACACAGTGTTACAAGGACAAGCAAATCTTGTCATCGCGCCTACGGTGAGTGGAAACACCGCGAGATTATTATCGCGTTTCCGACCCAATACAATGATACTAGCGTTGGTTCCTACTGCTGAGAAAGCGCGAAGTTTAGCACTAAACAGTTGTATAAATGCGATAGAATTTCCTTTGGTTGAGGATACGGAGACATTAGTTAAGAACGCGATGAAATACGTTAAAGATCATAAGCTTGTTAAAGCAGGAAATCGGGTTGTTTTAACAGGGGGCTTCCCGATAGGAACAACCACGAATAGTTTAAGAATTTTAGATGTAGAATAGTTGACGCATTAACTTTTTTGTTAAAAGAAAGAAAACCTCAATTTAGGCTTGAGGTTTTCTTATGGTATATAGTTTTACGGTGTTGTTTTGATAATAAAATATGTGTGGTTTTTGATTAAGGATCACGCAGATACTATATTTAAATAAATCGTTTAAGGGTAATGCATGTTCTTTATGTAATACCTCAAACCAGCTATGTTTAATCGTTTTATCGGTTAATATAAGGAAGTATACCTTAGGTTTTATATTCGAGCGCATTAGATAATGCTTACGAACCTCATCAAGTGCTTGTTGTGTGAATCCTTCTTTAAGTAAGAACGCTTCATAGAGCTGATATAGTTCATCGAGTTGATAACGATGCAAATTAAATTTTTTTTGATTGGTAAACTGGTAAATAGACTCAAAGAAATCGAAAGGATTTTTTTCCTTTGCATGCTCAAAAACAAGAAAGCCGAAGTGTCCTTTATTATGAAATAAGTTTAAGGTGGCTTCGACGTGATGGATACGTTGTAAGTCATCTTTTGATAAGCAATCGTTTGAGATTATTTCATACGGTGCAGTAGGATTAAATTGATAATTAAAATAATCAGCTTGTGCTCTTATTTTAGTACCCCGTAGCATTTTTAAGAAACCGAGTTGTAGTTCCTTAGCGCCAAGTTTAAATACCGTGTTAAACGTTTCTTTAAACCGTGGTAGATCTTCTTTAGGCAACCCAGCGATTAAATCGAGATGTAAATCGATGATATCGTGTTTAATAATCGTTTTTATGGTATTAAATAAACGGGTGTTATCTTGTGTTCTATCGACGAGTTTATTCGTTAGAGGGTGTGTTGATTGTATACCGATTTCAAACCTAAATAATTGCTTTGGAGCGTGTGAGTGAATATGGTTTATAATCGCTTCATCAATACGGTCAGCGGTTATTTCAAACTGATAGGATTGACCTGGTTTATGGTGGAGTATGATGGTATCAATTAAGTCTAACATCTGACGATTGGCGTTGAATGTTCTGTCTAAAAATTTAATTGTTTTAGCGTTGTGTTTAATCAAGTATAGAAGATTTTCTTGTACGGTTTTAAGAGGAAAAAACCGGACTTTTTTTTCCAGTGAAGACAAACAATAACTACAGTTATAAGGACAGCCACGGCTTGATTCAAGATAGTTGATACGATTAGGAATATGCTCGATATCACTGACTTCGAAATGCGGGCTTTTTAAGCGTGATAAATCATCAATTTCCTCTATGGGATGATTTAAATTTTTAGTTGTTATATTTGGGGTATTAGTGAGGGGTTTTTGGTTATGGAAATGATCGATGATATCATCAAAAATGTGTTCACTTTCACCTTTAGCGATGAGATCAATAGGGAGTTCGTTGATAAACGTCTCTGCATCGTAAGATACTTCAGGTCCTCCGAGGATAATCGGAATAGAAAGATGTTTCTTAAGTGTTATGACGAGTTTTTTTATTATTTCAATGTTCCAAATGTATGTACTAAAACCGATTAATGTAGGTTGATAATCGAGTATTGTGTTTACGATGTCGTCTAATGTATCCTTAGTGGTAAACTCTATATAGTCAATCTTAAAACGGCTGTTTGCTTTGAGTAAGCGAACAGCGTTGTTTGTATGGATGTATTTAGCGTTTATCGCGATTAGTAATGGTTTCATGGAATCACATCCTCGATGGTAATATTGTATCATAGCAATCAAGTTTGTGGTAAAATATTAGCGGTGGTGATTTTGTGAAACCGTATAAATTAGTAACGGATTATGAACCGAAAGGTGATCAAAAAAACGCGATTAAAAAAATTGTGGAAAACATTAATCATGGTATTAAGGAACAAGTTCTTCTCGGGGCGACAGGTACAGGGAAGACTTTTACAATGAGTAATGTTATAACGGCTTTAAATAAACCGGTTTTAGTATTAGCACATAACAAAACCTTAGCGGGGCAACTATATTCAGAGTTTAAAGAATTCTTCCCAGAGAATCGTGTGGAATACTTTATTTCTTATTATGATTACTACCAACCTGAGGCGTATGTCCCAAGTCGTGATTTATATATTGAAAAAGATGCTCAAACGAATGATGAAATCGATGAACTACGACATAGCGCAACAGCATCCCTCTTAGAACGGAATGATGTTATTGTTGTTGCGAGTGTCTCTTGTATTTATGGTATTGGGGATCCGGAAGATTATAAAGATGCAACCTTAACATTAAGACAAGGCGATATGATGAAACGCGATACATTGTTAAATCGCTTAGTGAATATGTTGTTTGTTAGAAATGATGTTGATTTTACAAGAGGTTCGTTCCGTGTTAAAGGGGATGTAGTGGAAGTGCTTCCGACATATCAAAAAGAACGTGGTATCCGGATTGAGTTTTTTGATGAAGAGATTGAACGACTTCGCTCATTTGATATCGTTACAGGTGAGATTTTAGAAGATTATTCGGTAATTACACTCTTTCCTGCAACCCAGTTTGTGACGAATAAAGATAAGTTAGAAGAAGGGATTCGACGGATTGAGTTTGAACTTGAAAAACGTTTAAAGTTCTTTTTAGATAACGGACAAGTTGTTGAGGCCGAACGGCTAAAACAGCGGACACGGTATGATTTAGAGTTGTTAAAGGAAATTGGGTCCTGTAAAGGGGTAGAAAATTACGCTAGACATCTATCTTTAAGAGATGAAAACGAAACACCTTCAACCTTGATGGATTTCTTTGGTGATGATTATTTATTGATTGTCGATGAGTCTCATGTAACATTACCGCAAGTAAGGGGGATGTTTAATGGTGATAGGGCACGTAAACAGACCCTTGTAGACTATGGGTTTAGGTTACCGAGTGCATTAGATAATCGACCGTTGAATTTTAATGAGTTTAAGGAAAAAATTCATCAAGTCGTGTATGTTAGTGCCACACCTGGTGATTATGAATTAGCGCAGACAGAGAATGTTATTGAGCAAATTATACGCCCTACGGGATTATTGGATCCTGTCGTTGAAGTCCAACCTAAAGAAGGACAAATCGATGCGATTGTTAGTGAAATATATCGAAGAGTTAAACAGAATCAACGAACATTGATCACGACCTTAACGATTAAAATGAGTGAAGACTTAACGGGGTATTTAAAAGAGTTGGGGATAAAAGTGGCGTACTTACACTCTGAAATTAAATCGTTAGACCGGATTGAAATTATCCGAGATTTACGGTTAGGCGTGTATGATGTATTAGTAGGGATTAACTTATTAAGGGAAGGCTTAGATTTACCAGAAGTATCGTATATTGCAATATTAGATGCGGATAAAGAAGGCTTTTTACGATCAGGACGGAGCTTAATTCAAACCATCGGTCGCGCTGCGCGAAATGTCGATGGTAAGGTTGTTCTATTTGCTGATCGGATAACGGACTCAATGCAATTTGCGATTGATGAGACGAATCGACGTAGAGCAATCCAGTTAGCACATAATACGAAGTTTGGTATTATTCCACAAACAATTAAGAAGGCGGTTCGGGAGTCGATTCGGATTAAGTTAGAGTCAAAAGAAGAACCGATTAGAGATATTAAAAATCTTTCTAAAAAAGAAAGAGAAGAAGTTATTACGCAATTAAATAAAGATATGCGTAAAGCCGCGAAGGATTTAGATTTTGAGCGTGCTGCAGAGTTAAGAGATTTGATTATTGAAATTCGTGCCTACAGTTAAAGAACCGCATCTAGCGGTTCTTTTTTTGACTAAAGGTTGCTTTTACGCAATCATACAGTGATTTTTCAGGATCTTTTAAAGTATTATTAAGTTCTTTTGGTGTTTTTGAGAGGGAATAAATTGAGGTTAAACCGAGTTCTTTATAATCATTAGGATGACCTTCTATTGAACCGACATAAACGATACAAGGAATTTGATACTTTAGAGCGAGGGATGATATCCCTTTAAGCGTTTTGCCCGAGAGTGTTTGAGAATCAAGTTTACCTTCGCCGGTAATAATTAGATCACTAGCTTTAATGATTTCTTCTAAGTTTGTTTCGGTTAGAAGATAATCGATGCCCGTTTTCAGTGTTGCACCTAAAGCTTTAAAGGCAAAACCAAGTCCACCTGCTGCACCACTACCAGGTGTGGTCTTTATATTACAATCTATCGCGTTTTCTACAACACTAGCATAAGTCGTCATGTTCGCTTCTAATGGTTCTATCTGATTGATTTTAGCCCCTTTTTGGAGACTATAGATATGCGTTGCACCAAGGTTTCCTAACAGTGGGTTTGTGACATCGCATAAAACGGTTATGTTTTGAGCATTAAACAAAGGATGTATTGTTGAAAAATCGATGGACTCAATTTCATTAAGGTTATTTCCTGTGTAAAGCTTATTAGAGTTAGGTTTGAAAGTTACACCGAGTGCGCTTAACACGCCTGCACCACCATCGTTAGTTGCTGTACCACCTAAAGTGATAATAAGATTTTTTATCCCTTTTTTTAAAGCATTTATTATGAGTTCACCAACACCGTATGATGTTGTTATTAGAGGATTTCTTTGGTTTGGGGATAATAATGATAGGCCACATGCCTCAGCACTTTCGATAATCGCTAGGTCCAGTTCCTTAACTATTCCGTAATAGGCTTCAACGTTTGTTTGTAGGGGGCCTTTAACTGTTTCTTGTATTAACTCTAAAGTTGGGTAGATATGTTTAAATACAGAAAGACTTCCTTCACCACCATCAGCAATCGGAAAGGTAAGTATTTCATGAGTATGATTCGTATCTAAAATGGCTTTAGAAATGACGGTGTTTGCTTGAGTGCTACTTAGCGTACCTTTAAAGCTATCGGCTATAATAAGAATTTTCATAACATCACCCATTTTATTGTATCATAATTTTTATGACATTAGTGTCATATTTTTATTGACAAGATATGACACCTGTGTCATAATAATTTTAAAAGAGGTGATTTGTGTGCCGAAAGATATATTTTATAGGCTTTCTGAAGAAAAGCGAAAGCGTATTAAAGATGGCGCAATTGAGACATTTAACAGACTGAGCTATGATAAAGTCACGGTCGCGGATATTATTGCTGATTGTAAGATACCAAGAGGTAGTTTCTACATGTATTTTGAGGATAAGTTTGATGTTTTTATGTATCTTATTTCAGTGATACAAGAAGATAAAATGACATTTATGAAACCGGTAATTGAACGTGTAGGGAAAGAGCCGTTTATTGATGTGTATCCCGATATGTTTAAAGCCGGGCTTGATTTTGCTAGGTCTTATCCTAAGTTATATCGTTTTGGGTATCATTTGTTTTATGCGCAAGATAATAAAGTTAAAGAAGTGCAGGAGCATTTCATGGAATTAGGGATTTCAATGATTGAATCATTTATTAAAGAAGATCAAAAACTAGGATACACGCGGGGAGATGTTAATCCTCGTATTATAGCAACCATCCTTCATCAGTTAAATGCGAGGGATGTTGTAGATATGTTTTACGAAGGTAAAACAGATAAAGAGATATGTGATTTTGTGAATGAAGCGTTAAAAATTATGCGACATGGCATAGAAAGAGAGGCGTAATATGGAAAAAGTTTTTGAAGTAAAGGATTTAAGATTTACGTATAAGAAAAATAGGATTGAAGCGGTTAAGGGGATTAGCTTTGAGGTTCGTAAAGGCGAAATATTTGGTTTGCTTGGTCCGAGTGGTGCAGGTAAATCGACAACACAAAAGATTTTAACTAAATTGTTTAAGGATTACCATGGCGAAATAATGTATTTAGGAAAAGATTTGCAGTCTTATTCGAATGACTATTATGAAGAACTCGGTGTAGGGTTTGAACTTCCAGTGCATTTTTCGAAGCTTACAGGACTTGAGAATATGAAGTTCTTTTCACAACTGTATCGTAATAAAAATGACATTGATGACTTGTTAAAGAAAGTCGGTCTTTATGAAGATCGTAATCGTATGGTTGCGGAGTATAGTAAAGGAATGAAAATGCGTTTGAACTTTGTAAGAGCATTACTCAATAATCCTAAGCTATTATTTCTTGATGAAGTCACGAATGGTCTAGATCCTAAAAACGCACGAATTATTAAGGATTTAATCCGTGAGTTTAAAGAAGCGGGTGGAACGGTTTTTTTAAGTACGCATCTTATGAATGATGTTGAAGAGTTGTGTGATCGGGTGGCGTTTATCCGTGGTGGCGAGATTGTTGAAATCTCAACACCGAGAGAGTTAAAAATTCGGTACGGTAAACGTGAGCTTAAAGTTGAATACTTTGATAATGGAAAGACTAAAGAGGCGATATTTGAGTTAGATGGGATTGGGAAAAACCAGGCGTTTCTTGAATTGATTAACACCCATGAGATTGAAACGATGCATAGTGGTGAAACGTCATTGGATGATATATTTATTGAAGTGACAGGAGAAGTTGGGAATGTCTAACTTTGGATTATTATTTAAAGGTGAAATGGTTAGGCTTTTAAAATATAAAATCATTCAAATCAGTTTTGCGATGACGTTAATCTGGCTTTTAGTTATTTTCTTGATTGGGAGTGAACAAGCAGCTACCTTCGTTCCTATCTTTATCTTTACAGATGCGGCGTTAATGACGGTATTACTTGTAGGGGCGAGTTTGTTTTATGAAAAACAAGAGAATACCTTAAAAACGTTAATGATTACACCTTCAGGTTTGATGGCGATTATTTCAAGTAAAGTGTTGAGTGCGATTTATCTAGCCCTTCAATCAACGATTATTATTGCTTTGTTTTCGATGATTTTATTCGATGTTGAGATACGCTTTTTCTGGTTGATAAGCTTTGTCGTAGTTATTGCGTTTACGCATACAGCGATAGGATACACTTTTTCGGTATTTGCGAAAGACTTTAATGAGCTTATTGCTCAGGTAGGAATGTATATGATTTTCTTTGCTATGCCAACACTCTTTTATGCTTTAGGGGTTTTCTCAGAAGCGTTTGAGACGGTACTGATGTTTTCACCAACACATTCAGCACTACTCATGATTAATTATGCTTTTGAAGCGGATGTTAGAGGGATTTTATTATTGATTGGTACGATATATCTGATGGTAGCACCGATCTTCTTGTTTAAGTATATTATTATTCCAAAATATCCTGAAACGGCGGTGAAGGATTAATGGCTAAGTATGCGAATTTAATGAGGTACGAGTTGAAAAACATTCTAAAAGATTCTATGACTAAAGTTATGTTAATATATCCACTGTTTATTATTGTCGTTAGTTCCTTTATAATGCCGGTCGTTTTAGAACGTTTCGGTGGTGATACTGCGGGTACGTACATAGCAGCCTTAGTAATTATCGTGGTTTTCGCATCTATAGCACCGTTTATTACGGCGGCGCTACTCGGGTTTAATCTCTTAGATAATCGCGATGATAATACTTTAGATACGATTCGAGTCACACCGATGTCGTTAAAAGGATATATCACGTTTAAGTCCATCTATGCATATGTTTTAGCTGTAAATGCATCCTTTTTAGTTATTTTTGCTACAAAACATTTAAGTGGCGATGGATATACCTTTATGGGTGTAAACATCTTTGATAACTTTACAACTGGTGCGATTATTGTATATGCGTTTGTTGCAGGATTGTTTACGCCAGCATTTGGACTCTTATTGTCAGCGCTTGCTAAAAATAAGATTGAAGGCTTTGCATATATGAAATCAGCGGGAATGATTATTGTTTTACCAGCGCTTGTCGTTATTGAGACAATGCAGGACGCTAAGCAATATATTTTAGGAATTGTCCCAATATTCTGGCCGGTCAAAGGTTTAATGACGAGTGCTGAGTTATTAGAACACTCTAGTAATTTACCAGTTTGGCTTTATATGGTTATCGGAACAGTGTATACAGGTGTATTGATCGGAGTGTTTTACAAAGTTTTCGACAGAAAGTTACAAGAGTAAAAGTATATAAATATAGAAAGACACTTAAGAAAATTAAGTGTCTTTTTTAATTATTTAATAAAAAAGTAAAAAAAATTAATTTTAGTGTTGACATAATATAAAACATAGTGTATTATGAAGTTGTAATTAAGAAAGTCAATCAAAAAATTAATAAAATCAATTATTAGATTAATAAAATCAATTGAAAGAAGGGATACTATGTTAACATCAGCAACTTACAACTTATACGAAGCGTACACACTCGATAAAATTAATAGATTAGATAGCCAAAAAGAAAAAAGAATGAAAAGGGGAGATCGTAATGTTTAATACTATCCAATGCGATTTATACACAGAATACACACTTAGAAAAATAAAAGAATCAAAAACCACTAAGTAGCAAACTAAAAAATTAATTTAAAGGAGAGATATTATGTTTAATACAATCCAATGTGATTTATATACAGAATATACGCTTAGAAAAATTAAAGAATCAAAAACCACTAAGTAGCAAACTAAAAAACTAATTTAAAG
>SKIW01000053.1 GCA_007116245.1 Candidatus Izemoplasma sp. | reverse complement strand
GGTGTTGTTGCTAATCCATTGTATATTTTTGGTGATGTTGGTTTAGGTAAGACCCATTTAATGCAATGTGTTGGTAATTATATTCGTGAAAGTAATATAAAGAAGAAAGTGGTTTATGTTAAAGCTGACCATTTTGTTGAAGAATATGTCCGTTTAGCAAGTAGAAAACGGTATGAAGAGTTTAACGACCTCTATCGCGATGTTGATGTTTTATTAGTGGATGATATTCAGTTCTTAGCGAAAAAAGAAAAGTCACAAATTGAATTTTTTAAACTTTTTGAGATGTTGCACGGACAAAGTAAGCAAATCGTCATAACATCAGACCGTAGTGCTAATGACCTTAAAGATATTATGTCTCGATTAACTTCTCGCTTCTTATGGGGTGTATCCGTTGATATTAATCGTCCTGATTTAGATCACCGTATTAAGATTTTAGAGAAAAAGATGATGGCGGAGACAAATGATAAAAATTTAATGCCTCAAAAAGTTATTGAGTATATAGCAAGTGTTTTCGATAATAATGTTCGTGAATTAGAAGGTGCATTAAAACGTGTTTTATTTTATTGCACAGCATTTAATTTTGAGTTTAATATTAAAAACGCTGAAATCGCACTCGAAAGTTTAATCAAACCTAAAAAAAATCATAAAGATTTTGTTAAATCAAAAATTAATAATGTTTTAAGTGTTGTTAGTGATTATTATGGCATTACAACCAGTGATTTAGTTTCAAAAAAACGCACGAAAAACTTTATGTATCCGCGTCAAATAGCGATGTACTTAATAAAAAACATCTATGATCTTCCTTATAAAAAAATCGGTAGTTATTTTAGTAATCGTGACCATTCAACGGTCATGCATTCAGTTGAGAAAATAACAAACGAGATTCAAATTGATAAAAATGTTAAAATTGATGTGGAGAAATTGTCGATTAAATGTGGAGAAAACTAAAAAAAATACACGTTTTATCGCTTGATATGGTATAATAAAGGCGTTAAATTTGTACTTTCCACATTTCCACGTTACACTAATAATAATAAGTTTAAAAGACTAATAATTATAAGAGGTGAGCTTATGCGTTTTGAAATAAACAAAGATAAACTTTTATACCATCTTATTGTAGCTCAAAAAGCGTTATCGAATAAAACACCAAATCCTGCTTTACAAGGAATTAAACTGGATGTTTTAAAAGATAAGTTAATCCTAACAACAAGTAATTCTGATATATCAATTAAAATTACTGTTGAAGATGCGAGTTTGAATGTTGAAGAAGAAGGCGCTGTATTAATTCCTGGTAAATACTTTATTGAGATTGTTCGAAAACTAGATGGCCAATTAGTTCAGATGTCACATTTAGATGATAATTTACTAAGAATTGAAGCGGATCATTCGGATATTACATTAAATACACTTGAGTTAGATGATTACCCTAATATTGCGTTCAATGAAAAAGAGAATTTTGTTAAAATTAATGTTCGCACGTTAAAAACGATTATTCGTCAAACAGCGTTTGCGACCTCAACCATCGAAAATCGCCCTATTTTAACGGGGGTTAATTTAAAGATTGATGGAAAAAAACTAACAGGTGTGGCAACCGATTCATACCGTTTAAGCCAAAAGACAATTCCTTTAGAGGAAGCGTATGATACAATGCAAGTCATCGTTCCAGGTAAGAGTTTAGAAGAATTAATGAAAATTTTAGAAAACAACCAAGACCATGTAGAAATTCACTTTGATCAAGCGCGGGTATTATTTAAGTATAATAACATTTTATTTGTTTCTCGACTTCTTGAAGGAAACTATCCAGAAACATCAAAACTTATCCCTCAAGAGTTCCCAGTTAAAATTAAATTTAATAAAGAAACGTTAATCACTGCAATCGAACGTGCGAGCTTACTCTCAAGCAGAGATGGCCATAACGCGATTGTTAAATTAGATCTTCGTGCAGACGATATTGTTGAAATCACGTCTAATTCTCCAGAAATAGGGCGTGTTCTTGAAGAAGTATACCCTGTTGATGAAGTTGTCGGTTCTCCGATAAAAATCGCCTTTAGTTCTAAGTACATTTTAGAAGCCCTTAAAGTCTTTGCTTCAAGTGAAGTAACGGTTAATTTTACAGGTGAAATTCGTCCGTTTATCATTACGGGTGAGTACGACGAAGACATGCTTCAGTTGATCTTACCGGTCAAAACGGATTAAAACCTTAATTTAAGACTCGAAAGAGTCTTTTTTTTACGCTCTATTCGCTTGTTATTAATACTAATATATTATATAATATTATATAGTATATATATGAAAGAGTGAGGAAAATGGAGCGTATTAAAATTAACACAGAATACATTACTTTAGGACAATTACTAAAATATGTTAACTTAGCCTCGAGTGGTGGAGAAGTCAAAGTTATTTTAGCGAACCATACTATATTCATAGATGGGGAACAAGATCAACGCAGAGGGCGTAAAATTTACCCTGGGTCTAAAGTTGAAATTGATTCGCTTGGGACGTATGTGATTAACGATGAAGCTTAAAGCGCTAGAACTAAAGAACTTTAGAGTGTATAAGCATTTAGAGTATTCATGTCATCCTCGCTTAAATATTATTCTTGGCGATAACGCACAAGGTAAAACAAGCATTCTTGAAAGTATTCATATGCTCGGGATTACAAAGTCGCATAAAACATTAAGAGATGTTGAAGTGATTCAATCAGAGTGTGAACACGCAAAAATTCGTGGCTCATTGCTTTTAGAGGATACGCCTTTGGAATTAGATGTCGTTATTTCAAAAAACGGTAAGAAGGCAAAATACAACCGTATAGAAATAAAGAAATTGAGTGAGTATGTTGGATATTTAAATGTTGTCATGTTTGCACCGGAAGATTTAGATTTAATTAAAGGTAGTCCTTCAGAACGCCGACGGTTTATGGATTTAGAGATTGGAAAGCTTAAAAAATCGTATATAACGTATTTAATTCAATATCGGAGAATCCTTAAAGAACGAAACGAAGTTTTAAAAGGAATCCAACAAAAAAAGAAATACAACCACACGATATTAGAAATACTAACAGAGCAATTGATTCATTATGGTGAAAAAATTATACAAGCACGGATTGAGTTTATTGAAATGTTAAACGACATTGTGCAAGAGAAGTACTTAAATATTAGCGGGGAATCAATTACGGTAAATTTAACGTACACACCCTCTATTAAAGATAACCTAAAAGAGGCGTACGCTAAACGACAACGTCAAGATATTTTATTTGGTAATACTCAAAACGGACCTCATCGGGATGACTTTGAAATTACCTTTGAAGGGATTCCTATTAAGACGTATGCTTCTCAAGGTCAAATACGAAGCATGGTGCTTGCGATTAAATTAGCGATTGTAGAAATGATTTATAAAGAGAAAGCACAGTATCCGATTGTATTATTAGATGATGTCTTTAGTGAGTTGGATAGTTCAAGACAAATCAATCTTTTGGACCATTTAAATCCTGAAACACAACTTTTTATTACCACAACCGATCTTAATTCAATTCCTATGGATAAATTATCTTCATATCAAATCACCACGATTTCACAAGGACAGATTAAAGGAGTGATACACGATGCAAAACCAAAACTATGATTCAAGAAATATTCAAATTTTAGAGGGATTAGAAGCGGTTAGAAAACGACCGGGTATGTTTATTGGTTCCACAGGTCCAAGAGGCTTACACCATTTAGTATGGGAAATTGTGGATAACGGTGTTGATGAAGCTTTAGCAGGGTACGCGAGCGAAATAACAATCGATATTTTCGAAAACGAGATTATTAGGGTACAAGACGATGGGCGCGGAATTCCTGTAGATACCCATCCTAAGACGAATTTACCTGCTGTAGAGACAATTATGACAACCCTTCATGCAGGAGGTAAGTTTGATAATCAGTCTTATAAAGTATCTGGAGGATTACACGGGGTTGGTGCGAGTGTTGTAAATGCTTTAAGTGAATGGTTTGAAGTTGATATTTATCGTGAAGGCCATCGTTATAAACAACGGTATGAAAAAGGGATTACCGTAACCCCACTTGAGAATTATGGTGATACCGACAAAACAGGGACGATAATTACATTTAAAGCAGATCAAGATGTGTTTACTGAAACGCATGAATATGATTACGAAACAATTCGTTTACGCATTCAACAAATGGCGTTTTTAAATAAAGGGATTGCGTTCCATATTAATGATCATCGTGGAAAAGAAGTTAATCAAAAAACCTACCTTTACGAAGGTGGAATTAAAGAGTATGTTCAATATTTAAATAAAAATAAAGAATTACTTCATCAGAATGTCATTTATACCGAAGGTGAGCAAGACGAAATTATTGTAGAAATTGCGATGCAATATAACGACTCGTACTCACAAAATATTTTCCCTTTCACAAACAATATTCATAATTTAGAAGGCGGAACCCATGAAGAAGGGTTCAAAATGACATTAACGCGGATTTTAAATAATTACGGGAAAAACCATAATATCTTTAAAAAAGACGAATCTTTGCTCGGGGAGGATACCCGGGAAGGATTGACCGCTATTATAAGTGTTAAACATCCAGATCCTCAGTTTGAAGGACAAACAAAATCGAAATTAGGAAGTACAGAAGTACGTAAAGTGGTCGCTCAAATTTTAAGTGATGGATTAGAGCGGTATTTATTAGAAAATCCCGCGGATGCGAAAATTATTATTGAAAAAGCACTTCTAGCATCAAGAGCACGCCTAGCAGCAAAAAAAGCCCGTGAAGCGACACGTCGTAAAAGTCCTTTAGATGGATTAGGTTTTGCATCGAAACTCGCGGATTGTCGTTCTAAAGATCCACGACGTGCAGAGTTATATATTGTCGAGGGAGACAGTGCGGGTGGTAGCGCAAAACAAGGAAGAGATTCAGAATTCCAAGCAATTTTACCGTTACGTGGGAAAGTCTTAAACGTTGAAAAAGCAAGGTTAGATAAAATTCTTGGAAATAAAGAAATCTTATCGCTTATCCAAGCGTTTGGCACAGGCATTGGGGATGAGTTTAATATCGAGCATCTTCGTTATCATAAAATTGTCATTATGACGGATGCGGATGTTGATGGAGCCCATATACGGACACTATTACTTACGTTTATTTTTAGACATTTAAAACCGTTAATAGAAAAAGGGTTTGTGTATATCGCACAGCCACCACTTTATAAAATCCAGCAAGGAAAACGGATTGATTATGCCTTCAGTGATAAAGAACTCACCCAAAAGCTCGATGATTTCGGTCAACGCGCCCAAATCCAACGCTATAAAGGACTTGGTGAAATGAATCCAGATCAGCTTTGGGAAACTACAATGGATCCAAACTCAAGAACATTATTAAAAGTGTCTTTAGAAGACGCGATGGAAGCGGACCGCATCTTTAGTATGTTAATGGGTGACGATGTTGCACCACGGAAAGAGTTTATTCAAGAAAACGCCATCTATGTGCAGAATCTAGATGTATAGGAGTGAACTAAATGGATATTATTAAACCGATAGAATACGATAAAATAAGTGAAATAAATAT
>SKIW01000082.1 GCA_007116245.1 Candidatus Izemoplasma sp. | reverse complement strand
TGCAATATGGTCATCAGAGTTATTGAAATACCGCGTGACTTTGTCTAGTCCCCAATCAAACTCGTGATTCCCGATTACGAAAGCATCAAAACCCATTACATTCATCATCTCTATCATTAAGGCTCCGTAATTGGCGTTTGAAAGTGCACTTCCATGGAGTATATCTCCACCGGCAAGGATGAGTGTTTCATCAGGGTTTTGATTTTTTTGATATAATAAAAAATTCGCCATGTGTGCCATCCCAATCGAATCTTGATTTGGTAAAATCGCACCATGCAAATCATTGATATAATAGATATCTAAAAAATCAAGGGAATCATCTAACGAGGGATCCGGTGTTGCATCTTGACAAGCGATAAGGGTTGAAACATATAGAAAGAAAACTAAAATAGTTACTAATTTTTTCATGTAATCACCTTCTTAGAATGTATTAGTATATTCTATCATGAAAGAATAAAAGATACTATACATACAATCATATACAGTCTTAAAAGGGATATGTTATAATAAAATCAATAAAACTTAGGGGGAAGCTATGAAAAAGTCAAATGTGTATTTAAAAGGAGTTAAAGACAGTTACATCAACGTAATATCCTTTTTACCGAATGAAAATATTCAAGCAATACTTCACATTTCACATGGTATGGGTGAACACGCTGCAAGATATGAAGAATTCGCAGCCTTTTTAACTGAACATGGTATTGCTGTTTATGCACATGACCATCGAGGACATGGTAAGAGTTTGAAACCGAATCAAGACGTTGGAATCCTTAAGAAAGAAGATACGTTTGTCAATATTGTTGGTGATGTAGATGTCGTAATTCGTCATATTAAGCAAACGCATAAAGATGTACCGGTGTATATGTTGGGACATAGTATGGGATCTTTAATTTTAAGGCGTTACTTACAAGTGTTTCATGCCGATATTGAAAAAGCGATTATTATGGGAACACTCCCTAGATACGGTAGTGTATACACTAAATTAATGCGTTTAGTGGCGTTTTTAATGGGGCTGTTTAAATCGAATAGTCGTCGCCATGAACAGCTATCTAAAATGTTAAATGACGGGTTGTTAAAAGGATTACCACATCAAACAAAGTTTGATTGGATTACAAAAGATGAAGCGATTGTAAAAAAATATATTGATGATCCGCTTTGTGGGTATGCCTACAATAAAAGATTTTATAAAGATTTCTTTAAAACAATCGATCACACAAATAAATCAAATGAGATACGAAAGACTAATCCAGTACCACTTTTAATGATTTCCGGAAAGGAAGATCCAGTAGGGAATCATTTTATTGCGATTGAGAAACTTCATAAGGATTACGAAAAACTATTGCCAAATGTACCGATAACGTTAATCGGTGTAGAGGATGCAAGACATGAGGTACTAAATGAACTCAACCGTAAATCTACATTCCAACTAATTCTAGATTGGTTGTTATAGAGATGAGGGTTCATTGTGAATGAGGAGTTATATTCAAAAGTTAATCTTAAGATTCTAGCAAGTTATTTCAAGCAACTTAGAGTCGAAAAGGGATATTCATTACGTGGTGTCGCTGATGCGGCAAATCTTTCTCATGTCATTATAAGTGATTTTGAGAATGGTAGATTATATCCCAATTTAGAGACCTTAGTCTCAATATTTCATCAGTTAGGTATTAGTTTTTGTATTGATTCTGATCGCTTATCACATTATAAACAAACAATCGAAATGTTAAATGAAGCAATTTATTATCAAAACCTTGATCAAATTAAATTGTATTCAGAACGATTATTAGAAGTCGATACGCTGTTAAGAAACTCATTGTTGTTTTTAGATTATAAATTAGCGATTATATCGTACAATATATCGTTTAAAAAACAATTAGACCCTACAGAATTACTGGAGCTAGAATCATCTTATGAACATTTAACAGAACAACAAAAACACAGGTTTAACACTATAGTAGGTGCAATGTATTATAAACTTGAAAATCCTGTTAAAGCATTACAATACCTAGAACGTAATTTAAATTTATTTGGGAATAAGAAAGCACATGCGTTAACGTTAACCTACTTATCTAGAAGCTTTTTACACCTCTTTCAAATTAGCAACACAATTCATTACGGTAAAGAAGCATCGGCATTACACGCGCATTTCGCTAATTTTAACCGCAAGATTACTTCGGATCTGATGGTAGCAAGAATGTTAATTGAAGTGGGAAGATACAAACAAGCACATCAGATTGTTTCTAGCATCGAACTTACAACGAATCTTGAGGAGCATTTCGATATATTACAGGAAACGCGGTTTTTAAAGTCGTATATACTTTATCGAAAAAAAGATTTCCAACAGGCACTTACTGTTTTATACCAGTATCCTTTTAAGACAACATATGTGTATTTTTATGAAGCGATGCTTTATGTTCGAAGCAATAATATCGCTAAAGCGTTGGATGTTTTAGTAAAGTCTTTAAATCAAAAAATCGTAAAGAACGATTTTGTTTATTCACGGGTAAATCAAGTCGCTGTATATTATTACAACCAGCAATTTGATCACCCGAATTATGAGAAGCTGGTCCTAGAGTTGATGACCAACCGTTTTAAAATAAGCGATGTTCAAGTATTTAGATTAGTTTTTGAAATGCTTGTTACGTATTATGAGTATCACAAACAGTATAAAAAAGCGCTTGAAACCTCGAAATCGTATATTCAATGGACAGGTAGAACAACATTATTCGAAACAAACCATTGATATTCACTCTTTAGTACAGCGATTTACACACGTGTAAACTAACAATATTGGCTTGTTATTCCTACTATTATCGCGCATAATAGTCATGTAAGCGGATTAGGGAACCGTGTAGCAGTGGGATAGAGATATGTGAATAAAATTCATTTACCTTAGACTCCTTTTTATTTTTGAAGCTATCGAAGTGGGGACATCGATAGCTTTTTTTCTTTGTGAAAACTTCTCGATAAAAGAACTTTTGTACAACGGGTTTTATGTTATAATAAAAGTGATGTAAGCGTTCTTATACAAACAAGATTGGAGTTATTATAATGGATAAAAAAATGATTGAAATGATGGCCGTTGTTAAAGATCAACCTAAGAGAGGTTTTTCTTTTGCAAAAAAGACATTATCGACAGATTTAAAAGAAAACGAAGTTTTAGTTAAAGTGCTTACGGCATCTTTTTGCGGCACGGATTACCATATTTACACATATGATGATTGGGCAAAAGGGCGTTTAAAATTACCGTTGACGGTAGGGCATGAATTTAGTGGTGAGATTATTAAAATCGGTGATTCTGTAACGCGTGTTAAAGTCGGTGATATCGTGAGCGCAGAAACACATATTATTTGTGGGACCTGTGAATTTTGTTTACGCGGTGAAGGGCACATTTGTGAGAACACGAAGATTATTGGGGTTGATACCGATGGGTGTTTTGCTAAATACATAAAAATGCCAGCAGATAACTGCTTTGTGAATAGCAAAGATATTAATCCATTGCATTTATCTATCCAAGAGCCTTTAGGGAATGCAGTACATACGATGGCACATTTTGATATTAAAGGAAAAGATGTTGCGATCGTCGGATGTGGACCGATTGGGTTAATGGGTGTTGATGTTGCTAAAGCGTATGGTGCTAAACGTGTATTTGCGATTGAAATTAATGAGTACCGTAGAAATTTAGCGAAGAAAATTGGTGCGGATGTGGTCATCAATCCACTTGAAGAAGATGTTATTGAAACGGTTCTTTCGCTAACGGATGGTCGTGGAGTGGATGTTATCGGTGAGTTTAGTGGTAATAAAACAGCGATAGAGCAATCCTTTAAGTATTTAAAAATGGGTGGAGGATTAAGTTTATTAGGGATTCCATCTGAAAAAATAACACTTGATTTAGCAAACGACATCGTTTTTAAAGGGATTCATATTTATGGTGTAGTTGGGCGTAAAATTTATGACACGTGGTATCAAGTTAAAGAACTAGTAGAATCCGGGAAACTTCATTTAGATGAGATCATTACACATAATTTACCTTTGAGTAGTGTGAATGAAGCCGCAGAGATTATGGGAAGCGGTAATTGCGGTAAAATCGTTTTAACGCCAGAGGAGGATATTTATGAGTAAACTAGCTTTTATCGATGAAAAACTCAACGAGTTAAAAGAACAAGGTGTCTACCGTACTTTACCGATTAACTATGGTCCTTGTACAAATGTGATTAATTTAAACGGTAAAGAAGTTATCAATTTATCAAGCAATAACTATTTAGGCCTTGCCAATCACCCCAGAGTAAAAAAAGCATCTCAAGATGCTATAGAAAAATATGGTGTTGGTGCCGGGAGTGTTAGGACAATTGTTGGGAACCAAGATCTTTTAGAAATACTTGAAGATCTTCTCGCAGAGTTTAAACATGAAGAAGCGGTAATGTGCTTTCAATCAGGTTTAAACTGTAATATCGGAACCATACAAGCCATTACTGACAAAGGTGACCTCATTATAAGTGATGCTTTAAATCATGCTTCTATTATTGATGGTGTACGCTTATCAAAAGCAGATAGAGCGGTATATAAGCATAACGATATGGAAGACCTTGAAAGAATATTGAAAGAGAAACGGCATGATTATAATAATGTGTTAATTATTACTGATGGTGTATTTTCGATGGATGGGGATTTAGCACCACTTCCTGAAATTGTTAAGCTTGCTAAAACGTATAAAGCGTTAACGTATGTTGATGATGCGCACGGTAGTGGTGTGTTAGGAAAAAGTGGTAGAGGCACAGTGGATCATTTTAAACTTCATGGAGAAATCGATTTTATTGTTGGAACCTTAAGCAAAGCAATTGGTGTTGTTGGAGGATATGTAGCAACTAAGAAAAATGTTAAGGAATGGTTATTGCATCGTGCACGCCCATTGTTGTTCTCAACAGCGTTACCGCCTGCGGCTACAGCAGCAACCATCGAATCGGTTAAAATTCTTATGGAAACAGAAAGCTATACAGAAAAACTATGGGAAAATGCTAACTATTTTAAACAAGCGTTAAAAGCGTTTGGCTTTAACATCGGGATTAGTGAAACACCAATTACGCCTGTAATGATTGGTGAAGAAGCTAAAACGATGGCGTTTTCAAAAGCCCTTTTAGAAGAAGGCGTCTTTGTGTCAGGAATAGTGTTTCCAACTGTAGCTAAAGGTAAAGGTCGTTGCCGTGTTATGATTAGCGCAAGTCATACTAAAGAAGATCTTGATAAAGCCATTGCAGCATTTGAACGTGTCGGGAAAAAACTAGATGTTATTTAAATATGAGAATTCGTAATCTATTCGGATTTCTTGCGCTTTTAATTTTCACTTTATGGCTTTATTTCGTTACAATATATAACACATATTCATCACAATGGATTTTCTTAACCGTATTCGGATTTTTTATAATAGGATCATTTTATGCGTTCTACCGTGTTTTCAAAGATGAAACGAAAGGAAAAAATATTAAAAACGTTTCGTTAAAAACACATGGGATGGATTTTCTTATGGTACTTTTTGGCGCGATTACAACATATATTATACATGTTTATTTAGATGCTGGACCTGTATTATCAAGCGGTCTTGTAGGGATATTAGCGGGGTTCTTTATTAAAAGATACGGGGTTGCAATATTTTGTGGCTCGTTTGTAGGGATGAGTAGTCCGTTATTA
>SKIW01000097.1 GCA_007116245.1 Candidatus Izemoplasma sp. | reverse complement strand
CAACCGGTTTTTATCGTCTACGAATATCAGTACTTTCTTAATAACGAAAAACGATGAAATGTGCTTTCATCGTTTTTTTTCTGTGATATAATGTTTACAATAAGGATGTGATGACCATGGATTTAAAACTGTGGGATAGTATTGTGGTTCATAGCTATAAACACAATACGAAACTTCATCGCATATGGGCGCACGCCACGGTGATTGATACACAAGATGACCATGTCGTGATTGCGAATTACCGTACTAAAGTTATTGAATCCAACGGACGTTTTTGGTATACAAAAGAACCTTCTGTTACGTGGTTTTTTAAAGAGCGATGGTTCAATGTAATCGGCATATTACGGCCAACAGGAATCTTTTATTACTGTAATATTGCTTCGCCTTATATTATTGACGATGAAGCCTTGAAATACATTGATTACGATTTAGATGTAAAGGTATCCCCAGATTATAGCTATACGATTTTAGATCGTAAGGAGTACAATAAACACAAAATCAAGATGGAATACCCAAGTGAACTAAAAACGATTTTAGAAAAAGAGTTAAGTGTTTTGAAAACCTTGATTGAAGAAAAGCAAGGACCCTTTAAAGAAGGCATCGTTGAGCATTATTATAAGCTTTATACTGAAAATGGTGCTAAAAAAGAAAATGAAAAAGTGTGATTTTGCACTTTTTTTATTTTCAAACAGTTTTTACACAGAAACATGCGATTTTAAATGCAAAATTAATGTGTGAATATCCTCAAAATTCCACTAAGAAGCTTACTTAAAAGCTTATTTATAATATTTATTTTTAACGTTGACTGCAATCTTTTACTACGTTATAATAACTCGTATCAAAAAAAACCTAATTATAATAATTACAAAAAGAGGAGATAATGTATGAAGAATCTATTCTTATCTCTTTCTGTTCTAGCTGTTATTATGGTACTCGGTGCGTGTCAATTGGGTATTAATCGATCAGAAAATGCGATTACAGTTTTTTCAGAAAGACATTATGAAGCGGATCGTGAATTGTATGAAATGTTTGAACAAAAAACTGGGATTCAAGTCAATCTTGTTCGCGGCGAAACAGACCCGTTATTAAGTCGTTTGGAAAACGAAGGTGAAGACACCATCGCTGATATTTTAATTATGTCAGATGCAGGAGGACTTCATCGTGCTAAAGAACGTGGACTGCTTCAAGCTATTGAAAGTCCTTTTTTAATGGAAGTAGTACCAGAGTATTTACGGGATGAAGATAATTATTGGTTTGGCATGACAAAACGTGCACGGGTTATCGTATACCACCCAGACCGGGTGGATGTAAGCGAGTTATCAACCTATCAAGCCTTAACAGAACCTGCGTGGCAAGGACGCGTCGTAACCCGTCAAGCGTCGAACATTTATAACCAAAGCTTAATGGCGGCCATGATTGAGGTTTTAGGTGATGCAGAAGCATATGATTTCGCGGAAGCCTTAGTGAATAACTTTGCTGAATCACCTTCAGGAAATGATCGAGCACAAGCGAATAAAGTTTTACAAGGAATTGCGGATGTTGCGATTATGAATACGTATTATTTCGGGATTATGTTAAATAGTGGTGAGGATTGGCAAATACAAGCTGCAAACACGTTAAGAATATTTTTCCCAAATCAAGATACGACAGGTACGCATATAAACGCAAGCGCGATAGGGGTAACAAAACACGCACCAAACCCCGAGGCAGCACAAGAGTTTATCGAGTTTTTATTAAGTGAAGAAGCGCAATCTCATATTACGAACAATACGTTTGAATATCCGGTAAATCAAAATGTTGAGCTTCCTGATTTATTAGTATCATGGGGAAGTTTTAAAGAAATGAATATTAACCTTAAAGCGTTAGGTATTCATAATAATAGAGCTAAAGAAATTATGGATCAAGTTGGTTGGGATAATTAGTAGAAAAGTTGTGTAAATATGCTTAGACGTATTAGAACGAAACTGAATATTTTTACGATTGTAAGTGTAATAGCGGGATTACTTATTATTATCCCGCTTTTAAACATATTCGTTGAGCTAAGACAACCAGCATCAGATGTTTGGATTCATATAAGAACATACTTACTCGCTAGATATTTACGTAATACCTTTATACTGATCTTTTATGTCGCACTTTTATCTTCGGTTTTAGGCTTTTTTTCGGCGTATATTATCACGCGATTTGATTTTAAAGGTCGAAAAGCATTAAGTTGGATGTTAATCTTACCACTCGCTATCCCATCCTATATCATGGGCTATGTATACGGTGATATGATGAGTTATTCAGGAAGTGTCTCTCGATTTTTCCGTTCAATCGGATATTATGGCTACATTAATGTTATGACAATGCAAGGGGCTATTATCATTTTTAGCCTAACACTTTATCCGTATGTGTATATGATGGTTCGTGGGGCTTTATTAAAACAAAGCGCATCCTTTTCAGAAGGTGCACAATTACTTGGTGCATCAAAATGGCGGGTGTTTTGGCGGATTGTTTTACCACTGGCAAGGCCAGCGTTAGTTGCCGGAACGCTTCTTGTGATATTAGAAACACTTAATGATTACGGTTTAGTCGAATACTTTAATGTCCAAGTGTTTAGTTTTGCGATTTTTAATGCTTGGTTCTCGTTTGGCGATGTCTTAAGTGCGATACGTTTAAGTGCAATCTTAATGTTAATTGTTTTTGCCATCGTCTTTTTAGAACGGGCAATACGCGGAAGAAGACGGTATCATTTGCATACGAAAACACGGCCGGTAAAACGCGTTCCACTTAAAGGAATGCAAAAACTTTATCCGATAATATTATGGACTATTTTATTCATCGCCTTTTTCATCCCTGTTTTACAACTTTTATGGTTCACACGGTTTGCCCGATATGGCCTCTTTAATCTAAATATCGTATACATTATTATTAACTCAATTAGTATCGCTGTGTTTGCAACATTAATCACGGTCATTATTGCGTTGATGCTTGCGAACTTTAATCGTGGAAGAATGAGTAGTATAAAAAAAAGTTGGTTAAAAATTACTAATCTTGGGTACGCAATCCCTGGTGCAGTACTCGCGATTGCGGTTAATATTTTCTTTATTGATTTAGATCGATTGCTGTATCCTGTATACCAATTATTTAATCCTGAGACAGGTAGATTAGTTATTAGTTTGACCTTAACAATGTTAATATTCGCTTATGTGCTAAGATTTATGGCGATAGGGTATAATAGTATTGAAGCGAGTTACGATAAAATCGGAGAGTCTTTTACAGAAGCGGCTTATGCCTTGAAATCAAGTAAAATAAAAACGTTAATGAAAATCGATTTTCCTTTAATTAAAACCGGACTTTTAAGCGCTGCAATCATCGTATTTATCGATGTGATTAAAGAACTTCCCTTAACGCTGATATTAAGGCCAACCAACTATAACACCATGGCCACCATCGTACATGAGTACGCCAGTGATGAAATGCTCGTAGAAGCGAGTATACCTGCATTAGTCCTAATTTTAGTATCAAGTATCATGATATATATATTAACCCATGCTAAATCGAAACGAGGTGCGTCGAATGTACGTTAGTATTGAAGATTTATGTTTTGAATATGAACGCAAAAAACCGGTTTTAGAAGCTGTGTCCTTAACGATGGAAGAAGGCGAGGTTGTCGCTATATTAGGAAGTAGTGGGAGCGGAAAAAGTACTTTTTTACGCGTTTTAAGTGGTCTTGAAATTCCTCGGAAAGGCGCTATTACGATTAACCAAGAAACGTTATGTTCTTCTAAAAAGTTTGTTGATGCGGAGAAAAGAGAAGTTGGTCTTGTTTTTCAAGACTATGCTTTGTTTCCCCATATGAATGTATATAAAAACATTGCATTTGGACTTTCACATCTCACTAAAGAAGATCGTAAAGCGAGAGTCTACGAAATGCTAACTTTAATTGATATGGAAGAGAAAGTGAATGCTTTTCCTCATGAGTTAAGTGGTGGACAGCAACAACGTATCGCGCTTGCAAGAGCGCTTGCGCCTAAACCCAAAATTCTTTTACTCGATGAACCTTTTAGTAACTTAGATGCTGATTTAAAACATAAAATTCGGAAAGAGTTAAAAGAGATCATCCAAAAAACGCAGATGACGAGTATTGTCGTAACACATGATTACGATGATGCTAAAGCGATTGCACATCGAATTATTTATTTAGAAGATGGTAAAATCTTAAGAGAAGAGCGTTTGCATAATTAAAATGCACGCTTTTTTTTTAGCTTTTATGCTACACTTAAGATATACGAGGTGAATGACATGAAAATTACCGAAATGAAAAAATTTGATATTGAACAACTCAAAGCGTTATACAATAGTGTAGGATGGGTTTCGTATACCAAGGATATTTGGAAATTTACTACGATGTTTAATCATTCTTTAAGTGTGATCGCCGCTTATGAAGAAGAGAAACTAATCGGTATTGTCAGAACCATAGGAGATTATGTTCATATTTTGTATATACAAGACATTATCGTACATCCGAATTATCAACGTAAAGGTGTTGCAACCGCGTTAATGGATGACATTTTAGCTAGATTTGATGTTAGGCAGATGGTGTTAATAACAGATTTAAACGATGAGGCCTCGAATGGCTTTTATCAATCTTACGGATTTAAAAAAAGTGAAGATATGAAAATTCAATGTTATGTTAAATTTAATCACTAGGAGGAACTTTGATGAATCGTAAAGCATTTTGGATTACTATAATGATTGGAATCTTAATTGTATTTTTCTTTATTTTTGTTGCTAATGTTATTAGTGTTGGTGAACGGTTACGTAGTGTACATCAGTATGTAGAATATGTTTTTTATGGACTTGCGTTTATTTTAGCGTATATTCTAATCATCAACCCTTTACGGGTCATCTTTTTTGCCCCGACATTTTCTATAGATGCTTTAGACGATGAGAAAAAAAGCGCAAAAATTTACCGTAATGCGGCTAAAAATTTACTGCGTTTAGAAAATATTACTGAGGATGACAAGCAATTATTAAGAGAAAACTTAAATGATGATATCTTACTTCCTAAAGCGATAAAAAAAGTCTTTAATGGCACGATTAGAAAGCAAATCGATAAAACGATTATCGCCCATTCAAAAACCGTTATGGTTACAACCGCGATTTCCCAAAATGGTAATTTAGATATGTTTGCGGTTATTTTTACGAATATTCGTATGATTAAGGAAATTGTGGTTATTTGTGGGTTTAGACCAACGTATACGAATCTCGCTAAATTAAGCATTAATGTCGCTGTTATAGCCATGGTCGCTGAAGGATTAGAGGATGTTGATTTCAGTGATATGATGCCTTCAAAAGTTGGCGAAGCCATGGCCGATCTTCCAATGGTAAGAACAGCAACAAATTCTATTTTCCAAGGGATATCGAATAGCTTACTAACATGCCGTATCGGTATTGTCACAAGACGTTTCTTGTTTGCTGATAATAAGTTAATGACGAAGCGTGAAATGCGATTACAATCTTATAAAGAGTCTTTTAAATTAATGCCTATTGTGATAAAAGAAGGTTTAATGGCATTTCCTAAAAGTATTGTTGGGTTTGCAATGCGTCCCTTTAGAAAGAAAAAAGATCCCGCTACGGATCTTAGTGAGCAAGAGAGTTGAGAAACTCTCTTTTTTTATTGGGTATATAGAATTAATAATCTAATCGTGTTTTCAAT
>SKIW01000008.1 GCA_007116245.1 Candidatus Izemoplasma sp. | reverse complement strand
TTTACCCAAACAGACTTTGTTGTTATAATCATATTATTTGTGCTAGGACTTATCGTTTCATGGCTAGTATCAGTAGTGCGTTATACACTTCGGTATGCCAATTTCACACTAAACGAGTACGATGATTACCTAGAGATTCATCGAGGATTGTTTATTAAACGTCATTTAACAGTGAAGTTAAGCAGAATACAAGCTGTTACCATCGTAGAAGGGCTCATTCGTCAACCATTTCAACTTTCAACCATTGAGTTAAAAGTGGCTGGTGGTGCCTCTGAGTCAACAG
Source organism: Candidatus Izemoplasma sp. (assembly GCA_007116245.1). Taxonomy (GTDB): domain Bacteria; phylum Bacillota_I; class Bacilli_A; order Izemoplasmatales; family Izemoplasmataceae; genus CSBR16-104. The sequence goes on along the minus strand of SKIW01000008.1, from coordinate 5,462 downwards.
AAAATGTCGTTATTCACCCCTTGATTAAAAGCACTAAGATTCCACAATTTTTAAGTGATTTATTACCAGAGTATACATTACCAGACACCTATGAGAAGGTACCTAGACGCGCGTTAAGACGGTATCTCTTTAGAGCGAGTGTACCGATATTACTCGCTCTTGGATTCATTTTTATAAACCCGTTTTTTATAGGCGTACTCACGCTATTAGCGATATTCTCATTAACACTTGGCTACCTTAGATACAAAGATGCGGGAATGTCGATATCAGAAAATAGCCTTTCACTACGCTCTAGAAGAATCGCTAAAACCACAGCACTTATTCCTAAATCGCATATCCAAAGCTATGAGATGATTACCAATCCATTCCAACGCTTTAAAAAGCTTAAAACACTCGGTGTTTGGGTAATGTCTTCACCTTCGCCGGTAAGTTTTAAAGTAAAAGATTTAGACCATGTACAATCTCAAGAACTATACACATGGTTATCTAAAACATCTTAAAATCCTACTACAGTTTAAAGGAGAACTTTATGGCAATCACATTAAGAGAAATTACCGAGGATAACTTTTATCAATGTATCGATTTAGAGGTAACAAATGAACAGAAAAACTTTGTTGCTCCGAACGTCTATTCAATAGCGGAAAGCAAAATCTATCCAGAAGCAACGATTAAAGCTATTTACAAGGATGAAGAGATAGTTGGTTTCATGATGTTCGGTAGAAACAATGAAAAAGATGACACTTCGCCATGGTTAATCCGTTTTATGATAGACCAACGTTATCAAGGAAAAGGCTATGGAAAAGCAGCGATGAACAAAGTACTCGACTTAATGACATCAAAATACCCTAATGAAACACTATGTTTAAGTACTGATCCCGATAATATAAACGCAATCGCGTTTTATGAAACGTTCGGCTTTGAAAATACCGGTCTGATCCAACATGACGAACTAGTATTTAAGAAAGGCTAGAGAAACCTCGATATGCTTGTATCGAGGTTTTATTTTTAATAAGCTTAACATTAAAATATTCACGGCTTTCGGTGTTATAATAAATTATAAACTTATAAGGAGTAAAATATGGATGTATTAAAAGAATACGTTGTTTTAGACAACGGTGTTAAGCTCCCTAAAATCGGATTAGGAACCTACAAACTACAACCAGGAGACGAAACATATAACACGGTAAAACAGGCTTTAAAATTAGGTGTTCGTCATCTAGATACAGCAATCATATATCAGAATGAGTTAAGTGTTGGAGAAGCCATTAAAGATTCAGGAATACCTCGAGAAGAAATCTTCATAACATCCAAAGTGCCACCCCATATTAAAAATAAATCTGGAACGAGGCGCATGTTTGAAAAATCTCTTAAGAACTTAGGTCTAGATTACATAGACCTGTATATTATTAATGCACCCGGCCCCTTTAATGATTTAGATGGAAATTATGATCAAGAAAATATCGAAGTGTATAAGACGTTAGAAGAACTGTATCATGAAGAACGTGTCTTTGCTATAGGTGTTTCACAGTTTAAGATTAAAGACCTTGAAAATATTATCAGCAATTGCACTATTGTTCCACATGTACAGCAAATAGCCTATTTTATAGGGCATACACAAGATGAACTGGTAAATTTCTGCAAACACAATAATATTCAAATTCAAGCTTTTTCCCCTTTAGCAAAAGGGTATTTATTGAACCATCCAACGATTACTCGCTTAGCAAATAAGTATTCCGTTACAGCAGCGCAGCTCGCTTTAAGATATATTATTCAAAACGGCATCGCACCGATTCCAAAAGCGAAAAAGTTAGAGCATATCAAAGAAAACACAGAACTCAATTTTATCATTAATGATCAAGACATTCACATATTAGATAGCATTATCGATGACCCTCGTCAGTATGACGATCCCATTTAAAAAACAGTTCTAGGCTAACGAATCCTAGAACTGTTTTTTTAAGAAATGTAAATATGTTTAACTACTGTTTTCTTCCTAAGCCGAGTTTGTGATTTAACTTAGCGACCTTTTTCATAGCAATCTTTTCTGCATAAAGACGTCCTTCATCTAAAAATGCATCCAGCTCATTGCTATTAATAATTTCTTTATAACGCGCTTGAATAGGTTTAAGCTCTTCTACAACAACATCGGCAACGGCTTTTTTAAAACTTTGATAACTCTCATTTTTAAAACGTGCTTCTATGACCTCAATAGATTCGTTGGTAATCGCACCGTAAATGGTGATTAAATTAGAAATACCAGGCTTATTTACTTTATCATATTTAATCGATTGATCACTATCAGTAACCGCCGACATAATCCGTTTACGAATAATGACTTCATCATCTAATAAAAGGATACGTGATTTAATATAATCATCCGACTTACTCATTTTTTTATCTGGTTCTATTAGACTCATAATCCGTGCACCAACTTTAGGAATTAATGGTTTAGGCACAGTAAAGAACTCACCAATCCGTTGATTAACACGCATTGCAATATCTCTAGTTAGTTCTAAATGTTGTTTTTGGTCCTCACCTACCGGTACATATTCAGCATCATAAAGCAAAATATCACCTGCCATAAGGACGGGATACGTAAATAAGCTTGAAGCCACACCAGAAACTTGCTTCTGGGCTTTTTCTTTATACTGAGTCATTCTTTCAAGTTCACCTATATACGTAAAGCATTGTAAAAGATACGCCATCTGAGAATGCGCAGGAATTTCTGACTGAATAAATAAACTCAGTTTTTCTTTTTTAAGGCCACACGCTAAATAAAGCGCACCTAACTCTTTTATTGTGCGTCTTAATGCTTGACGATCCCGAGGAATCGTAATAGCATGCAAGTCAGCGATAAACAAGAAAAAATGATGCTCAGGGTACGATTCCTGAAGTTTAACGAAATTTCGTATACTTCCTAGATACGTACCAATATTTAACGAGCCTGTGGGTTGTATACCCGATACGATATGTTTCATTTTGAATCACTCCTTTAAGAATAAAAAACGCCCCTAACGGATGTTAAGGGCGATTAAACGCGGTACCACCTTAATTCCAGCTTGCGCTGGCACTCAACTCTTTAACGCAGAGATACGGATGCGATTAACATCACTTACGGACCCATTCATACAATGGTTTTGTTTAGCTTTCACCATCCTAAACTCGCTTAAAAAACCTAAGCGTATTACTTATTCCGATCTTCGTGTTATAAATAGTTTACAAAACTTACGATTTTAATGCAAGCTCTAATTCATCAATCAATGTTTTCAAACGATTGGTTACCGCTGTAAAAGCGTCTTTTTGGGTTAAATCAATCCCAGCTTTTTTGACTTGTTCAACAGGAAAATCATTTCCACCAGCACTTAAAAGAGCCATATGTTTTTCGATATTATTCGGATTATTTTTAACCATTTCATATAGTTTTAAACTTGCCGCAAAACTGGTTGCGTATTGATAGACATAAAACGGCGTATTAAACATATGAGGAATATATGCCCAAACATACTCTTTGCCCGGCTCTTTACTAATATCGATATCATAGTAATGTTTATAAAGATCAATCATAATATTAGACAACGCCTCATGGGTAATAGGTTCACCTTTTTCTGCAAGTTCATGGGCTTTTAGCTCGTATGTCGCAAACAGTGTTTGTCTGAAGAAAGTTCCTAAAATATCATCGATTGATTGCTGAAGTAACATAATTTTATCATCATTTGAACCTTTGTTATTCTCAATAAAATAATCTAAAAGAATATGCTCATTAAAAGTTGATGCAATTTCAGCTACGAAAATCGTGTAACCTTGTGTCGCGACAGGTTGTGCCTCATGTGCGAACAACGAATGCATTGAATGACCTGCTTCATGCGCTAAAGTAAAAACACTGTTTAAAGTATCATCGTAGTTTAATAGAATAAACGGATGTTCATTTACAGCACCCCATGAATAAGCACCAGTTTGTTTACCTTCTTGTTCATAAACATCCACATAACCATCTTCTAAAGCTTCTTTAGCTTTTGCTTTAAAACTCTCGTCTAAATGTCCAATCGAGTTAAAAAACAGTTCTTTAGCTTCATCGTAAGCATACTTACTCTTACTGACAGCTAACGGCATAAAACGATCAAATGTACGGTGTTTCTCTAACTTTAAAACACGTTTACGAAGTTCATAATAACGCTTAATTAAAGCAGTGTTTTCATGTGCGACATCAACTAAGTTATGATAAACAATCGGATCGATTTTATTATTATGTAAATACGACTCCAAACTCGTTTTGTATCCACGTGATTTAATTCTTGCTAAATCACTTTGTAAAACGGAGTTGTAAATTTGTGCATACGTGTATTTGTGATCAGCGTAATGTGAAAACAACGCTTTAAATACAGCCTCACGATCATCTGGATCATCTAAATCTGCTAAGTATGAGCGGTAATTTCCACTCGTAACAGTGATTTCTTCACCGCTTTTTAAAGTCACGGTTTTAGACGTATTGTCAGCCACCGCTAATGCGCTATATAAATTAGGACCCTGTTGTGAAAGCTGACGATAGTTTGACAATAAACCTTCGCTTTTAGCATCAAGGACATGTTCTTGACGGTGAAACAGCTGCTCTACAGAAAAACGATACTCATGTAACGATTCATCACGGTGAATAAACGCTAGAACTTTATCTTTACCCATTGCTAAAATCTCTGGCGCATCAAACGCCGTAGCACGCCCGATTTCATTTAGCAAATACCCTACTTTTTGAACACGAGCCGCATTTTCTACCGCTTTTTTGTTCAAGTCACTCTTTAAAGCGGCGTATTGGTAAAGTTTATGTGCTATAATCGTTATCTCACGTTGTTTTTGATAATAACGCTTAAAGACATCAAAATCGTTAAGTTTACCCTGATAAGAAGGAATTTCTTTTAAGACATTTTCAAGCTTCTTAAAATCTGTTTCCCAAGCTTCTAAATTTTCGTATAAATTTTCTAGTTTCCACTTCATAAATAAGCCTCCATTTGTTATAATAAACACCTAAGTATTATAGCATATTCAAACCTAAACATTAAGTCGCAATGCAAACATTTACATAAAATTTTTATTTGAATATATTCTAAATTATGTTATAATTAAGCTATCAAGAAAAAGTACCATTCGATATGGATTTTTTTTACTTAAAGGAGGTTTATCATGATACAAATGTATACTACACCAAGCTGTTCTTCTTGTCGCAAAGCGAAGAAGTGGTTTGAGGAACATCGCATTGAATATCGTGAAAAAAATATTTTTAACATAAAACTAACACGTGAAGATATTATGTTAATGTTAAAAAATACCGAAAACGGTTTTGAGGATATCATTTCAACACGCTCTAAAGTGTTTCAAGATCATGATTTAGATATCGACGAAATGTCCATGAGAGAACTTACGGAATTTATTATTGATAATCCGAGTGTTTTACGTCGTCCTATTATTATTGA
>SKIW01000113.1 GCA_007116245.1 Candidatus Izemoplasma sp. | reverse complement strand
GCAAAAACATCACTTTGATGGCGGTTATCGTATGCGATGGCCACACCACGCTCTTTCGCATCAGGATACGCATCGGTTAAATATTTACCAAATCCGTATGCAGCTTTACGCAAAGTATACTTATTCATCCGATTAATTCCGGCTCCTAAAATACCGCGCATGCCTCCTGTTCCGAAAGAAAGTGGTTTATAAAACGCTTCTTCAAGTTCTGATTCAGACATGCTTTCTAATTGGTCTCGCAGTGTTTCATCTAAGTCTTTTTGACTTAACCAATGCTCTAGTTCTTTACGCATTATTGGACCACCTTTCTTATATAAATACAACAAAAAAAATCAACAGTTGTATTATAACTTAATACATGACTTTTATCAATACTAAATCGATTTTTACAAATAAGCAATGCATAAAAAAAACCGGTGAATTTTCACCGGTCTTATTTTTCTGTTGGATCAATAAACTCTTTACCTGATTGCCATCCACAAGGGACAAGTTTCCCACTAATCTCATTTTGAAAAACTTCTAAAGATCTTAAAACTTCATCAACATTTCTGCCACCTTCACCATGGTTTACGTATGAAGCTTTTAAAATACCGTTTGGTGCAATAATAAACGTTCCTCGCCAAGCAATCCCTCTATCTTCATCTAAAACGCCGTAGGCTTCGCTTACAGTATGATTCGCATCTGCAGCATGAATGTGATCTAAACGCCCTAACTTACCATTTTGCCAAGCGAGATGTGAAAACACACTGTCAGTACTCGTCGCGATGAGCACTGCGCCTTTTTCTTCAAAATCCTTTTGGAGTTCGTTGAAGCGTTGAATCTCTGTAGGACATACGAAAGTAAAATCAAGCGGATAAAAATAAAGCACTACCCACTTACCATCGTTTAACAATGTATCAAGGTTTACTTTACCAAAGCGTTCTAATCCTTCGCCATGGGGAAGAACTGCATCCATTTCAAACCGTGGTGCTTGTTTTCCTACTTTAGCAGCTGTTACGTAAAAGTCATTATCGTATTTCATAATCTTACCTCCTAAAATGCGTACATTCCTATAATACTTTTTTTACTTGTTTTTTTCAATTTTATTACTCATAAACTTATTAACTAAAGAGCATTGCCAGCAAAACACCTAATCCTAACGCGATACTTGTATTAAGGACCGTAATCACAAAGTAATCCAAATACACAGCTCTATAGCTTAGGTTTGTAACTTTAAGCATGGTCATTGTCGTTCCATTCGTCGGTAATGTATCTATCGTAACACTCGCTAATACAGCTAAACGATGCAGAGTATCATGTGAAATTGCATCGGCAGCAACACGGTCTAAAAACGATTGACCTAAGAATGGAAAGGCGATAGCCACACCGCCGGTTGCACTCCCACTTATCGCCGCAAACATCGCTACAGTAAGGGGTAAACTATGTAATGGAGAAAGTTCTAGTAAAAACCCTTTAACGCCTTCTAAAAAGGGCATTTGACTAATTACAAGTCCAAATCCTACCGTTGTTCCTACAAAAAGTAATGGTTTTGAAGCAATAAAAGCACTTTTAAAGATAACATTCTTTAAAGGCACTTTCGTTTTAGAAAAGATTAACGTTAAAATAATACCGATGGTTAATGCACTATTGATCGCATATAAGGTTTGTTGGTGATTCGTTAGTTGAAAGCGCGGAAAAACAGCTAATGAAAATAGGATATTAGCCATAAATACGACGATTAAAGGTAAAAATAAAATCCACCCTGATCTATATTTTGAAGTGAAACTAATCGTTTTTTCAGTACCGATATCAGGCGCGCGGCGGATCCGCCACATTAAGTACCAATACCCTGTCAAAAATAGATACATCGTTAATGGAATACCCATCCACCACCCAGAAAAGATCGATGAGGATAAATGCGCGATTGGTAAAATATTTTGAACTTGCAAGGCTCCAGGAAATGCCCCAATCATATATGTCGCCATCGCGACACCAATAAGTCCAAACATAAAGCGTTTAGGGATATTCATCACAGTAAAAGCATGATTCGCGATGGGAAAGACCGTGAAAATAATGATAAAACCGCTAATCCCGCCGAGCATCATCGCGTTCGTAAGTAAGATTAAGGCAAGGACAACACGTTTTTCACCGAGAGTTTCGATCAAGTATTGCGCCATTTGTTCAGCAAGCCCTGTAGCAGAAATAACACCGCCAAATAAGACGCCAAGAAAAAATAGAATCGCGTTTGTTAATATAAATTCTCCCATACCGACAATATACAGTGAGCTATACTCAAAAACAAGTCTAATTTGACCCGTTAATACGATAATGCCTAACAATACTAAAGGCACAACGAATATTATGTTTTTCCCTTTGTATATTAAAAACATGAGTAGTATTAGCGCAATGATGAAAAGGACTAAATCCATGTAGCTCACCTCGAAATAATTATAGCATGCTCAATTGAAAAAAAACCGACAAATGTCGGTTTATTTTCTTCTTTCTAAGTGCCAAATATCGTCGATATATTGTGCAATTGTACGGTCGCTTGAGAAGTATCCACTTTTCGCAATATTGACAATCGACATCTTCAACCAATTTTGTCGGTCTTGATAAAGGGCATTCGCTTTTTCATGCGCCGCTTGATAGGCTTTTAAATCTTTTAAAACATAGTATTCATCGCGGCCTAATAGCTTGTCTCTAATCTCTTGAAACTCAGAACGATCAACCGTGCCAAAGAAACCATTAGTAAGTTGATCAATCACCGTTCTAATCTCCGAATCTTCATGATAAACATCTAAGGGATTATAGGTGTTTTCATGGTTTTGCTTATTCACTTCATCCGCGTCCATACCGAAGATAACGATATTATCATCCCCAACAAGTTCATGAATCTCAACATTAGCCCCATCCATTGTACCTATAGTAATCGCTCCGTTCATCATGAACTTCATGTTCCCGGTACCGCTTGCTTCTTTAGATGCAGTGGATATTTGCTCACTTAAATCACAAGCAGGAATAATTTGTTCTGCATATGTGACGTTGTAATTCTCAACAAATACGACTTTTAAATACGCATTAGTCATTGGATCATTATTTACTTTCTCGGCAATCGTATTAATTAACTTTATGATTTTTTTAGCATAAAAGTACCCTGATGCCGCTTTAGCCCCAAAGATAAAACTATGGGGAACATAATTTTCTTTAAAAACAGGGTCGGTTTTTAAGCGGTTATAGACCATCATAATATGCAAAGCATTCATAAGTTGCCGTTTGTACTCATGAAGTCGTTTGACTTGAACATCAAAGATACTATCGGGATCGAGAGCAATGCCTTGTTCTTCTTTGATGCGCTTCGCAAGAGCGATCTTTTTATCGCGTTTCATTTTGGCAATTTGATTTTGATAGGTTTTACCATGTGCTTTTGGTAATAGTTTTTCCAGATTTTCAGGGTTAAACTCCCAATCATCACTCACTTTATCAAGAATCTTAGAAAGCTCTGGGTTAATATGTTTTAGCCAACGGCGGTGGGTAATACCATTGGTTTTGTTGTTAAACTTATTAGGATACAATTCATGGAAATCTTTCATTTCAATTGTTTTAATAATCTTTGTATGCAGCGCAGCAACCCCATTTACACTAAACGATCCAACAATTGCTAAATGTGCCATACGAATTTGATTATCGGCAATAATCGCTAACTCGCGAACCTTATCTTGACTTAGGTTTTTCTCATGAAGCAACCATTCGCAATAACGGCGGTTAATCTCTTCAATAATCTGATACACTCGCGGTAACACGGGTTGTAAAATACTAACAGACCACTTTTCCAGTGCTTCAGATAAAATCGTATGGTTTGTATACGCGCATGTTTTTGTCGTAATCGCCCAAGCGTCATCCCAACTCATTTCATACTCATCGACAAGAATTCTCATCATTTCAGGAATGATTAAAGACGGATGTGTATCGTTAATTTGGAAAACATGAAACATAGGTAAGTTCTCAAATGTTTGATAGCGTTTATAATGGTTTTGTAAAATGCTTCGAATGCCTGCGGCACTGAAGAAATACTGTTGTTTAATACGTAGTATTTTACCTTCTTTAGTGGTGTCATCTGGATATAAAAATCCACTGATTTGACGAATTTCGTAATCGTACTCAAAGGCATGAAAATCACCTGGGTAAACATTGGTTGGTTCAGCGTTCCATAACCGTAAATGATTAATCATATTATTTTTGTTCCCAACGATGGGAATATCGTAAGGTACAGCTCTAATAAGTTCATTTGGAACGTATTTAGCTTTCCCGTTTTCAAATAGGGTGTACCCTCCAAAAGGAATATCGAGCGCTTCTTCTTCAACTCTGACTTCCCAAACATATTGTTCTTTTAACCAATCATCGGGTTTTTCTATTTGATAGCCATTTTCTATACCTTGTTCAAAAAGGCCATAACGATAACGTATCCCGTTACCGTGTCCCGCGTAACCTAAAGAGGCAATCGAATCTAAAAAACATGCGGCTAAACGGCCTAATCCACCATTGCCTAACCCAGCATCTGCTTCATAGTGTTCGAGGGCATTAAGATCTAGTTTTAAGCTTTTTAATCCGGATTCGATTAGCGGTCTTAACCCAAGATTATTAATGTTATTCGTAATTAAACGTCCCATAAGAAACTCCATTGAAAAATAATGGACTTCTTTACGAGGGTTTTCGTTATCAACTTTTTTAGTTTGTAGCCAAGGTTCACTAATGGCTTCAAAAACAAGTTCACCTAACGTGTGGTATTGTTGGCGTAATGTCGATTGTTCAAAGGGAATCGCGTATTTATGTTGAAGACGTGTTTTAAACGACTTAACAAATGTTTCTTCTGACTTAAACGTGTTCATGATATCACTCCTCGGATGTATTATAACAAGAAACGGCTTTTAAATGCTAAAATCTAAAATGAAACCGTTACCCGTATTACTAGTTTTCAATCATTAATTGGTACAACTCGATATATTTTGTTGCTTGTTTTTTTAACCCGAAATCGGTTTTCATTGCACGGCGCATCATTTTGCGCCAACTGTTTTTATCACTAATAAAGAGATGGTAAGCTTCATACAACGCTTGTTTCATAGCGGCAACATCGTAGTTGTAAAAACTAAATCCCGTCCCGCTTTTCGTGACTGGATCAAATCCGTTTACGGTATCCGCAAGACCACCGGTTTTTCTAACAAGCGGTAAGGTACCATAGCGCATCGCGATCATTTGGCTTAAACCACATGGCTCTACCCGTGAAGGCATTAAAAATAAATCTGCCCCTGCGTAAATATAATTAGGCACCGTTGAATCATACCCGAGATTAATTTTAATCCTTCCCGGAAATTGATCTTCTAAACGTTTAAGCTGGTTCATAATATCTTCATCGCCTGTCCCTAATAAAACAAGTTGGGTATGTTCGGTATGCATGAAAAAATCTTCAAGCGCAGGTATCAAAATCTCAAACCCTTTTTGTTCGGCAATACGACTGACCATCCCTAAAGTAAAATAATCCAGCCCCATCGCAAGCTTCATCTCTTTTTGTAAGAATAATTTGTTATCTGTTTTTGAAGCGAGTTCTTTTGCGTTATATTTTGATATAATTAACGAATCGTTTTGAGGACTATCTTTGCTCGATAACCCATTTAATATCCCATAAAAATCACGTTCTCTTTTTAATAGGGAGGGTGTTAAGTTTCTACCGTAGTAATCATATTTTAGTTCATCACGGTATGTTGGTGAAACGGTGGTAATTTTAGTCGCGT
>SKIW01000041.1 GCA_007116245.1 Candidatus Izemoplasma sp. | reverse complement strand
TTTTCATCAACGGTTTTTAATAACGCTAAATCAATCATCTCTTTTGAGAGATCAATCCCATCAACTTGAAAGCCCTCACGGGATAATGCCATGGCATAACCCCCAGTAGCGCAGCCTAAATCTAAAAGCTCATTTGTTCTTTTGAAGTGCTTATCTAGAAATGATACCTTTGTTTCATCCACGGGAAATATCGTGTCGTAATACTCGGCAAAACGTGTGTAAAATTCCATAGTTGCACCTCCTATACGTCTATTATACCTTATCTATAATTTAAATAAACCGTTCTAAAAAGCATTTATCCAATCTTTAATCGTTTCTACTTCATACTGAGTGATTTCATGACCTCCAGAAAACCATTTTACTAAAATGTTTGCGTTCATCTCCGTTAATAATGTTACTAAATCATTCGTTTCTGATACTGGACAAATAGCGTCATGTTTCCCTGCCGTAACTAAGATACTGATATCGCTTAAATCTTGTTTATCTAGATCGCGTCGAGGTACCATGGGATGCATTAATACTGCACCTTTGATGATCGGTCCACACTGCATTAAAAGACTCGCAATCATGTTTGCGCCATTGGAATATCCTATCGCGATTAAGTCTTGTTTCTTAAAATCATACTTTTTACTTACCTCATCAAGAAATTGGTTAATATCGTTGGTACGTCTTGCTAAATCTTCAAGATCAAAAACACCTGGTCGAATCCGTTTAAAAAACCGATTCATCCCATGCTCATTTACTTCCCCACGTAAACTTAAAACACCCGCATCAGGATGCATTGCTTTAACTAAAGGAACTAAATCGTGTTCATCGCCCCCCGTCCCATGGAATAATACATAGATTGGTGCATTATTTTTAGGTTCTTCGTATATATAAATCATCAAAAACCTCCTATTTAGGTCTCTCTAATGTAATTACGTTTCCTATCTTACCATAGTTATTTCCATCTAAACGCAAGATTGGAGATAACGCTAATACATTAACCTTATCCCCATTATAAATCATTGGATCTATATGTATCTTTACCACTTCTCCAATAAACATATCGGCAGACTCAAAAGGAACCCTAGCATCCAAAACACACTCGAAACGTACTTGACTCTCCTTAATTTGTGGAACCTTAATCTCAAGACTATCAACAAGGTTTAAACTAGTACGCTCAATCTCACTTTCTTCAGGCGGTAACCGTCTAGAACACTCATTGACTGATTCTAAAATATCTTCAGTCACGATGTTTACAACAAACTGTTTCGTTTCAATAATGTTTCTTCCGGTATCTTTTATGCCTTCTGGTGAATGATTTACCACAATCGAAACCCGTGGTGGTTTTGAAGTTACCATATTAAAGTAACTAAACGGTGCTGCATTAACAACCCCATTCTTTCCTTTCGTAGTCACAAACGCAATAGGCCTTGGCGCAACAACCCCTGTCATGATACGGTATAACTGCTTTTTTTCAAGTTTACTCGGACTTAATACCAACATCGAAATCCCTCCTTTAAATCGCCCTCATTATACGATAAATATAACGAGATTACGATGATTACGCTTTCTTAAGAAAATCCTTAGTAAAGATTGTTATTTCATAAAGAATCAAGTACAATATAGTCAATATTCATATAGTTTCGATAATACGGATCGAACGTCTCTACCTCAAAACCTTAAATTTTGAGACTATGACATGTTTTTTTGCATTCATAGACGTTCGAAAGAACGTTTTTTTATAAGGAGGAACCATGGAATACGATAAAATTATAGTGCTCGATTATGGTAGCCAAACAAATCAATTAATATCACGCCGCATTCGCGAACTCGGTGTTTATAGTGAACTATATCCTCATACAATAACCGCTGTAGAACTTAAAAAACTGAAGGATGTTAAAGGGATTATTCTCAGTGGGGGTCCTAATAGTGTTTACGCTGATAATGCATTAAAAATCGATCCCGAGATTTTTAATTTAAACGTTCCTATTTTAGGGATATGCTATGGGATGCAGCTGATGGTTCATCATTTAGGTGGTACCATTGAAAAGACACCTTTAAGAGAGTATGGTAGCGCGCATATTAAGATTATAAAATCAAGTAAACTCCTCGATAAACTCGACTCTAAGGAACAAGTTTGGATGTCACATGGTGATCATGTTACAGAGGTTTCTAATGACTTTACAGTTCTTGCCGAAAGTGCCTCATGTCCTATATCAGTTATTGAAAACATAGAGAAAAACGTATATGGTGTACAGTTCCACCCTGAAGTGAATCATACGTTAAAAGGAAAAACGATTTTAAAAAACTTTGTGTTTGATATATGCAAAGCTTTACCGAACTGGACAATGGAGAACTATTTAGATACCCAAATCACCTTAATTCGGAACGCCGTAAAAAAGAAAAACGTTGTGCTAGGTTTATCCGGAGGGGTTGATTCAAGTGTCACCGCTGTACTTATTGATAAAGCCATTGATAAACAACTTACATGTTTGTTCGTCGATCACGGTCTTTTACGCGAAGGTGAAGCCACTCAAGTTATGGAAACCTTTGAAAAACACCTTAAGTTAAACATTCAAAAAATCGATGCTCAAGAGATATTTTTAGATGCCTTAAAAGATGTTGTAGATCCGGAACAGAAACGGAAAATAATCGGTAAAACATTTATTGATGTTTTTGAAAAAGCCGCTAACACGATTAGCAATGTTTCTTTTTTAGCACAAGGCACTTTATACACCGATACCATTGAGTCTGGAAATGACACCGCACAAACGATTAAATCCCATCACAACGTTGGCGGGCTACCAGAAACCATGCAACTAACGTTAATAGAACCTCTAAATAAACTTTTTAAAGATGAAGTAAGAGAACTTGGTGAAACCTTAAAAATGCCTAAAGAACTCGTCTACAGACAGCCATTTCCAGGTCCTGGTTTAGCCATTAGAATTATCGGTGATGTTACTAAAGAGAAACTTGCACTTGTTCGTCAAAGTGATAAAATACTGCATGACGTTTTTAAAACACATGGTCTTGATCAAACCGTATGGCAATACTTTACTGTTCTTACCCCAATTAAAACCGTCGGTGTTATGGGCGATCAACGTACTTACGAGCATGTACTAGCAATTCGTGCCGTGACTTCCTTAGATGGTATGACAGCCGATTGGGCGAAAATACCCCATACAGTATTAGATACACTATCAAACCGCATTGTCAATGAAATATCAGGTATTAATCGTGTGGTATACGATATCACATCAAAACCCCCAGGAACCATTGAGTGGGAATAAAAAGAGGTGACGATATGAAAGTTATACAAGAAGCGTTAACATTTGATGACGTACTACTCATTCCAAGACATTCTAGTGTTTTACCAAAAGAAACTATCCTAAAAACCAAGCTGACTAAAAACATAACCCTTAGTATTCCGATTTTATCGAGTGCGATGGATACAGTTACTGAAGCACCGATGGCTATTGCGATTGCCCGTCAAGGTGGTATCGGGTTTATTCATAAAAACCTCTCCATCGAAGCACAAGCCGCGATGGTAAAACAGGTTAAGCTAAATGAATCAGGAATGATTACCGAACCGATTACATTGTCTAAAGACCAAACGTTACAAGAAGCTGAAAACTTAATGGCACACTATAAGATTTCTGGATTCCCTGTCGTGACAAAAAACAATACGTTAATCGGGATTCTTACTAACCGTGATATTCGTTTCCAAGATGATCTAACGCAGAAGGTCGCAGACTTTATGACATCAAAGACACTCATCACAGCCTCCTTAGGCACAACGCTTGAAGAAGCGAAGGACATCCTTCTAAAAAACCGTATCGAAAAACTGCCGATTGTGGATAAAGACAATATTCTAAAAGGTTTAATCACCATCAAAGATATCGAAAAAGCGAAAGCTTACCCGTTTGCCGCAAAAGATCACAAAGGCCGTCTTTTATGCGGTGCCGCTGTCGGTGTCTCTGAAGATTCATTAAACCGGGTTGCTGCACTTGTTAAAGCAGGCGTCGATGTCATTACAGTCGATTCTGCACACGGTCACTCAGAAGGCGTTA
The DNA here is from genome assembly GCA_007116245.1 of Candidatus Izemoplasma sp. Taxonomy (GTDB): domain Bacteria; phylum Bacillota_I; class Bacilli_A; order Izemoplasmatales; family Izemoplasmataceae; genus CSBR16-104. The sequence continues at coordinate 15,445 of SKIW01000041.1, read as the reverse complement.
TCTCCATGGTAAAAACGATTAAAAAACAGTTCCCTAAACTTGATGTTATCGCCGGAAATATCGTGACCGAAGACGCGGCTAAAGCGCTAATCAATGCGGGTGCAGACGCATTAAAAGTTGGGGTTGGACCTGGTTCTATATGTACAACACGCGTAATAGCGGGTGTCGGAGTTCCTCAAATTACTTCGATTATGAATGTCAGCCAATATGCGAAAGCACACGATATTCCGGTTATCGCCGATGGTGGTATTAAATACAGCGGCGATATTGCTAAAGCCCTTGCGGCTGGCGCGGATTCTGTAATGCTAGGTAGTCTGCTCGCAGGCTGTGAAGAATCCCCAGGGGAAGAGATCATTTATCAAAGTCGAAAATATAAAATTTATCAAGGTATGGGCTCAGTCGCAGCCATGAAACGTGGCTCTAGTGATCGTTATTTCCAAAGTGAGCATAAAGAAGCAAAAAAACTTGTTCCTGAAGGCATTGAAGGTCGTGTTCCCTTTAAAGGAAAAGTTGAAGATGTCGTATACCAGCTCACAGGTGGGTTACGATCAAGCATGGGGTATTGCGGTTCAAGAACCATTGTGGATTTACAAAATGATGCGCAGTTCGTTAAAATTACGCAAGCAGGGTATATAGAATCTCATCCCCATCATATAGAACTAACAGTAGAAGCTCCTAATTATCAAAGATAAAACGTTTATCAATTCTTAAGTAGACATATTGTCTACTTTTTTATCGTTTAAGCGCATTACGTTAACTATAATTAGAATTATTATTTTTACAAAACTAATAAAACGTTTACTTATTTAGTGATAACCCTTACTATGAAGGTATAAAAGAAAACTAAATACCAAATAAGAAAGGAGATTTATATGAGTAAAAAAACAAAGAAAAAACTTACGAACTATGTTGGCACACCCGTTTATGATAACGAAAATGCTATGACAGCTGGCAAAAGAGGACCAATGCTTTTACAAGATGTCTGGTACTTAGAAAAACTGGCACATTTTGATCGCGAAGTTATTCCTGAACGTCGTATGCATGCTAAAGGATCAGGTGCATTTGGTAAGTTCACTGTAACACATGACATTACTAAATATACAAAGGCAAAACTGTTTTCAGAAATCGGTAAAGAAACTGAAATGTTTGTCCGTTTCTCAACGGTTGCTGGTGAAAGAGGTGCGGCCGATGCTGAACGCGATATCCGTGGCTTTGCAATGAAATTTTACACTGAAGAAGGTAACTGGGACTTAGTCGGAAACAACACACCTGTCTTTTTCATTCGCGATCCACATCGCTTCCCAGATTTAAACCGTGCTGTTAAAAGAGACCCATACACAAATCAACGAAGCGCTAAAAATAACTGGGATTTTTGGACACTTCTACCAGAAGCTTTGCATCAAGTTACGATAACAATGAGCGACCGTGGTATCTCAAAATCCTACCGCCATATGAATGGATACGGTTCACACACATTCAGTTTAATTAACGCTAAAAACGAAAGAACCTGGGTTAAATTCCATCTTAAAACCCAACAAGGTATAGAAAACTTAACCGATCAAGAGGCTGAGATTTTAATTGGTAAAGACCGCGAAAGCCACCAACGTGATTTACTTGAATCCATTGATAAAAAAGACTATCCACGCTGGACTATGTACATCCAAGTTATGACCGAAGAACAAGCCGAAAAACATCCTTACAATCCGTTTGATCTAACAAAAGTTTGGTATAAAGACGAATACCCATTAATTGAAGTAGGAACGTTTGAGTTAAATAAAAACCCTGACAACTATTTCCGTGATGTAGAACAAGCCGCCTTTAACCCTGCAAGTATTATCCCAGGTATTGGTTTCTCACCTGATAGAATGCTTCAAGGTAGACTCTTCTCATACGGTGATGCACAACGTTATCGTCTCGGTGTTAACCATAATCTAATCCCCGTTAACGCACCTAAATGCCCAATCATGAACAGCTATCATCGTGATGGCACTATGCGCGTTGATGAGAACGCTGGAAGAACTATCGGCTATTGGCCAAACAGTGAAGGCGAATGGGATGATCAAAAAGAATTAAAAGAGCCACCTCTAAAACTCGAAGGTGATGCCTACAACTATGACTTTAGAGATGACGATGATGATTACTACACACAACCTGGTAAACTATTCAATATTATGACCCCTAAACAACAGCAAGTCCTGTTTGAAAACACAGCACGTAATATGGGAGACATTCCAAAAGAAATTAAGCTTCGACACATTAAAAACTGCTATCGCGCTGACAAAGCTTATGGTGAAGGTGTAGCTAAGGCATTGAACATTCCTATAAAAGAAGCGTTGTAATGCCTCGAAAATTAAAAAACTTTTTACTAATTTTTGCCGGAACACTTAGCTTGATATTAGGCACAATAGGCATCGTGCTTCCCCTATTACCAACTACGCCTTTTTTACTCCTAAGCGCATACTGTTATGTAAGAAGCTCAGAACGTTTGTACTATTGGTTAATTCACCACAAAGTGTTTGGTATATACATTTATAGCTACATAACATATCGTGCTATTGATATAAAAACTAAAATAGGCGCTATTACATTATTATGGGGCACCTTAACACTATCTATCTTTATTATGCAAATCCTCTATGTAACTATTTTACTTTTTATTGTCGGTATTGGTGTAACAACACATTTATTAATCTTAAAAACACTCTCTAAAGAAGAAATGACAAAGCGAAGAGTGCACAGCTTATCTTATGAAAATAAAAAATCATTAGTTTAAAACAAAAAAACACCGCCAAACAATCAATCACAGTTTGGCGGTGTTTTACTTACAAATACTATTTCTCAGAAAGCGCAAAATCGCCTTCAACAATCCAGTTTTTATGTCTAAAGAACAAATCTATACCCAACACAAGTACGATTGGTAAAACAAAATGCATGGCTAAAACAATTAATATATTTGGCACGCTATATCCCATAACATCAAACGTCGCAAACTGTCCTACTAAAGCGCTCGTTCCCATACCACTACCGGTAAAATGGGTATTCATCCCAAACACAACCGTCGAAATCGGGCCTAATATCGCAGACGCGATAATAGGAGGCAACCAAATAATCGGTTTTCGTAAAATATTTTTAAAATGCAACATCGATGTCCCAAACGCCACCGATAAGACAACCCCAATCGAGTTATCTTTACGACTCATTACCGCAAACCCAATCATTTGTGTAGCACCACCAACCACGGCTGCGCCACCTGCGATTAAACTTGCAGTACTTCCAGGATCACCTAAAGTAATACTTACGGCAATCGCTGCACTACTAATCGGTGCTGTCAACGCCATTCCCATTAATACCGCAATGATAATCCCCATAAAAAATGGTGTATACGCGGTCGCAGAATCAATATACCAAGAAATCGCATCCATCATCGCGATAACAGGGCTTTGAATAATTAACACCGTCACTAAAGCTAAGAAACTCGAAATTAACGGTACTAAAACAATGTCAAACGGTGTTTTCTTACGAAGGATAAATCTTAACCCCTCAATTGCCACAATCACGGTTATATACGCAATAACTGGATCTGAGCGCAATGGAATTTGTGTTGCAATCCCTCCTGCTACAGCACCGGCAACCAAAGGAAGACCTGTAAGCTTTAAACTCCAAGCCACACCAACACCAATACCAACACCCATTAATCCCATTAAAACAGCTGCGAGCTGAGTTATAGCATCAATCCCTGTAAAGGTTCCAATCTGGCGAATAATGACTCCGATGATCAACGTTGAGAATAACCCAAGCGCCATACCATTCAGCGTTACAATAAAGTAATTAAGTATTTTCTTCTCTGTTTTTTCTTCTACTGCTTTTTTTTCTTCCATCTTGCACCTCATCTACTTAAAATTTGTCTTAAACTATTTTACCCATTTCAATACGAACCTCACGTTTTTCACAATCGGCATTACTATACGCATGTAAATCAGTTCCTATTAATGAAAAACCACAATTTCGATAAAAATCAATCGCTCTAACATTGGATGTTTGCGTCTCAAGCACCATTGCCCTTGCATTTAACGCTTTAGCTCGCTCTTCACCAAATGCCATTAGTTTAGATCCAATCCCTTTACGTAAAAAACGATCAAAGACAATACACTCAGTAATCCTAACACGTTGATTCCAAGACTCAAAATTAATCTCTAAAACCCCAGCTAACCCATCATCAACAAAATAACCATACGCTTCAGCATTCTCATAATGCGACGCATAAAGTTTATCCACGAACTTCCTACTTATCGCTTTATCCACCTTTGTTTTAAGAAACTTTAAAACCATGATATCGTCATCAAGCTCTCTTATAACATCGTAAAACCAATACGATTGATAGTGAAAATCCAACTCAAAATCCTGATATTTTTCTTTAGGTAATCGTTTAATCATAAGGCATCCTTTCTTTCGAAAACAAAGCGTTTCAACGCTTTTTCAAACGCTTCATCATTCGACTTATTACGCTTAGGAATACTGGAAAATCGCTTATTAGCGCGACGCATCTTTTGCCCAAGATAGCGTTTCATCAAAAGACCTTCAATATTATCCTCTGTATAAAACCATCCATCTTGATGAATGGCAAAAGCACCTTTGCTAATGACTAAACTCGCTAATCCATAATCTTGCGTCACAACCAAATCACCTTTTTCAGTATGTGACACAATAACATGATCGGCTTCATCAAATGATGCGTCTACCGTTATTATTTTACCATAGTCTTCATCAATTTCATGATGAATATTACTCACGATAAAAAGCGGAATATTTTCCGCTTTAGCAATACGTACTACAATCTTCCTTACTGGACACCCATCTGCATCAACTAAGATTTTCATCAATGTTTACCGTTGGTGATTTAAGCTCTTTCGGAAAAAACTTTTCGTTAATATCATCAATTAAATGTGAAATTCGTTTATACACCAAAAACGTAATCCCATACACCAACCCCGAAAGCACAATGTTCATCGGAATTGCTGCATAAATAATATACAACCTCATAAAATTATCTGTAGTGATATTCGGTATCCGTGACATAAATCCAAGTAATGGTGCAGGATCTCCCCCAAAATAAAAGTTAATATAAAAATCAACTAAAAAGAAATAATTCGCTAACACCGCAATAAAAACCCATGTTACCATTCCGAATAATGAAGCGATGACCGCTCCTTTACGTGTTCTTAGTCTTAAGTACACAATCGAGGAAACTAAGACAGTAGCCGTACTAATAATAACATCTGCACCTTCACCGACATACGCAGTGGAAGTACCCACAATCACAAGTTTAAGGATTGTTCTTAATGCTACTATTACAACACCGCTAACGGGTCCTAAAGCAAATCCTCCTATAATCGCTGGTAAGTTCGAAAACTGAATATCCAAAAATGTTGCAAACGGCCAAGGAAATTTTAATGTCACATATAGCAATGTCGATATCGCCGTTAAATTTGCTATTATGACAATTTGAAGCGTTCTGTTTGTTTTCATCTTTCTTCTCTCCTTTATATTTAAACATAAAAAAATTGCTCATGAAAAACTTCACGAGCAAAAAAAGACATTACTTCATCTTCTTTCATCTAGACTATACTATCGGTTTTGGAATTTCACCAAATCGTGCTTACGCTCGCGGACTTTACCGCCGGTCGGGAATTTCACCCTGCCCTGAAGATTTTTCAATCACCTGTATTATAAATTATTGCCTCTTTATTGTCAACAATAGTTATAAAAACCATCCAATAATTAGGTAATAAATAATCGGTATTAATAGCGAAGGCAGCATATTAGCGACCTTTACAGCTTTTAACTTCATAAAATTAATGCCAATACCAATGATAATAATGTTCCCAACCATAGAAATACTTGACCACATTTCAGGTGTTAAAAACGCATCAGCTTGAACAGCAAGCAACGTAATCGCTCCCTGATAAATTAATACACTGATCGCTGAAAAAGCAACCCCAATGCCGAATACCGTTGCTAACATCATCGCTGTCACAAAGTCTAGCATACTCTTTAACAATAAAAGTGTTAAATCATTGTGTACAACTTCATAAATCGGTCCTAATATCGCTAAAGCACCTACACAAAATATTAACGTTCCCGCAACAAAGCCTTTAGCTAACGGCGGTAATTTATATTTATGTTCAACCCGTTCAGATAATCGTGTAATCCGTCCGTCAATATCAATCTTCGTTCCTACTAAAGTCCCAATGACAATCGACCCTAATACTAACAACTCTCCTGAAGTTGAGATAAGATTATTGTCAATGACTAAAAAGTCGCTTAAAAACCACCCAAACGCTAAAACGAATATAACTAATCCTAAAACAAACATCAATGTTTCCTTAAGACTTTCAGGAAGCCGTTTTTTAAAAATAATACCGATTAATGTCGCTACTACAACTGCCACAGCATTAATTAATGTTCCCATCATACACCTCGATCATTTGTCATTCTTTAAAACACGTTTTTCGTGATCTAACAACCATCTTTTTCGATCGACCCCACTCGAAAATCCACCGAGTGATCCATCAGAACTCACCACACGATGACAAGGGACAACAATCGGAATACGGTTTTTTCCGTTTGCGCCTCCAACAGCGCGAAACCCTTTTTTACTACCAATAAACTCTGCTTGTTTTTTATAAGACCACGTTGTTCCATATGGAATTGCGAGTAATGCTTGCCATGCTTTAACTTGAAACTCTGTTCCTGATAAATCGAGAGATAAATCAAAGTCTTTACGTCTTCCCTCAAAATATTCAGTGAGTTGCTTAATAACCTTTTCAAGATATTCACACTCAATACTACTCTTTTTATCACTTACAAAATAAATACTAACTAACTTAAACTGAGTTGTATTAATCTCTAACCATCCCAATGGAGATCGATAATAACCAACATACATAATAAACACCCCGCATTCGTATACTGCTATAGTTTATCACGGTTGTTTTATTCTGCCAAGACTTCTTCTTTATCAAGCAATGTATGTTCTCCAAACTGAATTAGAATAGCCCCTAGTGGCGCCGTTACTAATATCGCTAATACAGAAATCGCTAAAATAATTTCTCCACCTGCTATACCCAACATTAGCGGTAAGGATCCTATTGCGGCTTGCACAGTCGCTTTAGGAACAAAAGCAACACATAAAAACACCTTTTCTCGCCATACATAATCCGTTCTTAGTGTCGCAATATAAACCCCAGCGGCTCTAGCTAATAGACCTATAAATATCATTACCAATCCAGTTAAGCCTACTGATAAAGCGATTTCTATATCCACCACAGCACCCACTAAAACAAACAAAAACAACTCCGCTAACACCCAAACCTTATCAAACTTAATTGCTAAACGCGCCGCAACAGCGCTACGACGTTCTACAATTACAAGCCCCAATGTCATCACACCTAATAACGATGCTATAAAGATATAATCCTCAATCAACTCGGTAAAACTAACCATCATTATTCCTACAGAAATTAAGATTAATACCTTTTTACTATCACGAATCCGGAACTTCTTAAAAATCCCTGCCAAAAATAATCCTACTATAATCCCTAGTAAAATACCTAAAATGATTGCTGCAGGCAACATTAACACATCAAAATACGCTAAGCTCGTCTGCGTTAAAGCTGCACTTAAAAACATCGAAAACATCGTAATCGCAATAACATCATCAATACTAGCCGAAGCTAATACCAAGACTGGAACGTTCCGTTTCATCCCTATTTTCTCACGGATAAATCTCAACATAGATGGCACAATAACAGCGGGAGAGACGGCTGCAACAACAAACCCTAACATCCCAGCTTGAATGAAGGTAAACTCCAACAAAACTATTGCAAGTCCTAAAATCACTAACCCCTCAGCTAACACGGGAATAATACTCATAGTCACTGCAACCTTGCCGATGCGTTGAATCGCTTGGCGATTCAATCCTAATCCTGCTCTTAACAAAATGATAATCAAAGCAATCTTACGTATGTCTCCTGAAACCATTAATAACGCATCGCTCAATAAATTAAATCCTTGTGGTCCAATCGCTATACCAACCACTAACATCCCAATCAGACCCGGTAATCTAAACAGCTTAAATAAGCTATTTCCCAGCATTCCAAACAAAATCAAATAACCGATACTTACCATCACTTTAATCGCCTCCCAATCAAAAACTCCTGTCCACGTAAAAATACGCAAACAGGAGTCATCAGCACATGCGGTTATCGGTGAACTCCATCACCATCATCACTATTTTATCACGTTATTAATAAGACTAAACATTTTTTCTTAATCTTAAGGTTGAAAAGCACCAAAGATGACTAACCAAGTTAAAATTGTTTTCGCTACAAGCGATAACACAATATAGCCTCTTTCACCATAAAGATAATTTCTAAACTTCCCAATACCTTTATACTGAAGCCACATATTTACCGGGAATGTATTGAAAGCAACAAAATACGTAATTAAAATCGCCCATACGAATCCAGGAACCGCACTTAAGTTAGGATTCACACCGATATAAAATGCGATGGCAACCCATGGCGCAAGACCGATAATAGAACCGAAGATAAATGGTAACCAATTTACTTTCTTACCTTGCTTAGATTCTCCAGCGTTTAAAAGTTCCATATCTAGTCCAAATAAGTTCATCGCCGCATTTGCAAGCGCAATTAATGCAAACACAGCAATATCACGAACACCAAATAATGACGAAATTAAAACAATCATCAATGATGAACTCAATGCATACTCATACCAACGCATTTTATTAATCCCTTGTTTTAAATCTTCGACATATTTCTTCTTGTAAGGAACCGCGATAATAAAATGGAATAACGCAGAAATTAACAAGAAACTTGCGGCTAAAGGTAAAAACGGTAATTGGAACAATGTGTCCGTCGTGGTTAACACTAATCCTTCACCTTCAACAAACTCTAAGTAATTCCCAACTACGGGGATTGTAAACGTTTGTGTTCCAGTTCCATCCAAATTAGGATAAATCAAGAACGCAAAAAGCATCATTAGTGTCCCTTGAATAAAGTGAACTAAACCCATGATTTTGTTAAAACGAATCAAATTACTAAATGACAGTTTATCAACTGTTTCAGCTTTACTACTCATAAAACCCCTCCTGTTAAATTATAAGCCTATTATAGCATTGACCAATGCGATTTATCAGTTAAAAGCATACAAAATTAAAAAATAATGAAACTATAGGATTGACCATGAGTTTCATTATTTTTATCTTAACCTATTTCAGTTCTAGCAAAACAACCGATTCAATATGGCTCGTTTGTGGAAACATATCAAACGGCATAACTGAACGAACATGGTACTTTCGACTTAATACTTTAATGTTTTTAGCGAGCGTACTCGGATTACAAGACACATAAATCAACTTCTTAATCGGTTTACGCATTAACAAATCCATTAAACGGTCATCCAATCCTGTTCGTGGCGGATCAAACACACATACATCAAAACTAAGGTTTTTCTCATATAGCGCTTTTACAACATCAAACGCATCACCTTCATAAAACGAGACATTCTCAATCTGATTTAACTTCTTATTCGCGTTCGCGCTATGGATACTCGAAGCACTAATATCAACCCCGTAAACATGTTTAAAACTAGATGCATAATATAGCGCCATTGCGCCACTTCCCGTATATAAATCGAGAAGCGTTTGCTCTTTTTTAAGATCGAACAATGTACTTACATAATGATACATTTTTTCAGCTTCCTCAGGATTAATCTGGAAAAACGCTTTAGGATTTAAAGCATACTTCACATTTCCAATCGACTCAATAACGGTCTCTTTACCTGCAAGAATCTCAAACGTATCACCAAATATCTCATGATTTTTAGCATCATGGTTTTTCGAAATCGCAACACTAACCACACCCGGTAACTCAAGTATTTGCTTCGCTGCTGTCTTTAAAGCATGATTGAATATCGTCACAACCAAAGTAACCTGTATCTCTTGTGTTGAACTACTAATACGCGTCACTATATAACGTAATAACCCGCGCATTTCTTTAGGATCAAACGCGTAAATATCATGCTCATCACATATTTCTAATACTGCTTGATTCGTGCGATTAATCGTCTCATTTTGAACGGGACAACTCATTACATCGACAAGCTCATTTGAACGTTTCTTATAAAGACCTGTTACAAGTCCACTCGATGTATTCCTAACCGGCATCTGTGATTTATGACGATAGTTTCGTGGTTTCACTACTGGAGTATGTGATAAAAACGTCACTTTATTAAAATCAAGCGTTGTATATCTTTCAAAAGCCTGTTTTAACATATCCTCTTTCAGTCTTAACTGTTCTTCATACGCAACATGTTGTAGTTGACACCCACCACACGTTTCATAATGCTTACAAAACGGGCGGACACGGTAAAACGCTTTTTTCTTAATACGCACAACATCGCCAACCGCATACCCTCTATGAAGCTCAGTGATTTTTACAACGACTTCTTCAGGTGGTATAACCCCATCGACAAACACAGCTTGTCTTTTATAATAGCCAATACCTTCACCGTTAATGCCAATCTTTTTAATCGTAATTAAAACCTCTTGGTTCTTTTCTAATTGTTGTTCCATAACACACCTCTATGCTTTCTACAATCTTAAGATTATAAGTTCAAACTTCCATCTAAATCATTTATTCTATCATTTTCTAAACGTTTTCCACAAAATTATACCCATTAATCCTCAAGTAAAATCACTTCTATCACTACCGGGTTATGATCACTATACTCAAACCCTTGATCCACAGTGTAAACCAACTCAATTTGAACGTTTTTAGAAACTAAGAACCCATCAATAACATAAAACTGTGTCTCTGGATCATTAGGATCATACATAAAATTAGGATCTGACGGTACAAACGGTTGGTGTAATAAACGACATGTTGGTAAAGTAGGATCAAATCCTAACACAAAGTCTTCACCAAAATAATTATTTTCCATTTCTTCAACATTCCAATAACCCTTTAAAATCTCATCTAAAGGAAATACCTCTGTTGTATTAGGAAAAAGATGATTGAAATCTCCACCGACGACAACATAGTTTCCGTTATCATACTCACTTTGTATAAATTCTCTTAAATAAGCCATTTCCTGGCTTCTCATGCCACCATCATCGTAAGCCGACATATGTAAGTTCACGACAATTAATACCCGCTCGCTATCTTCTATCTCATACGTCGTTACAAGCATTGCTCTTTTTAAGTTCGCAATGCGCAATGGCCAAGAAAAACTACCTGGAAACTGATGTCTTTCAGCCTCATTCACATCAAATCTACTCAATGTTTGTAGCCCACTTTCCACAGGACCAATATAATCTGTCAGTGACACCGGAAACGGTACAAACGTCGCTTTAAAGTTTAACGCAAACACCGAACTATAACTATCGCCTAAGCGTTCTTGAATACGTTCAACTTGATTAACATAATAACTCCGTCTAGCATTCAAATCGACTTCTTGCATTAAATAAAAATCAATGGCTTGTTCCTCTGTCATAACATTCAAAATTCCAGCAAGAAAACTCTCAACAACGTTTAATGAATCCGGACGTCCCTTTTCGCCCCCATCCATTACAAAATCTTCCGTTGCACCTAACCCAGCATAACCGATATTGAAAGTCATAAAACGCAGTGGTTCATTAAGCTTTACTGAAGGTGTAACATTGTTTACCACTTCAACTGTTTCTAAATCATCCGGTCGATACTCCGTAATCGTTAAAAACGACAATAACATTGCCGTTGAGATTAAAACAACCGCAAAAATCCGGACAATTAATCGATATAATCCTCGCATTATATCACCCCTCCATTTTGAGATAGTATAAGTCTATCATAAGCGCATCATTTAAACAATATCCATAATCGCGATTACGCTTTTTTCGAGTCGTTAAATAAGCCGTATGCTTCCTTAACATCTTGAACAAAAATTAATCCTTTACCCGGTTCATCAATTTTCATAACCTCACGAATAGAGGTTGTAATTTTATCTGTCACATCGGATGCAGATAAAATTAATACTACTTCTTTTTCTGGCTCGATTTCCATATTAAACACCTTACTCGTCTCATGGATACCCGCACCTCTTGCATTAATGATTGTGCCACCTTGTGCACCCGCTAATGATGCCGCATCAATAACATCCTCAGCATTGCCTTTTTCTACAATCACAAATATCGCTTTATACATAGGCTCCTTCACCTCTTTTTCTTTAGCATAGTCTGCGTACTGCATCGAACCAATAATTTCTTCTATCGGCATTCTAAATGCAATACCGTGATTTGGCTTATCAAATTTAAACTTCTCAAACATCAACGGCATCGCACAGTCAACTGTTTGATGATCACTCAACATTAACACAATCTCTTTACGAACATCTGTTAAATCAAGTAATTTTTGCCATTTACTCCCTTGTGTTACTGTCCCTTTACCTAAAAATACTGTTGCGCCAGAAAAGCCAATTTTCCGCCCAAACTTTATAATTCTTCGTGCTTGACCATTATTCACAATGAACACAAGCATTTCTAAATTGTTACTACTATTCTTCATCGGGCAGGCCCTCCTTTTTCGATTTCCATTTAAAGATTAATCCTAATAATTGTAACGTAACAATCGGTATTAATGCAACCATCGCAATCATCCCAAAACCATCTAATATCACATCAGATCCTAACGTAGCATCCGCAGCTCCTTGCATGAATGCAAGAATAAACGTGGCTGTCATAGGACCTGTCGCAACCCCGCCGGCATCATAAGCCATCCCGACAAAAATCTTAGGGGTTAAAAACATTAACCCAATCGCGATAAAGTAGCCTGGCAATAAGAAATGCCAGATTTGCAACGAAGGCACAAAAATTCTTAATGCTGATAAACTAATCGCTGCCCCAACACCAATACTTAACGCAATCAATACTGCCATCTTGGTCACATACCCACTTGTAACATCCTCAATTTGGGTTGTTAAGACATATACAGCGGGTTCTGCAAGAATCGTTAGTAGTCCTAATCCAAAAGCAACTGCAATTATAACTCCTAAACTCACATCAACAGCTAACGTTCCACCAATAATTCGACCAACATCCATAAACCCGGCATTTACACCTAATAAAAACAATAATAACCCTAAAAATGCATAAATAAACCCACGCAGGATTTTAATAACTTGCCTTAACTTAATCTCAACCACAAACGTTTGAAATACAAGAAAGATAATCACTAAAGGTGTTATAACTAACAGCGTTTCAACGAAAATCTTTAAAAACATCTGACCGTAAGGTGCAAACACAGCGTCCCCATAATCAATCATATCTAAAATTGGTGTATCATACGTTCTACCACGATTAAAGACACCTAATATTAAAACAGCGATAATTGCACCAACAGAAATAATTCCGATTGTCCCGAAACTATCTTTTTCACCGGAAATACTATCCCGCTTTAAATGCGATAACCCCAGTGTAAGTGCAAGAATGAACGGTACCGCTAAAACACCTGTAGTAACGCCACTAGCATCAAAGGCAATCACTAAAAGGGGCGCATCTACAAACATCGCGAAAAACAGTACAATCCCATAAAGAAGCGCAAACACAAACTGAATCGGAATATTTGCAACAATACGGTAAAACGCAACCGCAAGTAATAGCGCAATTCCGATAGAAACCACAATCATTAAAACAATACTTGATATTTGATTCCCCGTCACAGTTTCAATCTGTCTTGAGAAAATAATTAACCCTGGTTCAGCAATTGAGATAAAAAAACCTAAAATAATCGGAATAACTATCAAAAACCATAACTTATTTGACTTAGCAATAATTTCACCGATCAATGTGCCTAAAGGCGTAATCGCTTTATCAACACCAATCAAGAAAAAGGTTAAACCGATTATGATAAAAACAACACCAATCATAAACCGAATCACCATGACAGTCCCTAAAGGAGCGACACTAAAATGCAACACAATCACAAGCATTGAAATCGGGATCACTGAAAAAGAAACTTCTTTTAACTTACCTATTAACATTGCATTTCACACCTCCTTATGCACAGTTTGCTTACCCTAGATTATAGCATACTGTCATTCTTATCTCTACATCATCTCGCCGTTAACACCAAAATAAAAAAGTCTTTTCATAACCAGATTAAACCTCAACCTCTATGAAAAGACTTTTTTACATTATTTACTTACTTAGTTAACTCTAATAAAGCGACATTTTCAATGTGGCTCGTCTGTGGAAACATATCAAACGGTGTAACTTCTTTTACATTATAACGGTTTGCTTGTAAGAAGTTCATATCGCGTGCAAGCGTAGACACATTGCATGAGATATAGATAACACGAGGGATTTTCAACTTAATAATCGCTTCTAAAAACTGCTTATCACAGCCTTTTCGAGGTGGGTCTACAAATAGTACATCAATCGTACCTACCTCAAAAGTACTCATAACCTCTTCAGCTTTACCAATCATAAATTTAGCATTTTTAATATTATTGTTTTTCGCATTTTGAACAGCGTTTTTAATCGAATCTTTTATTACATCAATTCCAATCACTTCTTTTACATACTGTGATGCCGTTAAGCCGATCGTTCCAATACCGCAATACGCATCGATAACGCGATCGGTTTCCTTTAACTTCGCATACTCCATTGCTTTTGTGTAAAGCGCTTCTGTTTGAATAGGATTAATCTGATAAAATGAGCGATGTGAAATCTCATACTCAAGACCCAATAACTTATCTTTAATTATATCTTTACCAAATAAAACACGATGTTTCGGCCCTAAAATAACATTCGTTTTTTCGTTTTGAATATTTTGAATAATAGATACAACGATAGGATAACGCTCGATAATATTATGTACTAAAGACTCTTTATCCTCAAACTTACCATTTTTTGTAATTAACGTAATACTCATTTGCTCATAATGCTCACTATGACGGAACATAACCGCTTTTAAAAACCCTTCATCGGTTTCTTCATCATAAATCTCAATCGCCATTTCATAAAACAATGTTTTTAAATAACGCACCATCTCAGACACGATACGCGGGAAAATATGGCATCGCTTAATGTTAACAATTTCATGAGAACGCTGTTTATAAAGCCCAGCAATAATCTTACCATTACGCATCCCAAAAGGTATGACCGCTTTATTGCGATAATAATACGGATTATTCATACCCACTGTTTCTTTAACAGTCGTTTCAATTCTACCGAGCTTCTTTAATGTTTCAGTAGTACGATGACGTTTAAAATCCAGTTGTGTTTGATAGTTCATGTGCATCGTATTACAGCCACCACATGTATGATAATGCTCACAGATAGGTAACTTACGAAAAGGTGACTCTTCACGTATTTCTATGAGTC
>SKIW01000119.1 GCA_007116245.1 Candidatus Izemoplasma sp. | reverse complement strand
GAGGCAATACAAGGTGTATTAAGAGGCGATTTTAAAATTAATCCTAAGCGTAATCAAAAAAATCAAGAACTTAGTTGCACGTATTGTCAGTTTAATGATATTTGTTATAAACGATACGAAGATTATGAAACATTAGATATACCTGAAAATATCGATGCGTTATTAGATAGACTTCAGGGAGGTGAGAAGTCATGAGTGTAAAGTTTACATCTGCGCAACTCGAAGCCATCGAACATGTCGATGAGAATATTTTAGTTAGCGCTGGCGCAGGAAGTGGGAAAACCGCGGTCCTTAGTGAGCGTGTAGTTACACATATTAAAAACGGTATTCGCTTAGATGCTTTGGTAATCCTTACTTTTACTAACGCAGCAGCTAAAGAGATGAAAACACGTATTAGAAAACGTTTGATGCAAGAAGAAAAAACACCGAATATTGAATCGGCATTAGAGATGTTAGATGCATCCGCAATTCAAACATTTGATAGTTTTGCATTATCGATTGTTCGTCAGTTTGGATACTTGAGAAATCTTTCTAGTAGGGTAAGTATCGGTGATCAAGCGGAGTTGACGATCGTTAAAAGAGCGATTATTGAAACGCTTTTTATGGAGGGTTATCAAACTAAAGATCAAGCGTTTTTAGCGTTTGTGAAACGTTACGAGATTAAAGATGATCAGGCTTTAAAGACGATGATTTATGATTTTTATGAAGCACTTACGATGCATGAAGACTTTTTAGACTTAATCAAAAACTATAAATCAACTGACCTAAAAACGACCTTTGAAAGTGTATTTAAACGTTATCAAGGTATTGCGTTCTCGATTGTTGAAGCCATCGAGAAGACATTAGATAAAGCAGAGTTTCATGTTGATCATGATATTAGCAAAGATTATTTTATCAAGGTTAAAGATTTGTTTGAACCGGTTTTTAGAGCACGAGATTATGATGCACTGTATAAAGCATTTTGTGAAATAGATAAACTGCCGGGACTGAATGCGGTGTCGAGAACGTTAAAAAAAGTCGAGATGGATGAAGAACTTTTGCTTGTCAATGCGTATAAAGATGAGATTAAAAAGCTGTTTGATGAGTTGAAAAAGAAGTACTTAAGTCAAGATAAACCATCGCATAAAAATGATTTCTATGCGTCAAGAACAGATTATCCTGTGATTATTAAAATGATAGAATCCCTTCATGAACGATATGAGAGTTGGACTTTCAAACATGAAAAAATGGATTTTGCTTCAATCGCACGGCTTGCTTTAATTTTAGTTAAAGAGGAGCAAAAAGTACAAGAAAGTTTACGTTCAACGATATATGAAATTATGATCGATGAATATCAGGATACGAACCGTCTACAAGAGTCTTTTATTGAAATACTTCAAGCTCAAAACGTGTATACCGTTGGTGATATTAAACAATCCATCTACCGTTTCCGACACGCTGAACCAAGCCTTTTTATGGAGCGATTTCATCGCTATCAAGAAGGACTAGGAAAGGTGGTACCATTAAACGCAAATTTTAGATCTAGAAAAACGATGCTAGATGATATAAACACGATTTTTAAAGGCATTATGGATGAGGCGATCGGAGGTGTAGATTACACTTTGGATCAGCAATTAAGGTATGGGAATACGACGTATGATCATTATACAGATAAGCGGTATAAAGAAGGGTTAACCATTGCCTTGTATGATACAGAGGAAGAACAAATCGCTGAGCTTTTAGAGAATAAACGATTAGATAAATCAGCGATGGAGACTTTTTATATTGCAAAAACCATACAGTCTCAAGTGGGTAAACGTGAAGTATACGACCGAGATTTAGGTCGTATGCGACCATCTAAGTACAGTGATTTTGCAATCTTGATTTCTGTGTCTAAGCGATTTGATGAAATTAGAACCATCTTTGATTACTTCTCAATACCCTTAGAAATTCATAAAGATGAACCGTTTATTGATTATTACGATATCGATCTTTATCGTAATATCCTGCGATTATTATATAGTTTACAAAATCAAGAATATTACACTAAACATTTTAAACATGCATTTTTAAGCATTGCTAGAAGTTATGCTTTCGATTATGAAGATGACGCAATTGTTCATCAGGTAATCGCCTTACCAAAATCCTTGGATCGTTTAAAAGAAAGGATTACTGAGACGTTTGAACCATTCTTTTTAACGATGTTTGATTTAGCTCAACGTTCAAAGATTGAACCGCTGGATACTGTTTTTATCGCAATGATTGAAATCTTTAAATTAAGTGAAGCACTAGTAAAGGTTCCAGATACTTTACAAGCAAAATCACGATTGGATTATTTAACCACAAAACTTATTCGGTTTACTGATGAGTACAAAACTTTAAGTGATGTAGTTTTGTATTTTGATCGTCTTACATTTGATGATTTAGATGTACACTTCGAAAGTAACCAATCAATTCACGATGATCAAGTTCAGTTGATGACGATTCATAAGTCAAAAGGATTAGAGTTTCCGTTTGTGTTCATACCACACTTGATGCGTAATTTTAACCGTTCAGATAGTAAAAGTTATGCCTTTGATCGAGAATTAGGATTCATTTTACAACACGATAATGAAGGGTTAAGTAACTCGTTCTTACATGAAATTTATAAACACACGCAACGTATGGAGGACATATCTGAACGAATTCGGGTCTTTTATGTCGCGTTAACGCGGGCCAAGGATGCGTGTTACTTACCGCTTTTAAATGAAACTAAACACACATTCAGATTTAATGATAACGGCCTTGTGATTGATTATGACCGAATTTATCAATATAATAATTATCATGATATTATGCATTCCATACTGGATTATTTAAAACCATGTCATGTTCAGGTTAATTTAGCGGATTATGATTTGACTGATGAATATAAGTACAGACGGGATTATCAAGCGATTCAGGAGAGTCAGAACCCTAAAAAAGAATATCAAGAGCCAAACTTTGTCCTTTCAGAAAAAGGGTCTAGCAAGTTTAGTGCAAGTGTTGATACGATATTAACGATAGAACAGTTTAATGCTATTCAAAAAGGGAATCAACTGCATGAAACTTTTGAGTTATTACGGTTTAATGAACCACTAAAGCCGCAATTAGAAGCGATGAATCTCGATCAAAAAACGAAGATATTGTTAACTGCGTTTGTCGAGAGTCCGTTAATCCAAAAACTGAATGTTATCGAGTCGTATCCGGAGTTCCCTTTTATGATAAACGAAGAGGATAATGAGTACACAGGATTTATCGATTTATTATTAGAGTGTGATGATCGATGGGTTATAATAGATTATAAGCTTAAAAACATTGATAAAGCAGAGTATATTGATCAAATAAAAGGATATGAAACCATTTTAAAATCGTTAAGTGATAAGCCAGTTGAGGGGTATTTATATTCAATTATTGAACAACGCTTTAAACAAATAGTATAATAAAACGGGGTGAAAATATGCCGATTAAGTTAAAAAAAGTTGAAAAAGTTTACAAAAGTGGCGATGTTGAAACACGTGCTTTAAGAGGTGTTTCTCTGGATTTAAGCGACGGTGACTTCGTTGTGGTTTTAGGACCAAGCGGTAGTGGGAAAAGTACTTTGCTCAATGTCATGGGAGGACTAGATCATGTGACTAAGGGTGAGATTTCAATCGATGATTTTACGATTCATGAAATGTCACAAAAAGCGTTAACGTTATTTAGAAGAAACCATGTTGGTTTTATTTTCCAGCAGTATAATCTTTTGCAAACGTTAACGGTAAAAGAGAATGTTGAAATTGGAGCGCGATTAGTTGAAAATCCTAGGGATATTGATGAACTCCTTAAAAGAGTTGGATTAAAAGACCATGCTAATAAATATCCATTCCAGTTATCCGGGGGTGAACAACAACGTGTCGCTATTGCAAGAGCGCTTGTTAAAAACCCGAAAATGTTATTTTGTGATGAACCTACAGGCGCGCTTGATGAAAAAACCGCAAAAGAGATTTTAGCTTTACTTCAAGATTTAAATAAAAGTTTAAAAACAACAGTAATCCTAATTACGCATAATGCGAGTATCGCTCAAATTGCCGATGTTGTTGTAAAAATGAACTCAGGTGAAATTGCAGAGGTAAGTCGTACTAAAGAAACGCTTTCTGCGAAAGATATCCATTGGGGATAAAATGTTTTTAAAACATGTAGTTATAACATTTAAAAGACAATGGATACGTTTTGTATTATTAGGGTTGTTGTTAGTATTAAGTAGTTTCAGTTATGTTTCAGTGAATGTATCAACACGAAGTATTCAAGAAAGTGCTGTACCGTTTTTTGAATCAACAAATCAAGAGGATTTCACTGTATACACAAATCCTTTTATGACCTTAGAAGAGATTGAGGATATACAGGAATGTGTAGGGGTTATTAATCCGTTAATAATCGATATCCATAGAAATAACCTTGAATGTTATAATGCGATTTTAGATTATCGAATAAATCAGTTAAGCGAGAGATTTGATGATCTTGATTTTGCGTATCGGTTTTATAAAGATTTAAGGTTTAACTTAGGAGATTCTACCCATACGATAAGAGTTTTAAAAGACAGTTCAATGATTAACCAAAGTCTTATTACGGATGGTGTCGCGCCGGATAATGATTTTGAAATTGCGATTAGTAAAAACTATGCATTAAACAATGATTTAAGTATTGGTGATACGATTGCATTGCAAGATGTTAGTTATACGATTACAGGATTTGTCTTATTTCCGGATTATAATTTACCAATTTTAGATCAAATATATTTATTTGATACCGCAAGTCAAACATTAGGATTGATGACGGATTCTGCGTTTAATGATTTAAACAGTGTATTAGAGCATTACTTAACAGGTGTTTTTACTGAGGGACAACCTGAAGATTTTAATAGTGAAGTCGCAACGTTTGAATTTGTAACATTTGCGGTGCTAACTGAAAACAACGTTCGAAGTGGCGCGATTTACGCAGAAATTGAAGCGGGACAAGGGACCGGGTTAATGCTTAGTATTTTAGTTGCATTTATCGGGATTATGATTGTTATTGTAATGATTGTTAAGTCGCTTGAACAAAGTCGTGGTGCTATCGGAATTTTTAAAGCTCTAGGGGGTAAGGTATCTGAAATGATGGTGCCGTATCTATTAGCCCTCACTGTTTTTGCATTGTTTTTCTTAAGTATTGGTGTTTATTTAGGGTATCTTGCGGCGCCATGGTTAAGTAACTTGTATTTAATGTTTTACTTACTCCCTGAAAGCCAAGAGAAGCTTATATTTAGTGATATTACGATTGCGATTTTAGGTCCTCTTTTAACTGTTTTGTTGCTTAGTACGCTTCAGTTAAGAAAAATGATGCGACAAGAAGCGATGGTTTTAATGAAACCTAAAGTTACGACGGTTAACCCTCAAAGGTTTAGAAAAATCCGTAAAATATTCCAAACCTTGGATATTAAGAACCGGATTCAAATTGCTTTTTTACTGCGACAATCACGTAAAGTGATTATTTATGCAATCGGTGTTATTTCAGCGTTGTTCTTAATGTTTTTAAGTTTGGGGATGGTGAATGTCTTTGACCAATCCGTTATCGATTATTATGAGCAATCATCGATTGAGAGTATTGTATACTGTGAAACCTTTGATTGTGACCCCAAAGATTATGATAAAGTCTTAGAACTACCTGTCGTTATTAATAATATCGATGCAACATTAATCGGTATCGATATTAACAATTCAACACGAACCTTGTACATTTGTCGAGGCGATGCGTTAAATGCAAGTTTGGAAGACGGGATTGTGATTACTAG
>SKIW01000106.1 GCA_007116245.1 Candidatus Izemoplasma sp. | reverse complement strand
AGCATTGGATGGTTTTGCGTAAGGTTTTATTTTATGTACTAGTTCATTTGCCATGTTGTTTCCTCCTATGTTTTATAGGTCTATTTTACGCTTAATAATTACTATGTCAAGCATAGTACTTAATTTCAATCTGATAATGAATCTTTATAAAAAAAACCTCTAAAGTATTTTACTATAATTAAGTACTTATAATCAGATTGATTACTTTCCTATTAATCGTCTTTACTCTAGAGGCTCTACTGTGATTCCTAAGCATTTTATTCGTTTATACGACACGCTTAAAACTACATACTTGTCCAGCTTTTAGTTCAATCGTATCTTTAAGCTCTGTCAAGATTTCATCGAGGCCGTTCACATTATGTGTAAAAGGATAAGGATTAATAGCCACAACTTTTTGATTTGCATTAAATACCCGAAGGATTTCATAGTTATCTTTCGTTTTATAAAGTGTGCCATACGCTAAATCTTTTAATTCAAGACTCATGTGCTTATAGCTCTCAGGTGGTTTCTTTTCTAAAGGATTTATTGGGAAGTACGCTATTAAGGGTTCTGTTTTATCAAAACGTTGATGTTGGTGGTATAAGGTATTTATTGCTATGTTTGCATACATTTTATGTTGTTCGTTTGGTTGAATCGTTGAATTGAGCGCAAACACAAGATCAAAGGTTTGCTCACCGATTAACTGCGACATAGGGGTTTCAATAATCTTATTATCAATGCCACTTGGTCTTCCCGGTCTAACAAATAAATCAGGTTGTCCTAAATGACCGACACTACGAAACAAGGTAACGGCTAATTGTTGGTAGTTTTCACCGATCACTTCATATTCTTTTACACTTCGTGTGTATACTGTTAATATCGCGTTATCTTGTTTTAAACTTACAAAGTTTAAGAGTGGATACACGGGTACTGGGGCTTCAAAGAATCCTTGTTGTTTCCAGTCTTGAAGATGCGTGGGTTGTGTGGGTCTTTCAACTACAGAAAACTGCGTTCCAGCTAATGAATGGTCGTTCGGAGTATTTCCATTAAACACGAATCTTAAGCGATGGTTTTTAGCCGTATTATTAAGCACACCTTTAATGGATATCGTATGGTTTAATGAATCAAGCTCAAAGGTTATTTCATACGATAAAACAGCATTGCATTCGCGTTTAGCTCGCGCGTGTAAATCGTAAGGTATCGCTATTTCACCACGAACCTTTACACGTTGGAGCGTATTTGACTCAAATCCTTCGATGCTTTTTATGTTTTCAAAATAATCCTTAATAATCCAATCCTCTTTCGGTGAATCAAAATCGTAATTATCTCCTTGGTCGCCACTGTCTTCTAAATAAAACGCTTTATGGTATACAGTGTTCGTGGATTTATCTTTAAGTTGAATACCGGTATCAAACGTTAAAACATAATCTTCATTCTCAATCGAACGATGCTTAAGCACTGGTTCATCATAGGCTGAAACTTCACCATCATGAATCCATACCGTTTCGTATCCTACACCTTTTTCAGTATGCTTAATGACAATATCGTGTTCGTAATATATCTTCGAAGAATCTTTAGGTAGATGATTAGCTAAAACGTTACCATCAACTTCTTTCGTACTTAACAACGTATACGCTATTTCATTTTGCGACTGCATTAATTTAAATATTTTATGCTTTGTACGAATCTTTAAACAATGGTGTTTAGTTTGAGTATCAGGATGTGTAGAAAATATCACTACCGGACTTTTTTTAAGTTCAAGTGGTATTGATCGCGCAATCAGTTTCATAGCATGATGCTTTAAGGCATCACTAAGATATAACGCACTTAAAGAGCGCGCTTTTATCGCTTCATTCACCGTATCCGTTACTGTCGCGGAAGCGTGAGTTTGTCCTTCGTGAAGCATTTTCCATGCTTTTTCAATGAGGGATAGTTCAGAATTAACACCTATGCTATTAAGCATGGCATAAAGAGGGGCAACTTCATACGTCAAACGTCTTTCAACGGCATCCTGAATTGTCTTAATATCACTTCGTGCTGAAAAAAGTGTTCGGTGAATACGGTGGTATTGTGTGCTATACAGTTCATCTTTATGCGTTTTAAGTGAATCTACATTATGACGAACATAGTTTAAATACGCTTCCCATGTTGTTTCCTTAAACGTATAAGGTCCTGCTTGATTATATATATTAATTTTTTTATCGATATCAAAAATGGCTGGGTTTTGATCAAACCCTAAAGGAAACACAAACGCATTTTTTATGCTTGATCTTTTAATCAAACGATCAATTAAACGATGAACATTTAGTTTATTATAATCCTCTGCTTGACTAGAAAGAAGTGTCCCATCTTTAAAGGAATATGTACCATATCCGTACCCCGCAAGCATAACGGCAGTTAGCACTTTTGAACCATCATCACTCATAAAATAAAACTCGTTATCTAAATTATACTCATCACCAACACCGCGCGTTATCACAAAATCATGAATTCCAAAAAAGTTAAACAACTTAGGAAAATCGACACTATGCCCAAACGAATCAGGTAAATAAGCAATCTTACTCGATCCACCTAAATCGTTCGCAATCGTCATCCCTGATTTTAAATTTTGAATAACCGATTCACCTGATGTGATAAACGCATCAATTTGATTATAAAACGGTCCAATGAAAAGACGTTTAGACTTAACATATGTTTTTACACGCTCTAGATCTTCTGGGTGGTATGTTAAGTACTCATCTATAACATAACTTTGTCCATCAAGAAAAAACGTCTTAATACGCTGCTCATCTAGTCCCTTTAAAAGCTCTTTAAAATTATGACTGAACTGTACTAAAGCATCTTCTTTTGTAAAATACCATAGTGGATCCCAATGGGTATGATGAATCAGATGTGCGATTTTTTTCATAGTAACCTCTTCTCTGTGTTAAATATGTGTTTCGTTGCGACACTATAGCAATATTTGATTAAGATATGATAGAATTAAAGCGGTGATAACTATGATAATGAAACTAGAACCGATTTTTAAGGAAACGTTGTGGGGTGGAGAGAAACTAAAAACCCGCTTCGGTTTTAAGACACCCTATGAAAAAACAGGTGAAGTTTGGTGTATTAGCGGTTTAAAAGACCAGGCTAATCGCATTGAAAATACCACGTTTTCTGGTAAAACACTCTATGATTTATGGCAAGAGGAACGCCACTTATTCGGCGGTAAGGAAGGCGACTATTTCCCGATACTTGTAAAACTCATTGATGCAAATCAAGATTTAAGTATTCAAGTTCATCCCGATAACGCGAAAGCGCGTGAAAAAGGATCGCTGGGTAAAACGGAATGCTGGACGATTCTTGATTGTGAAAAAGATAGCACAATCATTATCGGTCATAACGCGAGTACCCTCGATGAACTTAAGACCGCAATTGAAGAAAAACGGGTGCTTGATATCGTAAACGAACATCCGATTAAAAAAGATGATTTCTTTTTTATCGATGCTGGAACATTACACGCTATTAAAGGGGGTACCTTATTACTAGAAGTTCAACAGTCTTCAGATATTACTTATCGTTTTTATGATTATGAGCGTCTAGATAATGGTAAACCAAGACCGCTTCATATCGATGAAGCTCTCGAGGTGGTCAAAGTTCCAGATCGGGATATAAAAACCGCGTTAGAAACTAAGTATTTTGATATCCTCTTCGTAAATGTCGCTCAATCCGTTTTCCGTAAATCTCATCAACACGGTGACTTCGTTACCGTTCTTGATGGAGAAGGATATATCGATAACATCCTTGCCAAAAAAGGCATGAGCTTTTTTATCTCTAGTCAAACCGCGTATCAGGTAACGGGGAACGTATCGCTTGCAATCGCTTTAATCATGTAAACCAAAAGAAGCCTTAAATGAGGCTTCTTTTTTTAAAATCCATGCTCTTTAAAAAGCTTGACAACCGCTTTATATCCTTCCGGTGATAAATGCAATCCTTCTCTTGAATATTGTGGATTTAAGTAGCCTTGTTCATCTTTAAGAACCTCGTTAATATTAAGGTAATTTATTGATTCAATTTGTGATAATGCTTCGTTAATCGCATCAATCGTTTGATTATCTCTTACCCCAATTGTTTGTTTATCCATTTTTTCAATCTTTGGATTTCCGACAGGGAGTAAAGAACATAGATAAATCGCTATTTTAGGATACATTATTTGGATTTTTTTAATACTTTCTTGAATACGACTAACCGTTAAATACATATCAAAATCCGGTTGTACCAAATCGTTAGTTCCAATAAGGATAACCACACGTGTCGGTGTTAAATGTTTAAAACTCGTTTCTAGACGATTGAGTAGGTTCGCTGTGGTATCGCCACCGATACCACGATTTAAGTATTCACTATTTTGAAACATTTCTTGGATGGGCCATTCCTGTATAAGTGAATCGCCAATAAATACTGTCGATGGGACATTCGCATCCCTGTTCAAGGTTTTAAACCATAAAAGACGCTGTTCATAAGCATCTTTCATAAATAGCTCAAAAATCGCTTTTTCGGCTTCTTCTTTCGCGTATTCATACTTATTAGAAAGTTTATTAATAACTCCGATTAAGACGATATTAATCATCACTAAAATCGCTATAATAATTTCCATTGTTAAGTCCTTACAAACGCCTTAATCGTTTTAATCGTTCTTCCTTCGCTAGCGCCATAAGGCCGAACTGTGTACGTTTTTACATGTTCAGGAATAATAAACGTTTCTGCAAAATTAACCACAAACGGTTCGAAATGATTCTCAGGACTTTCTACAATCGCCGTTTCACCTTCGATAAGCATTAACACATTAACCGAATCATGGGTACTGTGCAATGCTTTATTGTCATGAGTATGGCGACGCGTTTCAATAAACTGTCGAGGGTGCAATCCGGTTTTTTCTTCTAAAACCCCAGCTTCATTGGAAAGCACTTTAATTTGATTAAGCAGTTCGGTCTCAATCCATTTAGTCGTACGATCCCATTGGATATTACGCACTGCATGATTAAGATGAATCGGTCTTGGTAAACCATCTAAACCAACCCGACCCCAATCCCACATCTTAAATGTGAAAATATACGGTGTTGCACTAATCTCAAGAACCATTGTCCCGGTCGCTGAGCAATGTACTGTCCCTGCCGGTATCGAGATATGATCGTGTTTTTTAACATCATAATAATTAATAAATTCATCCGCATTAAACGGTGCTTTTCCCGCTTCCGCATCTTTAAGGCTTTGAATCATTTTAGCACGATTAATATTCTCTTTTAGTCCTAAGTAAATACCGCCCTGATTTGAATCTAGTATGTAATACGATTCATCTTGTGTGTACGCCATACCAAATTTACTATAAATATACTCTGTCAAAGGGTGAACCTGAAGGGATAGATTTCCTCCTTCTACAGTGTCTAAAAAATCAAAACGAATGGGAAACTCTGTTCCAAAGCGTGCATAAACCTTATCTCCAAGGAGTTTTTTTGGTTTAAATAGCACCAGATTAATCGCCGGTGATGCAAGGTAATCTTCACCATATTGATAATGCATCGCATTTTCTTCCATAACCCCATTAAAACTCCACGCAAAATTCTCTTTACTCCGGTCTAAATCACATACTTCTTTCATCCACTGTCCACCCCACACACCTGGGTCGAAGTACGGTACCATTGAGAAAGGTTTTTCAGTGGTTTCGTTAATCGCTGCGAAGAGATCTTCCTGTGAGACCATCTTTAAGATAGTCTCATCGTTCGCATCAAAATAATAATCGATATCTGAAAATACGGTATTCTTAATTCTATCCGCAGTACGCCACTCAACAAAGAACCCACGCTTTTCTTTCTTCAGTGTATCTAAATCTTTTTTAGAACTTTGCCAGTTCGCTAACCCATTACGATACCGGGTTTTTATTTCCCAACGCGTTAAATCTAGATAAAGTGTAAGATCTCCTTTAACCATTCTTGAAGCGCCAAACCCAAAGACAATCACTTTACCTAAATCTTGAATCATATGGTTAATTGTTTCTTCAGCTGAACTTGGATAAAACTCTTCAATTTCGTATTGACTCATGCGCCCAAAAACACGATCATCGGTTAAATGATCCTGTAACTTAGTATCAAGTAGTGTTTCTGATAACGCATAGTCATCAACGCACACCGCGGTGTGTTCAAAATGCGTAAAAAAGGTTTTTCGTAAAACATCATAATTAACCCCTGGATAACACTCAACGACGATTATCTCAGCGTTTTTGTGATGATTTTTAATATACTCAGCAATCTCTTTATTACCTTTTATAACCCCATTTTGATATTGTTTAACTACCGTTTTAGGGAATTTATTAAAGACAACACCTTGTGGATTAGCCATCATTTTCAGTCTCCTTAAATTGTTGGATATAACGATCATAAACAGGTCTAAGTTGGGATGTGAATAACATAAAATACACTGCTAAACCTGGAAGAAACACAATTGGATGAATTAACATAATCATCGACACATATAGTAACAATATTAAAATCAGTTTAATTGTTAATCCTATATGTACATGCATAAAAAGAAGCGTATTTTTAATTAGTTTAAAAATACTTTCGTGTTTAAACATCGCAATTAATGGATAAACATGAAGATTGAATACGGTTAAATAAAGTACACTTATCGATGTCATCACGAGTATCATCGTTGCCGAAGTACTTATCGCATATTGCCATGTTAAAAAAAACAACCCGTATAGCCCAACACTAACTATAAAAATCGGTGTGGCGTAAAGGAAATTCTTTTTAATGCCCTTGATAAAATCTTTTACAAGATAGACCGCATTTTGGTCATCTTGGATTTTATACGTTACCGCTACAGCACTCGCAGTAGCGGCACCTGTTAGTATAAGCAAACTAAATAAGCTTGCTAATAGCCAAAAAATCGACACACCAACATGATGCATAAACATTGAATATGCATTTTTCACAGGATTATCATTCATGTTATCTCCCCATTCATACTATTAGGATAGCACAAACGCTATCCTAATAGGCATGAATGTAATAATAATTAATTAACCTTTTTTAGTTACAACAAACGCAACTACACCACCGATGACAACAATAGCTGCAACTACGATACCAACGACAATACCAGTATTTAATCCTTCATTCGTAATTGTAAACTCATTACTTGTAATGTAAACCATACGTCCATCATGATCGTCATTTTCTGGATACTCTGCATCTGGGTCATAATGTGCAAGTTCTTCATACTCAGTATCACCTAATGTAATACGGTAATCAGAGAATACCGCGATATCGCCTTTTTCAACGAAACCAGCTAAATCATCGGCATCATAAATATCGTTCCAAATACCGTCAATTGCCCAGTCCATAGACGCTTCTACGATTACGGCAGATTCAGTAAATGTACATGTTCTTGTCAATGCACCAGAGCACTCTAATTGCGGTAACTCATCGGCATCAAAGTCGTCCCAACCCAATACAGGAGATAGATCGACAAGTTGTTGCATTTTGTCTAGGAAGTCTTCAAAGCTGTCAAAAGTAAAGGATATAGTGTAATAACGCATGTATCCCTCTACTTCCATGTCATGAACTGTCATGAAGTCTGGGGCATTTTCTTCAAGCCATGTTTGGATTGCTGGTAGCCCACCAACGATATGCTTGTCATTTATAACAGGACCCGTATTTTTGTTTTGATCTGGGTCATCTGGATTTAGGATGGCATCAGTGCTTAATGTATCATCCATCACTCTAAGCGTGTATACGCGCTCGCCAGAACCATCCATATTCATCGTCGTTTCGACAAATACTTCACCATTCCAACATCCAGCCAAAGTTAACACTGCAAAAAACATTACTGTAAATAAGGCAAATCTTTTCTTCATACATTCCTCCTAATTTTTCGACTCTTATTTTTTCTATATTTTAATTAATCTTGCTCACCTAAGTAAAATACATATTTGTTTAATTTCAACGCAAGCAAGGTGATAATTAACGTGATAATAAGTAAAATCCATGCCATTGCAGAAGCTTGTCCCATATTGTTATCATTAATCATTTTGTCAAATAAGTAGTATCCGTAGTAATACGTTGATCTTCCCGGACCACCCTGTGTCATGATATAGGCAACCGCAAAAACTTGAAATCCTGCTATAATTCCCATAATGAAGTTAAAAAATATTGAAGGTGTCATTAAAGGAAGGGTTATCTTTATAATCTGTTGGAAACTATTCGCACCATCAATCTCCGAAGCTTCGTAATAATCTCTTGGAATGTCCTGCATTTGGGCGAGATATATAATCATCGAACCTCCTGCAGTCCATAAACCCATTAAGATAATCGTCATTTTAGATAAACTCGAATCCCGATACCATCCTAAAGGCTCCATATTAAAGAAATCATACACCGGTCTTAAAACTTGATTAATCAACCCGAAATGCGGTTGAAATAACCATAACCATAAAAAACTCATCGCGACAATCGATACAACATTAGGTAAATAAAACAACGTCCGGTAAATACTAATACCACGAATCCGTGAATTTAAAAGTAATGCCAAACAAATACCGACAAACAACCCGAGTGGTACGGATAAAAAGACATGGTAAAACGTATTCCATAAACTCGTCCAAAAAATTGAGTCATTAAAAAGCAATGATCGGTAATTCGCAAGCCCTATCCATGTTGGTAACCCTACCATTTGATAGCGAGTAAAACTCAAATATAACGAGGCTAGTATCGGAAACGCTCCGAAAATAATCAGTCCTAGTAACCATGGTGAGGCAAATACAAACCCCAACACACGCTCTTGTTTTTTTAATGCACTTAATGTCAGTTTTTTTCGTTTGGCCATGATGTTTACACCTCAATCGTTCATTTAATTAGCGGCTTCGTAATTCTCACGTTTCTGAATATATAGATTGCGCGCTTGCTGCAACACTTGTTCTGGTGTTAAAGCACTTGATTGTCCTTGTTCGAAAAACTGAACCCAGTCAACCGCATGCCAGTTTGGTGCATATGGAACATAAACTTTATCGACAGCATACTCAAGCTCATTAACAAACGCTTCTAAAATCGGATTGCCTTCTGCATATTCTTCCATTGCAGGAATATTACTCATCAACCAACCTAAAGTATCAGAAAGTTCTATTTGCTTGTCATGATCCATTAAATACTTCAAAAATGCCCAAGTGGCTTCACGACGTTCAGGGTTGTTCTTGTTATACATCTCAATCGAGAACCCGCTCCCCCAGTTAACACGCACGCCATCCTCATCAGGTACAGGAATTGGTGCAACACCATAATTCAGTTGGCCTTCTAAGGGACGTAACGTCTCATAAAGCCCGTCATTCGCAACCATCATAGCAACACGACCCGCCGCAAATGGGTTAATCCCTAACATTTGGTTCGCTTCTCCAAAGGCATCTAAAACACTTCTTGGATATTCTTTATTAAAATCATACATCCATTCAAGTATTTCTAAATGACGATCCGTGTTTAATGTTGGATTTAAATCCTCATCAAAGAAATCTAACCCTGCAGTCCATAAATACTGATGGTATGTACCTTCTCCGAACGATGGGTCAAATCCAAGCACATTAATCGTATTTCCAGAAACATCATCGAGTTGCTTAGCAACCTCATATAACTCCGACCATGTTGTTGGGACATCATCCTCTGTTAATCCCGCTTCTGCAAATAAATCTAAGTTATAAAACATCATGCGGACTGTCGCAGAAAACGGTAATGCATATAGATCATCATCATACGTTGCAAACTCCAATTGGTTCTCAGAAAATACAGAGACATCAATCGTATCCACACCGTTTTCGATGTCCTCACGAATAAGATCGCTAATATTATATAACGCATTATTCCCCGCTCTAAAGATGACATTGTCAAGCGTATGATACCCAATGTCAGGTGCAGTGTTTGAGGCTATAGCAATATTAATTTTATCCCAGTAATCCCAAAAGTTTATTCCTGTTCCACGGACAAAATAGTCATCTTGCGATTCATTGAAATCGCGAATAATTCGTCTCATACCAGAATACGAGTCACTACCTACTGGTGAAACATGCCAAAATTCAATAACAGTACGATCGCCAGTATCTTCTCTATTACACGCCGCAAGTGTAAAAGAAATAAGTAGTAACAACGCTAAGTAAGCTAGTTTTTTCATCATCTCAACTCCTTTATTTTTTTATCCTTTAATGCCTGTAAAGGTAATTCCTTCAATAAAATACTTTTGTGCTGCAAAGAAGAGTATTAATGTCGGTAACATAACTAATATTGCGGCGGCCATCATTAAATCATACCGACCTGTAAACTGTGTTTGAAACCCTCTTAAACCTAATGCTAACGTCCAATGATCTGGATTCGATAAATAGATTAACGGACCAAAATAATCGTTCCATACAAACATAAACGTAAGTAAAGATACCGTAAGCAATGCTGGTTTAGTCAGTGGTAACATAATATAAATAAAAATCTTAAAGTGCCCTGCACCATCGACAATCGCACTTTCCCCAAGTTCACGAGGAATCCCTTTATAAAACTGTCTTAATAGGAAAATATAAAACGCTGCACCCCCTCCAAAGAAGTAAGGTACTGTAAGTGGTAAACGCGTCCCAAGCCAACCGATTTGATTATACAGTATGTAAGAAGGGATTAAGATAACTTGTCCTGGAATCATCATTGTTGCTAACATAATAACGAACAACGTATCGCGTCCTGGCCATGTAAGCTTAGCGAAGGCATATGCAGATAACGTAGCGCTAAACAATGTTCCTACTACCGCGAAGAAGACGATGATAAGCGAGTTTCTTAAATACAAGAAAAACGGTACCGTTGTAACAGCCACACGGAAATTTGACCACTGTGGATCATTTGGTAATAGCGTCCCAATCCCAGCGAGCAACTCAGCAGGGGTTTTTAACGCCGTAAACAGCATCCAAATAAAGGGAAACATAAAGATAAAGGAAAGACTAATTAAGACAAGATGGATGACACCGTTTTTAATGCGACGCTTTTGCTTGAGAGATAAAATAGGCATTTTATCTTCTTTCTTTATCTCACTCATCTGCATATTTACCCCTCCTTAACTCAATAGGGATTGTCCCGCTATCTCTTAAGCGAATAAACCTTGGATGATACACTTCTACTTCATCCCAATGATGGTTCATATCATAGGAGTTAACATTATAACTAACTAATATATCATCTGGCTTTGATAAATGTGGATGTGCTTTAGCATTGTACGTATATGCTGTACGACCTAAAGTCACAGGTTCTTCACACTCATACACAATACGCGGGTCAGTAAAAGGTCCTGCCGGTGTATCCCCAATCGCGTAAGCAACATACTTAGAATCGACATTATACTGAAAAACCGCAAGATATTTTCCTCTATGACGCCCCGCTTCTATCGGTGAAACACTCATCTCACAAGAAATATGTTCCAAAATCGGCGAAGCTTTTTCTAAATCATGAACCCATTCACCTTGACTATAAAACCGCCATTCATCAAGCAATTCAAACATTTCTGGTTTAACCCGCGCAACTTTTAAATACCGGTGTCCATTCACCGTTGTATAACCGTAAATGTAAACATACCCATCTGCGTTTTTATAACCTGATTCAAAAGAATTATTCATAATAGCCGCACCGAACACACTCTCTTCACCTTTACTTCGGCGATAAAGGTTCGTCGGTTTTTGCTTATGATGTTTAAAATCTACATGTTCATTACGAATCTCTGCTTGAATCAAAGAAACCCCTTCAACCGCAAACTGCAACCCTTCAGGTTTATTAGGATCCGGTGTGATAATCAATGGTAAGAAATACATTTTCTTATCAATAACAACCCCGTCTTGTAGCCAAAACCAAGCATGACGCTTCTTGCGATTCCATTCACTAGTTGCCTCAACACTGATATCCATTAATACTTGCGTATCAGTATAAAATTTAACTTTATTTAAACCGAATATCACTTCATCAAGATCTTCTTTTGGATAATGATTTCCAACACCTTGTTCAGGTGTCACAGTCATTTTCAAATAACGACAAGATTTATGTACTTCTATCGTGTCAGGCTTTTTAGGATCCTCTGCTTTTTTGAGTTCAAACCTTCCTAAATTCAACCACTTATTACCATCATGTGACACTTTGATTGTCACTTCTTTAACCCCTCGGTTTAGAACAGATTTATCATGTAAAACCTCGGGATAATAATTAAACACTTCTATCAAACTAATCGGATGATTTCTTTGTAAATCAAACAAGAGCTCTACCTTATCGGGATTATACCCTGATAAATAACACATATCATCGTTTGTAGTGTAATTAACAAGATTATGTGCCACAGTACCCACATACGATAAAGCGTCTTGTGGCTCAAAAAATGCAATTACGTTGTTATGACTATTTGTGTTAATTCTGAAATCAATATTTTTATGTGCAGTCCCATTACCCTCAAGATACGCGATTGTATTAGGCGGCATTAAAAGCGGTGGAATGCGTTTATGTGTTGAAGCATCACTTTTACCAATTAAAGTATCTCCAAACACAAATATCGTCTTAGCATCTTGTTGGTCATATGTATCTCGGCCGTTTTTAATATTAAACGAGAAAATTCCATCGCCACCTGTCCAACCGCTTCTACGATTAAACGGCACACGCCATGCTTCATCTTTAAATGCGACATACCCTTCACCAGGATAAATAGTGATATTATCATGTTTTTTTGCTATTAATCTAATATATCTTGCGGTGCAATTCTCAAAATTATTGAGATTATCTAAAGCAATCCAACGATCAACATGAAAGTATTTCACACTTTCGAGATGCTTATGATTTATTTCGCCAAGTGGTAAATACTGATGAAAATCAACTTCTAGCTCTTTATTTGGCGATATTTCTTGTGTAAAAATCGGTTTTTTAGATTCCATAATAGCACCTCGTTCATTTTAAGTAAGCCTTTACACTGTCAGTTTACCATACTAAGTAATCGTTTACATACGTTTAGAGTATCAATAGCAAGATTCATTAATTTTATAGCATGAGATATAGATTATTTGTGTCATTATTGACCGAAATTAATCATTACTATTTGATCGAACTTCGGTCATTGTTATAAATCGCGGATAGTAAACTCTCGCATTTTTCAAAGCCATAACACGTGTGCCATTCACATTATATGAGATTACAAACTTTCCTTCTTCACTTAAAACAGGATGCATTTTAGCATTGTACGTGAAAGCATAATCTAACTGATAAGGCTCAGGCGCTACATAAATGGTCACAAAATCACTGAAAGGACCATAAGGCGTCTCTGAAATACTATAGACAACTAAATTTGTAATGGTATCTTTCATAGAAACTAACATGTATTTTCCTTGATACTGTCCACTCGGTATATACGTTACAGATAGTTCTGCGGAAACTCCGTTTAATCCAGCGTAACTTTGTCTGATATCCGATTGAAATACTTCACCATCAAAATACTCATAGGCATTAAAATCTTCGATATCTTCTGGTAAAACACGGGCAACCGTTAGCCGTCGTCCATCTAAATCTTTGTATCCGTATATATAGATATAAGGATCAATGACATCCGGATGATTACTCATATCCAAAATACCCGCGCCATAAAATATTTCTCCACCATCATCCGTTCTCACTTGGAAAGGTGAATCGAAATAGACTGTTTGCGCGTAATCTAAACGGTTATTGATAATCGGTGTTTTCGATAATCCAACTTTATGAACCTTAAACTCTGTTTCCACATTATCTTTAACTAAAATCGGGAAGTTATATAAATAACCATCAATAATTACAGAGTCTTGTAGCCATAAAATACCGCTGTTTTCAAGCGCATCTTTATCGTCTAAAAACCCTGATGCCGTTACGTCCGCATGAATAAAACGCCCTTCTGCATCAAACGGTAAAATTTTTCCAAGACCATAAACCGTAGCTACACTTTCATGGTTATCGATGATTTCTATTTCGATAAATTGTGCCGTAAGTGAAAGTGAAACCGTTTTTTGTGGTCCTTCTAAAGGATCAATCATTTTAGGCAATTGATAATTTCCTATTAAAGTCATGTCGTTTAGCTGATCCCCTGCATATAAATTAAAGTTTTTAATGCCATACTCACTGTTTTGGTGGTCGTTATAAAGCACGAGTTCTTCAATAAAGACACTATTTTTAAAATCAAGTGTGATTCTATTCTCTTCAGGACTCGCTCTCCATCCGTGACCTAATGCTCTTTCTGATAGTATTGCATTTTGATAAGGGAAGATCGATAACCCATCGCCATTGATTAGATTAGCGGGTTGATACCCTATAAAATACTCCGGGGTAAATACACTCGTTGCGCGATCGTTATCCCCTACAGCATAATAAAATTCAATTCCCTCCGCAAAAGGTTGAGAAGTATCATAATACGCTAACGTATTATTAACAATGATTTCACTATGTCTTAGTAAGTTATGAGGGTA
Organism: Candidatus Izemoplasma sp.; assembly: GCA_007116245.1. GTDB lineage: Bacteria > Bacillota_I > Bacilli_A > Izemoplasmatales > Izemoplasmataceae > CSBR16-104. Next base: position 5,088 of record SKIW01000106.1, on the reverse strand, counting down.
AACACCTCCGATAAACGTATCACTAAATATAAACAAAACATCATCACTTGGTACCCCGATATGTCGTGAATAATCCCCTGTTAAATTATATGAGAAAATCCCATCCGCACCTGTCCATCCTTGCATACGGAAGAAAGGATCTGTGAAATAAGGTGATCGCTCAATCATAAACCCTTCACCTAAATAAAAACGTACATCATGTAGTCCAAAAAACGGTCCTGATTGGTTACCGACACCTTCTTCAGAAGAAAAAATAAGTCTGACATAAGCTGCGTTTTGATCAATTTCAATGTTTGTAATATCCTCTAAAGCAATATCATTGTGAACGCGGCGAAAAGTTCTACCCGACTCACTAATCTCAACATGCACTTTCTCAAGTTTTAACGCATCATCACCAATAAAATTAGTAATTTCAATATGACTTATTGGATAGTTCCCTGGCATTTCAAAAGTTAAACGATACGTAGGACGCGTACTCCCGCTAACGACTAAGGGCGCTGTGTCCACTGTTTTACACGCGTTGATAAACTGATCAATATGCCCATGTACATCCGCATCCGGTACTACGACATTTATCGGTTGAATTAGATCGCCAACATGGGTACTCTCGATTTCGCATTGCGGTATTGTCACACGGTCAATTGGATAATTTAAATCTATCTCCTCAGGTGTTTTACATGCTGATAAAATAAACAATACTGTCAATACCGTAACGGCACTTAAAAATCTAGGCTTCATGATCTTTTACCTGATAAACGAGATAGGTTTCATTGAGTTGTTTTGTGTCTTTCATTAACGTGTTTACATCGTCTACTTCATCATTGAGGAATAGATTGAACTCTAAGCGGTAAAATCCACCTAAATTTGTTGCAAAATTCGTTTCCCAATAATTGTTCATCAGCCAAGCATACTGCATATCTGTATTAGGGTGTGTTTGATCGTGAACTTTAATTAAACCAGGGTCAAGTGTCCCTAAATGCAGCAATGGCGTATCAGGAAGACTGATATTCAAACTCCGTGTTTCACCCATTAAAGCGTATCCACTTTGAGTTGTATAAAATAACGCTTGGGTTTCAGGAAGCTGATCGATTCTTGGTCGAATAATTGTATTCGCCTTATCGAGATAAAGCGTTTCTTTTTCTTGTGTTGTAAACGGCAATGATAGATATAAACTTTCAGGTTGCCATACAGTATCCTTTTGAACAATTAACGAAACATCAATTCTCGGCATCGCTTTATATGTTTTTAACTCAACAATACAATACTGCGTTCCAAACAAAAGATACTTCAACTGAACGCGTGCAATATTCGGACCCTTATCAAGAACTTTTACATTAATCAGCTTCCCTGTATCACGAATCGATGAGAACAACTTTCTATTTCTACCATACTCACGACGGATATTTTGCATATCTGGCACATTAAACTTATACGTATGTTCAATTTCACTCGTTTCATAAATCGGGGTAAACGCGCCTTCCAAACGGTCTTCTCTTAACAAGTTAACCGCATGCAACTTATCATACACTGTATGAATACCTTCTTCTTTATCCCATTCAATCTTAAAATGCGGTGTTTCCATATAAAACTGCGTTGCAAACACACTGGTATCTAAATGGGGTGGTATGTAATCATACGTTTCATCACGGGTAAATAAAGGATCAAGTGGCATATGTCTTTTAACACTTGGTTTTTTTATAATCGCAAGTACTTTATCTTCAAACCCATCTAATGTTACCCAAGTATTAATCTGACGACGAGAATGCTGATCAACCCAAATTTCTTGAAATGATAAACGTTCTTTTGAATTAGCATCGATTAAATCATACCCTTCACCAACGATAAACTCTTCCCACCAATTCGTATATAACTGAACGAGTTGTGTCCGACGATTCGGATAAGGATTTTTAACTTTATAAAGCATCGGTCTTCCTGCAGCTTTAGCCATTTCACCATCTGCAAACATATAATCATCGAGTAGCGTATCTGATAACTCGCTTGCTTTAGACGCAAAAAGCTTATTACGGTCCTCGAGTTTTTTGGTCATTTTATTCCACGGTTCACTGACACTTGTAAAATAGCCCCAAGTGTGTTCTGAAAACATCATAAGATTGTACTCAAGACTCGAAAGCTGCTTCAAATCAAACTTAAACCCATCTTTTTGAAGATGTTTAATTTTATGATAATTACGTTGCGCTTCTTTATACATAGCTACAGCATCCGGTGTCGATGAAAAGCCATCGCTCCACCAGTCGTTCCAGTCACCACGATATGTAGGAATATCCAGCTTTTTAGTTTTAAGTATGTCAAAAAAATCGTTCAATCCTACCATCTCTATTTCGATTTCATCACCGTATTTTTTATTGAAAGCATGAATGCTTTCGATAATATGAGGATTAGGTGGTGCATTATCCACTAACAATCCTTTTGTGGTCATCGGTAAAAAATCGTAGTTATAACCTTGACGTTTAACTGATTCCAAATAATCATCAATCCAAGCTTTAGCATACGCGAGTTGCTCATCGGTTATAAACGCTTCAGTGACAAACTCACCATCGACCATCTTCCCAACAACATCAGGCACTAATCTAGAAACATTGCCCTGGTTATAGACATCCCCATGCCAAACAAGCAGTTTATTCCCACTTTGTCCTTCCCAATAAAACGGCAGATGTTTCTCCTTAAAAGGGACGAATCCATGATGGTTATGGATACAGGTATAAAAATACCGAATACCCGCATCATACATAGCATCACAATACCCCCAAGACCAACCGTTAATGTCCATCGATATTGCTGTATCCAATCTCACTTTATGAGTGTCCGCAAAGTCTCTCGCTTTTTGTAAATAGATTTTTAATATATCACCATCTACTAAATCAGTAAGGTTAAGGTAATTCCCCGCGAGTTGAATATGTCCACGACGTATCGCCTCGATTAAACGTTTTTGCCATGTAACATCCGTGGCTTCAATGAAACGTTCAATAATCCAATGTGTTTCATTATTCCAAATAAACCCTTCCCATTCTTTTTTACCGTTTGCGATTTTTTCGGAAATTATAATCGCTTGCTTAAGGTAGTCAACATGGTACTTAGTAATCTTCTCTTGTCGGTCAGTATACCCTATGTCTGTATGCGTTTGATGCATTAAATAAATTTTCATAGTTTCACCTCAGATTTATAATTTTTATTTCTAAACTGTTTCGGACTCATACCAACATTTTTCTTAAATAATGTATAAAAATTAATCGCATTTTGATAACCACATTCATAGGCAATATCTTTAATGGGTTTCTGTGTAGTTATAAGGTAATGTTTTGCTAAATCCAATCTGAATCGCGTAATATACTCATACGGTGGCATACCCACTTCTTTTTTAAAAAGCCTTGAAAAATGGTAAATACTATAGCCAACAAACTCACTAATATCCCCCAAAGTAATCTTTTTACTAATATTCTGTTCAACATAAAATAACGCTTGAATAATGGCATAGTTTTGTGGGTTTTCTATTTCCATACCATAATACTTTCGTGCATATATCTCGACTAATATCGCTTCAAGATTAAGCGAAATATAAACATCGTTTTGAACATCATACATCGTAAGTTCTTTCAATCTTACAAAGAACATAACAATATTCGAAAAATCAACAATCGATCTTCCAGCATGATTTTTATCGACGATCACATTTATATAATCCGGGGCAATCTTACCATCAAAAGCACATGTATACATTTCACATTGTGAGCTCGATAACTTGATTTGAACATTCTTCTTAACCACGAGTAAATCATTCTTAGTTAATGTAAAGACTTCAGATTCAAGTGTCACAAACAATGACCCTGCAGTAACATAAAAGAAATAAAAACAGTCATCACTGCTAAATGTTGATGAGAACTCATCATTAATACTTAACTGATAAAAATTACGGTAATAAAACAAGCTTTCTCTAGCAAATCCTACCGGTGTGTGCTCTTTTTTAACTAAATACTTAATTTGCTCACCATCAAACATATTAGCACCCCTTTCATATAACGTGTGGTATGCGCTTACATTCATTGTATTGTAGATTAATGATTATTGCAATATTACCAAATATTATGGCAAGATTAATTAGTCTTTCGCAGTTTTTAAGAATGTCTTTTTAATCTAGGGATTGTATAATAATAGATGAGGAGTGATGACATGTATATCGGAATTGATGGCGGTGGAACAAAAACTAAAACTATGCTAATGAGTGACAATGGTCAAATTATCGCTGTTTATGAAAGTGGGCCTTCTTCAATACGCACTGTTCCTTTTGAGGAAAGTATCTCAAATATGACTAAAGGTATTGATGAAGTACTCAAAAAAAGCGATGCATCAATTACTGCACTATTCGCTGGATTAGGCGATGTTACAGGTGATGAAGACGGTGAGTTAGTCCGTAACGCTTTAGTAGAAAAGAACCCGAACCTAGCAACAGTTCACATTACCGTGAAAAACGATGTGTATAACGCCCATGCTGGTGCATTAGAAGGTGAAGAGGGTATAGCTATAATTATCGGTACCGGATCAGTCGCTTTTGGTGTTGATCATACAAAAAAAGCCCATCGTGCTGGGGGTTATTCTTACAAAGAAGGCGATTTAGGAAGCGCTTATGGGTTAGGCTCACAAGCATTATCACTTTTAGGCAAAGTCTATGATAACCGTATAAAAGGAAGCCCATTAACTGATTTTTTATTTCACCATTTTAACATCAAATCATTTCCTGATATGGTCGCGCTTTACGATCACTATCATACACGGCGTACTGATGTTGCAGCGCTTGCACCTTTCATTACGGAATACGCCACTAAAAACGATGAGGTTGCGCTTCATATCATCGATATCGCTACCGACGAATTGATGCTTATGGTCAAAGCCGTTGATCAATCATTTAACTTTAAACAAAAACAACTTGGGATAATCGGTTCTTTAGGTCAAGCTGATACATTACACCGAAAGATGTTTATTGATAAGTTAAAAGCTTATGACGCTAACTATCAAATATTTAACGCGAAAAAGGACCCTGCATACGGTGCTTGTTTACTAGCTAAACAATCACTT
>SKIW01000034.1 GCA_007116245.1 Candidatus Izemoplasma sp. | reverse complement strand
TCCTATTTTACACGAAATACGCGTACTTAACAATCATAAACAAAAACATCGCATTTTTTCTTAAAATCCGTTACAATAACACTAAGGAGCGTGATTAGATGAATCGTTTAAACATCATAACACTCGGTGTCAAAGATATAAAAAAAAGCTTTGCCTTTTATAAAGGACTTGGCTTTGAGTCAAAACTCAAAGTCGATGATAAACTCGACATCGTCTTCTTTAATAACCAAGGTACACGCCTCGCTTTATACCCTCTTGACGCCTTAGCCATGGATATAAGCGAATCAGAACCCCCTAAAAAAACCAAAGACTTTACCGGAATTACCATTGCTTATAACACCAAATCAAAAGAAGAAGTTGATGAAGTACTAAAAAGAGCCGAAGAACTCGGCGGCAAAATCATTAAGCCCGCAGACCAAGTCTTTTGGGGAGGGTATTCAGGGTACTTTGAAGATTTAGACGGATACCTTTTCGAAGTCGCTTACGCAGATAGTTGGACATTCGATAAAAACGATATGTTAGAAGTATAAGAACATTGCACTGAAAATCAGTGCAATGTTTTTATTAAAACACTCATTTCAATTATTATTACTATAAACTTTACCAACTTGAAATAAGACCTAAGTAACACCATTTTAATTTCAATATAATTGACAAAATGAAATTATAATGATATTCTATACGCGTAATGTCATTAGGAGGCGATCATATGAGTCGATCCGGGTTATATATTAAGAACTTATCAGGACATCTTTCATACCAGTCATTTAGACCGAGTACACTACCGCCAAAACCACCCATAAAAATTGATGATAGATTAAATCATAAACTAAAAGTATGCTATCGATTACTTGGAGAACTTAATGGTGTTTCTAGGTTAATACCAAATAAAGCGTTATTCATCTCAATGTATGTTAGAAAAGAAGCCTTGCTATCTAGTCAAATAGAAGGTACTCAAGCGACACTTGATGATATCTTTGACCCGCACATTGATAAAAACATTAATCAAGATACTGAGGAAGTTATTCAATACTTAAAAGCACTAAGACACGCTAATGAACGGTTCAATCAATTACCAATATCAACGCGATTTTTAAAAGAAATACATGCTGTATTACTATCATCCTCACGCGGAAAGGAAAAAGAGCCAGGACAGTTACGTCAGACACAAAACTGGATTGGTGCTACTGGTGAACCTCTTAATAAAGCACGGTTTATACCACCAAATATCGAAGATATGCATCAAGCTTTATCAGAACTTGAAAAGTATATTCACGAAAATAATGACGAAGATCTAATTATTAAAATCGGTCTTGTTCATTATCAGTTTGAAACAATACATCCTTTTTTAGATGGTAACGGTCGACTTGGTAGACTATTGATAACTTTATTGCTAAAACAATACAACCTATTAAACGAGGATACACTTTATCTATCCTACTACTTAAAGAAGAATCGTATAGAGTATTACGATCGATTAATGGAAGTTAGACTAAAAGGACATTATGAGCAGTGGTTATTGTTTTTTGTAGAAGGCGTTATTGAATCAGCAAAGCATGCTCTTAAAACGATTGATGATTTGCTTAGTTTACGGACTAAAAACATGCAATTACTGAGTTCACTAAAAGGAAGTCAAAAAACAACCGCATTAGCATTATTTGATTATATAGAAGCACATCCTATCATTGATATTACAGAAACGTCCCAAAATATCAACAAGGCATTCAATACTACGTCAAAAGCAGTCGATAAATTTATAGAACTCGGTATTTTAAAACAGGTACAAGGTCATAAGCGCTATAGGACTTTTGCTTATGAACCATATTTGAAGATTTTAAGAGACGGAACTGAATAAAATTTAACAAAAAGCCATCTGCTCACTTTGAGCACATGGCTTTTTTATATCATTTAACCCTTTTTAACGACCTTATTTCTCCCCGATTCTTTAGCTTCATACAACGCATCATCAACATATTTATAACTCACATCAAAATTCTCATGATCAAGCCGAGTTACACCAATACTCACCGTCACATTCACATTTACATCATGATGCGTAAACACATGCTTCTCAATCGACTTATTTAAACGATGCGCTAACACCATCGCACCATCTAAATCCGTATGCGACGCTAAAATCATAAACTCTTCCCCACCAAACCGCGCTACCGTATCCGATTCACGGACACTCGCCGCTAAAATCTTCGCAATATCCACCAACACTAAATCACCAACCTGATGCCCATAATTATCATTAATCATTTTAAAATGATCAATATCGATTAATATAAGCGACGCTTCATGTTGGTAACGCTTATTAATCGATGCTTCATATTTTACTTGCCGCTCTAAATGCCTACGGTTATAAAGACTCGTTAAAGGATCGACAGTAGAAAGGATTTCTAACTGCGCATTCTTTTCAAGCAATACATCACGACTTTTTAAGTCATTCACAAAATTCATGTAAAAATTCGTACTCGTAAACAAAATCCCCACAAAAATCACTGTGCCATAAATCAGATGCGTCGTCACTAAATTAATATCACTTTGAAATACCAAAACCGCAATCACAAACAACAAAAAAGGAATGCCATACACCCCATAATTATAAGGCGGCTTAAGATAAAGCAATAGCCCAAATGCTAGCATATAAATCGTAAACAACGTAATATGCCCATGGGTAATCTGATCAAACAGCGCAATCACCGCCGCAATCACTAAAATCATAAACACCGTCATCATCGGTAACCGCATTATCGGTGTCTGGTGGCACTTATTATCAACTTTCCCAAAAATTAAGAACACCAGTGTTCCCATCGCATAAAACGCCAACACCGAATGAAGTAGATACGATACCCACACTAACTCATGCGCATTATCGACTAACCTAACCCTCTCCACATACACTAAAAAAAGGCTTTGTATTAACACAACCCCCATTAATAAATACCGTAAACGCCGAATATTTCGTCTTACCATTCTAATGTCCATAAGCGCCTCCATTCTAACTCCAATTATATCACAAATAAAAAAGAGTGCGCAGCACTCTTTCACCAAACTCGACGGTCTTCATCATCGTCATCATCGTCGTCATCAACGACAAAAATATCTTCTAAATCTTCTAACTCCCACGCTTCTTGCGCATAAGGATTATGCGGGTCTTCAAACCCTTTCTTCTTACCCTTATACGGTGAGACCACCGTTAAAATCGCCCCCGTAATCATCCCCATCGCAAGGCCACCAAAATGCCCGCTCGTTGAGATATTACCAAAGAATGAAAAAATCACATTAATTAAAATCAACCCACGAATACTCGAAATATCCTGTAAGGCAAATAAATGCGGTTTAACCAGCGTCAAATAAAACAAAAACCCCATCGCGCCAAAAATCGCGCCACTTGCGCCTATCGTAAACCTAAGCATTGCCGTTTGATCACCCAACGTATAAAACGAAATCATATCCCATAAAAAGACAATAATACTCGATCCTAAACCCGCAATCACCAACGTAATCGCATAATTCTTAGACCCGATTAACCGTTCTAACGCCGCACCAATAATATAAAGCCCAAAAAACGTATTAAATAAATAATGCAATAAATTACCATGTAAAAAGATCGCCGTGACTAAACGGTACCACTCATTATACTCATAAATTAAGACAAAATTAATCGCCCCTTCACGCGTTAAATTTATCCCAACCGTATTTAACAATAATTGGAATAAAAACACAACCGAGACAATCACAATCATAACACTGGATACCGGATTTGTTTTGAAGTACCCATTTAAATCTCTAGGACTTTGAAAAATACTCATGCACTCACTCCTTCTTAAAAACAATTAAAGGCACATATAACTCTTGATCTGTCGACCCAGCGTGATGGCCTTTAAACACTGTCTCTTCACTTAAACTAAAATATTTATTGCCGTGCGCAACCGCAATATAATCCCCTAAATTCAACGCAATGTGAGGATGTCTTTCGCCACTACCAAACGCATTTAAAGCTAAAAATGCGTTTGTAGTATAAAGCGTAAAATACTTACTATACGCTCTTTCAAATAAAATTTCAAAGGTTTTTTTATCTTTTACATGAAATACCGACGCTCTTGGTTCAAGAGACGGCTTAGCACGTAACGTATCCATAATCGGCGTATCTAAAATCGCGATAGGCTCCACATCAATCAAGCCGTGATCCGCCGTTAAAATAACTAAAGAATCCCTCGGTAAATCGTCATAAAACCTTTCAAGCGCCGCGTTCAACGCATTAATTTTAAGCTTTGTTTGAGACCCGCTCGCCCCATCATAATGCGCCGTTAAATCAGGCTCAGTAAAATAATAATACACCAATGTCTTTTGATCAAGCTTTGCGATATTTAAACATTGCTTTAACCCTTCTTCAAAACGATCAAACCCATCTGGGTCAATCGGTTTAGGATAAATGATTTTTGTAAATAAATGTGCGTGTTTTTCCTTCACAATCTCCGTAAAAGGACGAACCTTAAAACGCGGATTAAACCCTTTAGGTAACGTTTTAGAAAAATCATAATAATCCTTCTTTAAAAACACCGTGTAATAAACATCCGCTTCCTGAAAATACTGAAACCACCCTAAATGCCCATGTTCATACGGCGTTTTTCCCGTTAAAATACTCGTTGTTGCCGCAACTGTCGTCGGTGGAAACACCGACGACACCGTCGTCAACTGATGACGTCTTAAAAACGCATCACTTTCTAAATGCCGTTTAAGCATACTTTGACCTAAACCATCGGTCACAAAATAAAAGACATGCTTATAAGCACGTTCAAACACCTTATCAAGTTCCTGAAGGCTAGCGTGGTATGGATTCACGCCATAATGCTTTAAAACACTGTTTGTAATACTCACAATCGAACGTGCATAATCGATATGCATTATAACGCCTCCTTTAACTCAACCCTATTATATCAAGAAAAACCTCACAACACTAAAAAAAGACTAGAAACTTTGCTATAATGATATAAAGGAGTTGATACCATGCTTAATTTCACTTATCAAAACCCCACAAAAATCATTTTTGGGAAAGATCAAATTAACGCGTTAAACGAAGAACTAAAACCTTATAAAAACGAAAATATTTTACTCGTTTACGGTAAACAGTCAATCAAAAAACTCGGAGTCTATGACACGATATTATCGATCGCTCAATCGTTAAACATCAACGTTTATGAAGAAAGTCATGTCAGACCCAACCCTGAGTTAAAAAGCGTCCTAAGCGGACGTAAAACATGTATCGAAAACAACATAAAATTCATTTTAGCCGCAGGCGGTGGCTCCGTCATAGACTGCGCCAAAGCCATCGCCTTTTCCGCAACCATAAAAAAAGAAAAAGACGTTTGGCCCATCTTCTTAAACCAAAATCAAGCCACAAGCGCCATCCCACTCGGTGTCATCTTAACGCTTGCGGCAACCGGGACAGAATCAAATGGCAACGCCGTCATCACCAACGATGACACAAACGAAAAACGCATCGCTGGGTACATGTTCACCTACCCTAAGTTCGCGATTATCGACCCTACCTACACCATCAGTGTAAACGAACACTACACGATTGCCGGTGTTATCGATATCATGATGCATATCCTAGAACAATACTTCTCCCCCACAGAACGTACAGAAACAGCCGATTACATGAGTCTAGGGATTTTAAAAAGCGTAATCGAAAACACCGCACATCTAAAACAAAACCCCAACGACTACGACACCCGTGCCAACATCTCTTGGGCAGCCACAGTTGGTCTTAACTGGATCTTACAACAAGGCAAAGTCGGAGACTGGG
>SKIW01000062.1 GCA_007116245.1 Candidatus Izemoplasma sp. | reverse complement strand
GGTAATCACGACGAACTCGCCTGCGTGCATATTTAAAGAGACGCGGCGTAATGCTTGCGTTACGGTTTCGGGGCTACGGTAGTATTTGGATATCTGTTCGAGTTTAAGCATATAATCACCTCTTTATGTGCACTTATTATACCATATTTAAATGGTTTATTGTGATTTAGAAATGTTATGTTTTTTTGTATTTATAATGGGGTAGAAGAATTAGTGATATGGTGAGATTTTATTTTATGATATAATGACACTAAGAGTGTAAGGAGAGCTAATATGAGTGAACTTATTAATCATCACAAAGTGAATCTTTATGCGATTTTATTAATGATTGTGGCGACCATGATTGGGCGTTTTTTCCTTGTTGGAAGTTTTGAGTCTTCCTTGATTTGGCCGGCGATTGGTGTTGCGTTTGCGTTTACGATTACGAAGCGAACAGCGATATTCCCTGCGTTGTTTATCGGTAGTGTGTTAGGGTATTTAATGGCTTTATCGATTGGACAAGGGTTAAGCGGGTTGGTCATTCTTATTGCATTTTTACAGTCCTTTGTGTTAATCGCGAATATGTTTTTTACGCTTTGGTTGTGGGATCGACTTACTATTGGGGATGATTTGAACTTCATCAACTTGTTTAAGGTATTTTTAGTGGTTTTATTGGTCCCTTTGTTTGCAGGTTTTATTGGTAATGGGATATATTTAATATTAGGTATGAGTGTTATAGAGACGATTTTCGAGAATTTTTTTATATGGACGTTGGGAGATATCTTTGGGTTATTGCTTTTTGGATTGCCGTATTATTTAGCCTTGCGTTTTGATGAGGATCCTTATTTTGTGCGCTGGCAATGGCATGAAGTGATTTTTTATCTAGTTTTTATTGCCGTGGCGATGATCATGCTTGGAAATGGTATCGTGGTTATTACCTTTGAACAACACCGGTATGTATTTATTGTTTTTGCGATTATTATGGCGTTTAATTATGGTTATCGTACACCGTTTGCGTTTTCTTCGATGACGTTGTTGTTTTTTGTTATATGGCCGCCTGTTTTTACGAGTTTAGGTGACTATTATTATATTATTGGCGTGAATTTATTTTTAGCGGTTTTAACGATGATTGTTTTAATTATTAAGTATTTTATTGATTCTTTACATATTCGAAATAAAGAATTGATTGTTAAAAGTGAGCGATTGGATAAGTTGATTGAGGCAGCACAAGATTTATTAACGCTTTCAAGTGATTTAGCCACTGTCGATACGGAGCGCATTGATATGCAGGCTAAAAAGATTTTTAGTACTGTCTATACCCTTTTTAATAAAGCGGATTATGGGTCGTGTATGATTATTGATGAGCGGTTACGGTTTATTGAAACACGAGGGTTTGATATTCATACGTTGAATGCGATGCCGTATCATGTTGATGAGTGGACGCATATTGATGAACCGATTGTGATTCGTGATACGGAGCGTTTTATAAAAGATGAGTTAGGGGAGTTTTATCCTGTTTATCATGAGAAAAATCCTGAGATTAAGGAGAGTATCTTTTTGTCGATTCATTTTACGGAGTCGCTTGTATGTACTTTGAGTTTTGATCTTGCGATCGATAGTGAAAAGCGGTTTGATGATGATGATCTTATGTATTTTCAATCCATGCAGAAGTTGCTGAATGGGGTCTTTAAAACTGATCAGCTGATTAGTGATTATGAGCATACGAAGGATGAGTTAATCACGACGTTAGTTCGGACGATTAAAGTGTTTGATTCACATACGATGGAACATAGTTTAGATGTGGCTGAAATGGCTAAAACGATTGCGATGCATAGTGAGTTGAGTGAAGAGACTGTGAATAATTTGTATTGGGCAGGGATTATGCATGATATTGGGAAGTTAGGATTGCCTAAAGATATTGTGACTAAGCAAGGGGCGTTAACGGTGGCTGAGTTTGAGATAATGAAGCAGCACCCGAAACTAGGGTTTGAAGCGATTGTGGGTTCTAAGGAGTTAAATCCGATTGCCGAGTATGTGTTGTGTCATCATGAACGGTTGGATGGTTCTGGTTATCCTGAAGGGATGAGTGGTCATCGTATTAGTTTGCCAATGGAGATTTTAGCGATGGCTGAGGTGATTGCGACGATGGTTAAAGAACAATCTTATAGTCATCAAAAACCAAAGGCGGTTATTGTCAATGAGTTACGTGAGATGGCGGGCGTGATGTTTAGTAAAGAGGTTGTAAGGATTACCTTAAAAGCGATTCAGCATGGTTTAATTGATATCTTTTATTAAAAGAAGTTTAATCGTTGTGTGATTAAACTTCTTTATTTAGTTTTATGTTTAACGCTTGAACGGCAAAGCTTGCGACATCGAAGGCGTATTTTTTTGGACCGAATCCAGCGTCGTACCCGAGTTCTTTGGCGAGTGAGTGGGTAATCCGTGGTCCTCCGATAATGACGATGAAGTCGTCGCGTTTGTTTTCGGCTTCGAGGAGTTCGATAAACGCGGTGAGGTTTTGGATATGGACGTCTTTTTGGGTTACGGTTTGACTGATTAAGATGACGTCTGCTTGGTGTTTAACGGCTTCTTCGAGTAAGGTTTCGTTATCGATTTGGCTGCCGAGGTTAATCGCTTTGATGCCTTTATACCGTTCGAGTCCGTAATGACCTGCGTAGCCTTTCATGTTCATGATGGCGTCAATGCCGACAGTGTGTGCATCCGTGCCTGTTGAGGCACCGATGAAGATGAGCGGACGGTTGAAGTGTTGTTCGATGTAGTCTTCAATGTCTGATTTGGTTAATGTGTCGGTATCAACGTCGGTGACACTCACGGTGGAAGGGTCGATTTCATGATGGGTTGTCCCGTAGAGAATGTAAAAGCTATAGTTATCGTTTAATGGGGTCGCGTGAACGACGTGTACGTCGTGAATCCCCATTTTTTTTACGAGTGCTTTTGCGGTTTCTTCGCCATGGAGGGAACACGGAATCGGGAGTGTAAAACTCAGTTGGATTTTACCATCGTGTAAGGTGTCACCATAAGGTCTAATTTTCATGGTTTTCCTCCTTTTTTAAGGCTTTTAGCATTTGATTGAGTACGGGGTTAGTGTAGTTAGGGTGTTTGGTAAAAACGCCTTTTAGGCCTTTACCTTGTATAGGCGTGCGTGAAATTCCAGCGAAGCGTCCTTTTTCTAGGGTTTTAAACAAGCCTTCTTCGTTAATCGTTACAAGAAGATTTTCAGCTTCGTTTAAGACTTGATGAGCTCGTGTTTTAATGATGCCGTTATCGTTATACGTTATTTCGTTTGAGAAGTCTTTAAAGGCTTTAGCGATGTATGTGGCGTTATCAATGGCTAAAGCGCGATCGCTCATAAACGGGGTGTGAATGGCTTCTGTAAGCATGCCTAATAAGTGGATTGATTGATGACTTGTGACTGCGACGATGTTAAAGAGGGCGTTTTGGATGAAGCCTTTAAAAATATCCCCGCTGAGATGTTTTGTCGGTGGCATGTATTTAAGCGGTGCTTCTGGGAAGATTTCTCGGGAGAGTTCGGCTTGGGCGAGTTCATATAAAAAGCTGTTTTCGAGTTCAGGGTCGATTTCAAAGGCGTGACCAAGACCCATTAATGATGGTTTCATTTTGGCTTTTAGGGCGAATTGTTCGTTGATAAACTGGCTGGCTAAAACGGTGTGCGCGTGTTCAAACGCGTCCGATGTGGTTAGGTAGTTGTCTTCGCCAGTGTTAATGATGATGTCTGCGTAAGCGCTGATGACGCGTGAGAAGTACTGATCGATGAAGGTGCGCTTCATATTGATATCTCTGAAGATGATGCCGTATAAGGAATCGTTAAGCATCATATCAAGGCGCTCTAATGCGCCTATAGCGGCGATTTCCGGCATACAAAGCCCGCTTGCGTAGTTAACGAGTTTTATGTATCGGTGATGTTTTTTACCGAACTCATCCAGCGCTTTGCGCATGAGTTTAAAGTTTTCTTGGGTTGCCATCGTGCCTCCAAAACCTTCTGTGGTAGCACCGTAGGGCACAAAGTCGAGTAAGGATTGTCCGGTTGTGCGGATCACAGCGATGATATCAGCCCCTTTGTGGGCTGCGGATATGGCTTGTTCGATGTCTTCGTAAATGTTTCCTGTAGCAACAATCACGTATAAGTCAGGGGTGGTTTTTTTAGGCATTGATGTAAGGGCGTCTTGACGGTGTTGTTTCTGGGTGTTGATTTGTTTTAGCGCGGTGTCGATATAGGGATTTAAGTTTTCGATATAAGGGCTTTTGGGGTTTTCTTTATAGGGTTTTAAAGAAAGTGTGTTGTTAGCGATTCTCTCAGCGATTTTTTGAGGTGTGAGTTTGGTTTCATGAATCGCATAACTTATATAATGTGCCACTCCGAGTGATAGCTCGGCTTCTTCAAGGATGTGATCAGTAATCACATTCACTAAAGGCACATCAAGACTGTTTACACCATCGATACCTAGTAAGCGTAGGATAGCACGTTCGACGCTTACGGTGGTGTGTTGATCAATCATGGTTTGGATGTTAGAAGCGATTTTTTCAGCGTGGTTTCTACATTGTTTGATTTGGGATGGGTTAAGGTTGAGTTTCATAGGTGTTCTCCTTCTTCTAAGACGTTGATGACAGGGAGTGTTGTGTGTTTTTGGAGGGTGGTTTTAAAATGAACGGGGTCGTAGTGTTTTGATTGTGGATGCCATGGGTTAATGGTGATGGCGATCAATTTAACGGCGTGTTTTACATAAAGATGGATGTTTAAGCTGTTTAAATGTTTGAGTTTTTGGGGTGCGAATAGGTATTTACCTGGGTCTTCGGCGATAAGCTTAAACGGGACTTTAGTGTGTTTAATGATTGCATCTATCGTTGTGTCGGTAATGGCACCGTGAATGTATAGGGTTGTATTTGGTTTCATCGTTTGTAATATCGTTTTAAGGGTGTTGGGATGTTTATTTGGATAGGGTATTTCGTGGTCATTATAAAATACCGCTACGCTTGTATTTGGTGAAACAGCGATGTCTTTTTGGGGTAATGAAAAAAGTTTGATGGTGTTTTTAGTGATCCGGATGGTATCTTCAAACGTCTGTGATACTGCGGCTCCGGTTGCTAAAATTAAGCCATCAATGGTGTTTAGTTGGGTAAATGTTTTACGGTTTAAAGCCCCGTCGATTAAGATGGTGTCGCAAAGTGGTGTAAGGGTTTGAATGAGTTTTTTTAAGTCTGAGTTTAGTGTTGGTCCGGCGATTAAAAGGGTTGTGTCTTTTAGTAGTTTGATGATGGTGATTTTTCCGAGGGCTGTTTGGATGGTGGTTTCTTTTAGTACTTGGTAGGTAGTTTGATCTGAGGGAAGTGTTTCTTTTGCGGTGGCGATGATGGTGCCTTTTTGTGCGTGGATTTTCGGTTTAGGTAAGTGGTTGATTTGGTCAAAATCTTCGCCGTCAAGACCGATGCTTGTGAGCGCGATGGTTCGTGTGCTTAAGGACCGAATTAGCGCGTTAAGTGTGGTTGTTTTACCGGTGTTCTTAGCGAGTCCAAATATCGCGAGGGTTTTAATGTTAATCGGAATGTTCACGTTTTAGGCGCTGCTTTCTAGAGAGTTCTTTCGGTTCTATGGAAATACGGTTTCCGGCTAATAAACCACTAATGCCGTCGCTAATAATGCTTTGGCAATCTTCGCATTGGCAGTCGGTAACGTAATGGGTTGGTTCGCTGTAGGTTGTAATGACGCCTTCGTAGTTACGTAAGACGAGTTTTCCTGGTGCACTTGAGATAACGTAGTTTGGCATAACGGGGATTTTACCGCCACCACCGGGTGCGTCGACGACGAATGTCGGGACGGCGAATCCACTAATATGACCGCGGAGGCCTTCGATGATTTCGATGCCTTTGCTTATGG
>SKIW01000035.1 GCA_007116245.1 Candidatus Izemoplasma sp. | reverse complement strand
TAATAAGGATAAATATCAACCGCGTACTGCAACTTATGCTTCTTAGCTAAAGCTGCAAACTGATTCGTGATTTCATAATCATACGGCCCACTTGAATCTTTAGCACAAATGGAAACATCGTACTCTGTACAGGATAAATCATCACCAATACATCCCATATCTACCGCAATCATTTCATCGAGTTCAGGGATAAACGCCGCACCATGACCAACTTCCTCATAAGTAGACACAATGATTTTTAAAGTTTGTTTTGGCGTTAATTTCTCATCTTGATAATACTTAATTAGTCCGAATAAACTTGCGACATTAATCTTATCATCTAAAAACCGCGATTTAACAAAACCGCTTTTCGTAACCGTTGTTTTCGGATCAAAGAAAATATAGTTTCCAACTTCAATCCCTAAGTTTAAAACATCCTCTTTAGACTTAACAACCTCATCGATTCTAACAATCATATTTTCAGGATTACGCGTTTTAGTTCCAGCGTCTTTAAAGACGTGAACCGCTGGACTTGTCGAAAGAAACGTCCCTGTATAATCTTTCTCATCCCGTGTGCGTATCGTACAATACTCACCATCTAAAGTCGGCCAACTTGGTCCACCAATACTCGTAAACTTTAAAGTGCCATCGCTTTGAATACTTCGTACCATCGCGCCTAATGTATCAACATGGACACTTAAACCAACGGTTTTAATCGTTTGGCCTGGAACAGTAATAATCAAATTCCCCTTTTTTGTTTTTTCATAGGATAAATTGAATTTATCAGCTTCTTCTTTAATACGTTCAATAATCGCTTTTGTGTAACCACTAGGACTAGGAATTTTAAGAATTTCTTCAGCTAGTGTTAACACATAATTACGGTCTATTTTCATTCTCATCACCTCGAAATCCATTATAGCATATCTTCGTAAAATTCATGGCGTAAAGATGGAATTATGATATAATAGCAATGGTGGTGATACTATGAACATAGTCTATGGTGGTGCATTTAATCCGCCCACACGCGCACATTTAGAAGTCTATCATTTTCTTAAAAAACATTTAAAGGTTAAACGTTTCACGTATTTGCCTGTAAGCAACGCTTATACCAAAAGTGAGCTCGCGAGCAATTACCACCGTTTAAACATGTTAAAGATAATGACAAATGCGTATGCTGATATTTTAATCAGCGATCTTGAGATTCAAGACCAAGAGTTTTTAGGAACATACCAATCCTTAATTCGATTGAGCGATCGTGATTTTCAAGAAACCGCTTTTGTGATTGGGGCAGATAATTTGAAGGACTTAAAACATTGGAAAATGGCCGAGTCCTTAATGAGTGAATTTAGAATTATCGTATTAAATCGAGAAGCGATGGATATTAATGCGTTGATTAAGAACGATGAAGTACTGCATAAACACAAACATAATTTTATGGTCTTCAATGATTTTGATTCACCGATATCGAGTACCATATTTCGTGAAACCTTAGATGAGTCGATGGTGACGCCTGAAGTGTATGAGTATATTAAAAAACATGGATTATATAATGGGAGCTGAGAAGGATGTATTATAACGATTTTGTTAAAGTAGCGAGTATAACACCGAAGCTTGAAGTTGGAAATCCAACGTATAATATGAGTGAAATGCTTAGGGTTTTAAAAGATCTCAAAGCGAGTATTGCGGTTTTCCCTGAACTCGGTGTAACATCCTATACATGTAATGATCTTTTTTTTCAGAATAGTTTATTACAAGAAACAGAAGAAAATATCGAAAGACTACTGAAAAATAACCCGTTTGAGGGGATCCTAGCGATTGGTGCACCATTAGAAATCGATGGTATTCTTTATAACAGTGCGTTTATTATAAAGAAAGACAAAATCATCGGGATTGTACCAAAATTTTATTTACCGAATACCCAAGAGTACTATGAAAAACGTTGGTTTACAAGTGGGTTTGATATAGTTCAAAAGGTTAAACATATTAAATACTTAGGACAAACCGTGCCATTTGGATCCATTATTTTTAAGACATCCGATGGAAAAATCAGTTTTGGCGTCGAAATTTGTGAAGATATGTGGGCACCGATTTCACCAGGAAACTTGCTGGCATTAAACGGCGCTAAAATTATCTTAAACCTCAGTGCTTCTAATGAATATCTAAATAAACGCGCGATTCGTCGAAGAACCATTATCGAACATTCAAGACGTAATGCTGGCGCATATGTTTATAGTAGTGCTGGAGTAAACGAGTCTACAAGCGAAACAGTCTTTAGTGGACATAACGTGATAGCACAAAACGGAGAGTTACTTGTAGAAACAGAAAACTTCTCACAAGATAGCGAAGTTATTTACGGTGATATCGATGTATCTAAAATAGGGTATGCTAGAAAACTTAACTCTTCGTTTAGAGATACTTTAAATAAGTTTAACCTTGATTGTGTTAATGTTGAGTTTGAACTTAGTAAAAGCGATGACTATCTTTTTGAAACACCGATAGATCAAACACCGTTTGTTCCTAAAAAAGATGAGCTTGAAGCATTTGAGAAAATCGCTGCTTTACAAGAAAATGCGTTAATTAAACGCATGAAACATATTGGTGCAGAAACCATCATTGTAGGGGTGAGTGGGGGACTTGATTCTACACTTGCACTCTTAATTGCCTCGCGTGTTGCCGATCAGTTAAATATAAATCGTAAGAAAATATTAGGTGTAACAATGCCTGCTTTTGGGACCACAAAGCAAACATTAAATCAAGCACGTGATTTAATCGACCATTTAGGTGTTTCAATCAAAGAAATAGATATCCGCGATCATGTTAACGATCATTTTGATTTGATTGGTCACGACCGTACTACAACGGATATTACTTATGAAAATACGCAAGCACGAACTCGTACGAATATTTTAATGAACCTTGCGAACATGCATAACGGTATCGTATTAGGAACAGGCGATATGAGTGAACTCGCACTGGGTTGGACAACGTATAATGGCGATCAAATGAGTATGTATGGCATCAATGCTGGTATCCCTAAAACGCTTGTGAGATTTATGATCGAACATTACGCTGAAGAAAAGTTTGGTAAGAATGTTGAAAGTGTGATACACTCTGTACTTGAAACACCGATTTCACCAGAACTTATCGCAGAGCAAAAAACCGAAGATACGATTGGTAAATACGAAGTTAACGATTTTATCTTACACCGTTACTTAAGATTTGGCGATACAGAAAGCCGAATTGCTTGGTTATTAGTTAAGACATTTACATTAACTGAAGAAGAAGCTACGGCATACGTAACGAACTTTTTCCATCGTTTCTATACCCAGCAGTTTAAACGACAAGCGACACCTGATGGACCTAAAATACTCGATGTATCACTCTCACCTAGAAGTGATCATCGGATGCCTAGTGATGTTAATAAACGTAAAAAATAGGATTTGATAATATGAAAAAACGTGTCGTTATCGGCATGAGCGGCGGCGTGGATTCTAGCGTCGCTGCCCTAATATTAAAACAAAAAGGTTTCGATGTTATCGGACTTTTTATGCGTAACTGGGATTCGAGTCTTAATCGGGACGTATTAGGAAACCCTACTTTAAACGCAGATATATGTCCTCAAGAACAAGATTATCAAGATGCTTTAGCGGTATGTGAACATCTTGATATTCCTTTACATCGCGTTGATTTTATCGATGAGTACTGGCGGGATGTTTTCACCTATTTCATTGAGGAATATAAAAAAGGACGTACCCCAAATCCAGATATTATGTGTAATAAATACATTAAGTTCTCAGCGTTTAAAAAGTACGCTGAGCAGTTTAAACCAGACTATATTGCGATGGGCCACTATGCGCGTGTTGAACATGGTGAAATACCTAAACTATTGCGCGGTGTGGATGAAAACAAGGATCAAACGTATTTTCTATCACAATTAACCGCAGAACAATTGAATAATGTTCTCTTTCCGATAGGGGATTTAAAGAAGAGTGACGTTAGAAAACGTGCTTTAGAACATGCCTTACCGACAGCGGATAAAAAAGATTCTACCGGCATTTGCTTTATTGGCGAACGCCAGTTTAATCAGTTTTTAAACAATTACCTACCAACTAAACCAGGCGATATTAAAACCTTAGAAAACGATGTCATCGGTAAGCATACAGGATTAATGCACTACACAATTGGCCAACGAAAAGGATTAGGCATTGGTGGTAGTGAAAAATACGGTAATGAACCTTGGTTTGTCATCGGTAAGAACTTACAGGAAAACAGTTTATATGTTGGTCAAGGATTTCATCATGAAATGCTGTATAGTGACCACTGTACTTTAGAGGATGTAAACATTATCAATCCCAATTTTGTACTTGATAACCTCGAATGTACTGCAAAGTTTCGTTATCGACAAAAAGATCAAGAGGTAACGCTAACAATAAAGGATGAACAAGTGCATGTATACTTCAAAAAACCTGTTCGCGCTGTTACTCCAGGACAGGCGTGTGTCTTTTACTTAGGACAAACCTGTTTAGGTGGGGGAACAATACAAACAGTCACAAAAAAGGGTAAAATTTTACAGTATTAAGGAGAAAAAAATGGGAAGAAAACTAGGGATTGTGCTATCCGGTGGTGGTGCTAGAGGTGCCTATCAAATTGGCGTTTTAAAAGTCTTGAAGAAGCATGGAGTATTAGAAAATATACATGCGATTAGCGGCTCGAGTGTGGGAAGCTTGAATGCTGTTCTTTTAGCATTAGGTGATCTAGATAAAGCAAAAAAACTTTGGTTTGACATTAGTGGAAAAGAGATGTTTAAAAGTGATGAAAATATATTTAAACGTGTTCTTCATGAAGGAATCGATTTTGTATATGAAGGAATGTATCCAAATAAAGAACTTGAAAAGCTAATTGATGCGACAGTGGATATTAATTTGCTAAAAAGTAAGAAAGTGTTTGTGGCGACGAGTTATGTTGGTGACGGTAAAGCGACATTTTGGGAGTTAATGACGGTTAATATTCGTAATTTCTTTAGTAAAGAGTCATTAGTACGGTATTCATGTGTTAATGAGATGGATAAAGAAGATGTTAAAAGAACGCTTTTAGCAAGTTGTGCTATACCGATCGTATTTCAGCCGATTGTTATTGGAAATAAAACGTATTACGATGGCGGTGTATTAGATAATGCACCATGTCAACCTTTATATGATGAAGGATGTGATGAAGTTATCGTCATTGATCTTTTCAGATTTAGGCGACACAAAAGTAAATGTCCTAAAGAAGTTGAGTATCATCAAATTAAACCTTCAAAAAACTTACGAGGGATTATGGATTTTTCTAAAGAACAAATCGAACGACGTTATGAACTCGGGGTTAAAGATGCAGAAAAATTCGTAAAAGACTATTTCGAAAATCAGAAATAGTCTTTTTTTTATAAAGAAAAGACGTTGTAAGTACGTACTATAAACACGGAGGTGAATCATGAAAAAACTATGGATTGTAACACTTTTTTTCTTTCTGGTAACGATGATGAAACCCACAGCTCAAGCAGCGGAATACGTAACCTATCAAGAGATTGAGTTTACAAATTTCGGGGCTAAATTATTAGAAGATTTTACGGATGAAGATTATCAAATGTATTATGATCGCATTGCAGGAAGACGGTTTTGGGGATGGCGATCAGTCCATGCAATGCGAAATGAACCGGTCACATTTCAAAAGGAGACTTTATACGTAATGGTAAATGAAGGGACTACCCCAATTCAAAAAACACATTCTTTCAGAATGAACCAAACACGCAGAGTTCAAGCGAGTGCTAGTGGGTCAGTGGGATTAAGTGGCAGTGGCGATGTGTCCCAGTTTCGGTTAGGATTGGATACCCAAATCGATGTGAGTTATTCAAGCGATACAACAACGACTGAAGAGGAAAAGATTGAAATTAGACTAAACGTTGATCC
>SKIW01000043.1 GCA_007116245.1 Candidatus Izemoplasma sp. | reverse complement strand
AGGTTTTAACCAAGGAGGAGAGCTCATCGTATACGTTTGATTTACTGTAAAACCGATTTCTAGCAATTCAGAAATCGGGGTTTTTGAAGAAACTTTAAATGTGACGAGGTTAAAACGACTTACATCTACAACACTTAAATAATACTTATCGGCAATCTCATAAGGGTCATCATTCTCTTCAAGCATGTAAAGTATCGTATCATATTCTACTTCGGCATGAGTAAAAAGAGGTGCAATTGCGATACTAAAAAATCCAGTCCCCATCAAAATAACTAAAATAAATAGTTTACGAATCAACGTCATTTAATCACCTCTTTAATACCATTTAAACATACTTCACAGCGTTTTTATTGGTTTAATTTAAAAAACATGAGATTTCTCATGTTTTTAAATGATTTTTCCAATTATTAGGGATTTCTGATACTTGACTATAAATCGCGCCAATTAACATCGCTCGATCCGAACTAGCACCCCCTATTTGAGTGTTTAACCTTACCGCTTCTTCATAACTGCTCGTATGAGCTAAGATTGCGTAAGTTAAAGGGATTGTATACTTAATAGGACATGATGTATTAACCAGTTGCAAAATGAATGATTTAATATCATCCATCGATAGTGCCATCGTTAACTTAAATCCATATTGTTTTGGTGCGTAGTTAATCGATTTTTGGAGTGCGTCTTTTATAGACATTGATTTTAGATCATCAAACAAGCGATCAAAAGTTTCATAAAACGCTTTAAAATCATCAATATCAGTGAATGCTTGAGCGAGCTCCCATGCTTTTTCATTTGATAAACCTAACTCTTTAGTTACAAGATAGGGGACAAACCCAACAAGCTGATCGTCTTGAATCGTTATCGGTTTTGCATCAATCTCTAAATCTTTAATGAAACGATTATAAATGAGTTGTTTACCAAATGATTCAACCCATCCACGGTAGGCTCCACCGGGTTTAATTTGATCGTACACAAGGTTTTCATAATCTTCCTTTGTAAGTTCAGGGTTTTCTTTTAGCGCAGCATATAACCATTTCGCGATTTCACCTTGCAACGAAACGTCTCCAATTTCAGCGAAGGGATACGCTAATACGCCTTTTCTCGCTCTTTTATATTTTTCTGGGTCTGCTTTTTGAAATACGAGATCCTCAGTTTTAGCGAGTCTTTCTAAATAAGGCATATTATAAATCCAATTGAAACCCATCGCTGCAGCGTTTGCAATTAGAGCGCCTTCTAAATAGTTTTTCATGTTATCACCTCATACTCATTATAAACAATTCTAGCTTGAAACTAAATTGATATGAACAAAAAATTGAAATAATTTAACCTAGCTTATATAATAAAAGAAAACCTTAAGGAGTTACGATGAAAAACACCGTAAGATTTTTAATATTTACATTTTTACTCACGTATGTATCACATGGTGTGTTAGCGTATTTAACTAGACAAAATATCCTTGATTTTACATCCATAGCAGCACAAGTATTGTTTATTATAGGTGGCTCAAGCCCGACGATTTTTGCGTTTATATTTATTTTACGAAACCCAGAGATGAAAAACACTTTTTTCAAACGATTATTATCGGTTAAACATAAATACAGTCTATGGATTTTTGTAATACTAACACCATTAGCATTAGCGGGATTTTTTCGCTTAACATATAACTTGATAAACAATGAAGTTTTTCAATCACCCTACCCGTTTTATCTTTTTCCAGTCTTTTTACTTATATCGGTTATATTTGGTGGATTAGAAGAAGTCGGATGGCGTGGTTATCTTCAAGAAAACTTAATGAAATCTAAAAGTCTAATACCAATTTCTATAACCATAGGCATTATTTGGGGGATATGGCATTTACCGATGTTCTTTATCGAAGCGTTATCCCATTACCAGTATGATCTATTTACATTTATGCTTGGTGGTATTATGTATAGTATTTATTTAACTTGGCTTTATGCAAAAACTAAAAGTATTTTATTAACAGTCCTTTTTCATGCAGTGATAAATGCGGGTGCTAATATCGGTCTTAGTTTAGTTTTTGACGGATCTTTATTGTCAATTTCACTCATCGTGATATTATCTTTAATAGGATTTGGGTTGTTATACTACTCAGAGTATAATCATCAAGAGGTGAACAATGAAATCTAAGGTACATATAGCAAGTATCGGTTTTGCAGCGATTTTCGGGTTTTCCTTTATGTTTTCTAAAATCGCTTTAGAATATGTTACACCTATCGGTTTAATAAGTTACCGATTTTTAGTTGCGGCAGTATTATTTGAAATGCTTAGACGTTTTAAAGTCATAAAAATCCGTTATCAACGTGCCCAATTAAAACCGCTTTTACTCGTTGCTATATTCCAACCTTTCTTATACTTTATATTTGAAATATACGGTCTAAACTTAATTGCTTCAAGTGAGGCTGGTATGATGATTGCTTTAATTCCTGTTTTTGTGGGGATTTTAAGTGCGATATTCTTAAAAGAAAAACCGAAATTAATTCAAGTATTCTTTATTTTATTAAGTGTATCAGGTATTCTCTATATTCAAATCTCCGTATACAACTCATCATCAGACTCATCGATATTAGGGTTTTTATTAGTATTTGGTGCAGTGTTATCCGCTGCGATATTTAATATCACATCACGCAGTGCTTCAAGGACACTAAAAACTCATGAGATAACGTACTTCATGATGATTTTTGGTGCGATTTCATTTAATCTTATTTATGTGGCGACATTACTATTTGAGAATCGAATCACGGATTACGTAACCAATTTGTTACAACTTGAATTAATTCTCCCGATCTTGTACTTAGGAATCATGGCTTCGATTATCGCATTCTTTTTAGTTAACTTTGCTTTATCAAGACTTGAAGCCCATGTCTCAAGTATTTATGCGAATCTCGTAACGATTGTTGGTATTTTTGCAGGGTACTTAATTTTAAATGAATCACTAGGATATTATCACTTTATCGGAAGTGCAATGATTATTATTGGTGTCTATGGGACCGTACGTACCGGCAGAGGGATTAGAAAACTCAAATCCTCATCGCCAATCGCTTAATTATGGATATAAAATAGTACTTCTAATGTATAATAAAATTGAAAGGAGCGAGTCTATGAAAAAATTTTATATGAAACAAAAGGTCTTTTCATTTAGAGACAGTTTTAAAGTGTACAATGAAAATCAAAATGAGGTTTATCGTGCACACGCTAAAATGATGTCTTTTGCACGCCAATATCAAATTTTTAAATCTGAAAACGAACAACTATTATTTACCATGCGTCGTCGTTTATTTAGTTTCATGCCGAGGTACGAACTTTTCGATGCCGAAAACAAACTTGTTGCAGTTATGCATAAGCGCTTTGCGGCATTTAAAAACCGTATTGATATCGAAGCGGAAGGGCAAAGTTACCTACTAGAAGGTAGTATTTGGGCGCATAACTTTACCATCTCTAACGCAGGTGAACCGATTGTTGCGGTACGTAAAAAATTGCTTTCATGGGGTGATACATACGAAATAGAGGTTGCCGATAATGCGGATATAGATAAAATGATTGCATTTGTATTGATGATCGATAGTATTTATCATCGTAAAAAATCATCGAATTCCTCATCAAGAAGACGATAATAGGCCGCAAGGCCTATTTTTTCATTGCATATTTATCATTATATGCTATGCTTATTTATGGATGTAGGAGGTTCAATTATGAGAGAGCTAACATTAGATCAATGGATTATTGTCTCATTTTTATTTGGATCACTTTTTCTAGCACTAATTATCGGACTTTTATCCTTACTTCATAAAACCCGGTACTTAAAACATTGGGTTCTTTTTTGGTTTATTTTAAGTATCGCCTATTTATTTCTTTTTATCGGAGATTATTTTAATGTTTTAACATGGGTGGGTGTGTTCTTTTTACTACTTCCAGTGAGTGCGTATTTCTTATATCGAGGAAATTTAAGGTATTTATCTAAATCATTAACAGTAAAATCAAACGTGGTTTTATTAGGTATCGTACTTAGTATACCGCTTTTAGGCATCCTTGATACGAGTGGTAATTTAGCTTTTATGTTTGTCTTTTTTACAACCATGATATATATGTTATACACTGTGCCTGGATTACTTAAGAATCAGTTAGCTGTAGACCGTCTTTACGGATTATCGATTGCAGCCATCGCAATATTAAATGGGTTATTTCCAGTGTTAATCATGCTTAACTTTTCACCAGAGTTGTTAAACTTTATTGTAGGATTTATTGGACTAACAATGGCAATGCTTATGGTATTTGCACATTACCAAACCCAACAAGCAGAGTTTATAACTAAGCAAAATGAACTTTATTATAAAAGTTATCACGACAACTTGACAAATTTATACAACCGTGCCTATCTAGAGGATGCATTCCACCTTCTAGATGATGATGAAAGTGCATTGCCTATTAGCGTTATCGTTGCTGACTTAAATAAATTAAAAATTATAAATGATACATACGGACACGATTTTGGAGATAAAATGCTTCAATCTATCGCTAAAATATTTAATGATTTTTGTGATAGCGAAGACATTATCGTACGTTACGGTGGGGATGAGTTTGTAATTGTTTTGCCGCGTACGACATATCAAGAAGCTCAAGGGTTAGCCAGTTCAATTGAAAAGCGTACAAGAAATATTCGTATTGAAGATATTCCCTTAGATGTTGCAATCGGTATTGCTACAAAACAAACACTTAATCAGCCTTTACATCAGATGTTTGTCGAAGCTGAAAAAAAGATGTATCAAAAGAAATAATTTTGTGTTTTAAACGATAGACTCAGTATGCTTATAGTCGGTTACTTAAATAGGTTTGTGTTATGATTGATTTAACTTTATAATAAGGTTGTAAACATATGTCCCCATTTTTAAAAGGAGCCAATCATGAAAAATATTCTTAAATTAGCCTATCAATTGTATCAAACATTGTTTTATATATTTATATTAGTGAGTGCTGTTTCAGTTATCTTTTGGCTGTTTGGTCAAACAACGCTTAAGACAGTGGGATATTTACTGTTATTCACGTTTGGGTTCTTGTTTTTACATATTCTATTCTATCGAATTTACACCGCATTTTACATGCCTAAAAAACCACCAGTTCCAACCCATTTAGAAGAATAAAAAAAGGACGCTAGTCCTTTTTTAAGTGTTTAAATAGATTGCGATCCTTAAGGGTACTTACTGGCTTTTTAGGATGTATATTATCAAAACTAGTTAAATAATCGATGACTTCCTTTGTCAAAGCACTTGGGGTGCTAGCGCCACTTGTGACAGAGACTTTCGATAACGTTTTTAAGTAGTCTATGTCTAGTTCTTCAACAGAGTTGATAAGGTTAGAAGGAATCCCCTTTTTTAAAGCGACCTCAACTAACTTAGTACAATTATTAGAATGCTTGTCACCGACTACGAAGCAATGTTGTATATCATTTGGTTGATGCATTACGGCGAGTTGTCTACTACGCGTGGCATCGCATTGTTCCTCGATTAGTTCGGCATCCGGATAACGTTTTTTTATAGCCTCAAATAAATTAAAAATATCGAAAAGACTCATGGTTGTTTGGTTAGTTACCGCAATTTTTTCTTTACTTAAACTTAAGGTTTCGATATCGTTTATTTTTTCAATTAAGTGAACCTGATTACCATAAGAAGAAGCAGTCTCACTCTCAGGATGATGTTTCTTACCGATAAACAACACGGTATATCCATCAGAAAGATACTGCTTAATAGTCTCTTGGGATAACCGTACATCTTTACATGTCGTATCAATAATATCGAGGTTTTTCGATTTAGCTTTCTCAACAACATGATCACTGACACCATGTGCGGTAAAGACGACTGTGCCCTTATCAATATCATCTAATAGCTCTAAACGTGTTCTTTTTGGATCATGTAAAGTATGCACTCCGAGCATACTAAAATCATCAACAATTTTCTT
>SKIW01000081.1 GCA_007116245.1 Candidatus Izemoplasma sp. | reverse complement strand
CGTTCTTCGAACAAAGAGCATATAATTAATAACGCTGCGGTTGATTTTAGCATTTCAAGAGAAGATTTAAAAATGTTAGATACTCTTAATATCGATTCAGTAGAGTTTGGGACACCACGAAAAGAAAAGTAATTAAAAAGAATCCATCACGGATTCTTTTTATATGCTTTAAAGATAAGGTTAAAGCCTCGACTAATTAAATAGAGTGCGATTACGAATGTTCCTAATGTGTCTATCCAATAACTGATTTCTGAGTTAGGAAAAATTAGAATGGAACTTAGTGCAATCACAACACTGACATCCACCATTGTTTTTGCTTGGTATATTTTACCTTGTGAATCCATCACGAAGTGGTGGTCTTGGTTGTTAAAACGACGATATCGTATAAAGAAATACCCGTTAAAAAAGATTCCTAAAGAGGCAATACTTAAGCCGAGAATAACGTTACCTTCTGGTACTTTAGGGGTAATAAGCGCTTGGATAAATAAAAATGAAAGAATCGCTGCACTGAACAACAAGATACTACCTGATAAGCGATAAACCGTGATTTTAAAACGATTTTTTTGTGCTTTTGTATGCGTGTTGTTGCTAAGTTTTAAGTACACATAAAGCGCAAAAATAAGCACACTTAACTCTGCAGTTCTACGTACAAAGTCCGCAAATTGTGTCGCGGATGTATTCATAAACAAAGCAATTAAGGTTACAATCGGTCCAAAAGCACTAAACACAATCGATAATATTAACGTTTTTAATCTAGGATCTTTTGTCATGATAAAACACCTAAAATCATGAATAGATAAAGCAGTCCGTAAACCATTAAAGCGATACCGATTGGTAAAAATGTTGTATCCGTACCCTTTTTAGAATACGCTTCAATAGTAGTAGCAAGCGGCGAAACAATTAAGGCAATGATCAGTGCCACCCACCATAAAGTACCTTCAAAAAAGACTAACATAATAAAAACAATTAACAATACAGTGATATCTAAGGAAATACTTCCGAAGTACGTTTTCTTACGGTCTGCCCCAATCCCATCATGCTTTTTAACACCAAAGCGTTTACCAAGCAATGCAGCTAAGGCATCCCCAATACCCCAACTCATAATCGCTATAAGGACAATAATCGTATTTTCTCCCGGAAGTAAGTAATAAAACAAGTATAGTAAAATCGCAAACATCGCTTGCGCTTGTATTAAGGAATATTTTAACTCACCACCGGCTTTTTGACGGTCGACAAAAAGCCGTTTATAAACCGAAGTTTTTTCAAGACCGTAAAGTACTGAAAAAGCTAAAATAATGAATAAAATAATCGCGATAACTGAGTATGCCCAGGACTCAAACAGATAAATATAAAACAAAAATGATACAGCATAGCCGATATGTTGAAACTTACGAATAACTTCTTTAGGTAGGTTTAAAGCAACCTTAAAGACGATCGGTAAGATCGCAAGGACGAGTAAAAAATAGCCGATGAGAATACTAAAGTGAATAAAGAAGTTAATCATAAAACCACTCCTTAAATCTTAATTTCATTATATCAACTAACTTCACAAACTCCTATATATTACAAAATTAAATTAATCCCAATAAATACACCTTTTGAATTGTTTAAAGTAATGTAAGGAGGAGAGATTTGATGAAAAGCTTTGATATTAAACGTAGCATAGCATTTATCAGCGGTATTTTAGTCGTACTGTTTGCGTTATTACCTGCATTACAGTATGAAAATTTAGATTATACGGGCTATGAAATTCTTTTAGGTAAAGAACTTTTCGATATTAATCCCTTTGACTTGGGTAGTATTGCAAGTGCGTATTTACCATTTTCAATATGGGCGCTATTCGCCTATACATTGCCACTCATCGCTGCGATTTTATTATTTACGATAAAAAAATCGGTTATGATATCCGTCGTATTATTTATTACCGGATTCTTTTTACTCATCACAGTACCTAATAACATTGAAATAGTGTATGTTGTGGCGGGGATTGAGAATACAACTGAAGTTGATTGGACATTTGGTTTAGGACTCATAGGTTCTATTGTAAGTGCTGGTATCGGCACACTCATGTCAGTCCTAATGTTAACAACAAAATCGTAAATGGTGTATAATAGAGTTAGAATGGAGGTATGGTTATGGCATTATTAAGTTGGATTATTTTTGGAGCCCTCGTAGGATGGCTTGCTAGTATTATAATGAAAACACGTCGTCGTGGTTTAATTCGTAATATCGTTGTCGGACTTGTCGGCGCATTACTCGGTGGATGGATCGCATCACTACTTGGTATCGGTTCAGTTCAAACCTTCACAATTGAAGGCTTTGCTATCGCTATCGGTGGGGCTGTATTGCTGATTTGGTTCTTAAGACGCTTATAGTTTTAAAAAAAACATCATTTATTGTTGAAATCACGGTTTTTATGGTATAATACATAAGCCGAATGATTTCGGGAAACTACATAAGCGATGAAACGCTGTTTAGTACAGCGTTTTTTAATGCCTTTATAGAAATAGGAGAAACTATGAATTTTAAAGAACTTAATTTACACCCCGCTTTACTTAAAGCGGTAGAAAGAAACGGGTATGAAACAACCACGCCGATCCAAGCTCAGGCAATTCCTTATCTACTCGAAAACCGCGACATGCTTGGGAGTGCTCAAACAGGCACAGGGAAAACCGCAGCGTTTGCGCTTCCGATTATTCATCATATTCATGAATCGAAATCGAAGCACCCTAAACATCCTCAAGCATTAATCTTAGCACCAACGAGAGAGTTAGCTTTACAAATCAAGGAAAGCTTTGAAACATACAGCCGAATGAAACCACTAAAATTAGTGGTTGTTTATGGTGGTGTTTCAAAACGCAATCAAATTATGAAACTTAAAAAGGGTGCAGATGTGATTATCGCAACCCCTGGTAGATTACTTGATTTAATGAATATGAAACTCATCCATTTGGATTATGTTAAACATTTAGTGTTAGACGAAGGCGATCAAATGCTGGATATGGGATTTATTGACGACGTTAATAAAATCATTAAAGCCGTTCCTGCAAACCGTCAAACAATGTTATTTTCAGCGACGATTCCTGAAGATATTAGATTGTTAGCGAAAAGAATCTTAACCGATCCTATTCGCTTAGAAATCACCCCACAAACAACACCTCTTGAAACAGTTAATCAATCGGTTTTATTTGTTAAACATACTGATAAAATCGAACTGTTAAAAGAAAAATTAGCAACAGATGAAGTGAGTTCAGGACTCGTATTCGTACGTACGAAAAACGGCTGTAATCGCATCGCAAAACAATTAAATCATCTAGATATCAATATCGGTGTTTTACATGGTGACAAAACACAACGTCAACGTCAAGACACATTAAATGCCTTTAAACAAGGCAACATTAAAATACTTATCGCAACCGACGTTGCGGCTAGAGGAATTGATATTAACGCTTTATCACATGTTATTAACTACGATATGCCTCAAACACCACAAACGTACTTACACCGAATTGGACGTACGGCGCGGGCTGGTAAATTAGGTGCAGCAATGAGTTTTTGTGCACCGGATGAAACACATTTACTAAAAGCGATTCAATCACATATTAATATGGTTATTGCGGTCGACGCTAAACACAGTTATGCGATTACCCAAAAACCACAAAGATCGATGAAACCCCAAAGATCAGGAAAACCACAAACATCACAAAGAGCACAGTTCTCACAAAATACACAAGAATCACAAAGACCACAAAAATCACAAAAACGTCATTCATCAAGAAAATCTACAGCGGGTAAACCAGCACAAGCGACGTATTATAAAAGCCGTAAGAAACCAGAAAAAAATTCTTACCGCACCATCGCTTACAACCACTCATAAAAATAAAACCTTCCGTAGAAGGTTTTTTTTATGTAATCATCAATGTTGCAATAATCGATACTGATACTGCAACGACATTGCTAATACTATGTAAAATCATCGGATAAAGCATACTTTTACTCTTCTCATAACAGTCCCCATAAACGATCCCTAAGATAAAAGAATAAACTAATTGTCCAACGTTATAATTTAACTCAAACGGTGCGAAAGAGAATCCAACATGCGCCAGCGCAAAAACCACAGCCGCAATCAAGTTCGCCTTACTAAATTTACCATTTAACACACGACCACTTATAAACAAGCTAAACATCGTAATGGCAAAGGCTCTAAAAATCAGTTCTTCAGAAGGCCCTGATAGCAGTAATTGAAAAGACAACTGTCCGATAACATTACGCGCATTTATAGGATAAGGAAATAGATTAAACGCGTTTGTTATTAGAACAATAAAAATCGAGATAACGGCATAACTTAAAAAGATTAAACTAAAGATTTTTACATACTTTAACCCAATTGCAACATCGCCCTTATGAAAACCAAAATCTTTATCAGATCGTTTAAGATACGGTATTAAAACAATCATGATAAGTAAAAAAATCAGTGCTTGAACAATATGGTGTACTGAAATCCACATAAACGCTGAATCTGGATCAATCGATTGGTAGTTAAACTGATCTGCAATCATTCCCGAGAGCTTTGGAATTCCAAGTAGCAACACAATGAAAAATACGATAGCAACGGTTTTTTTAATATAACGCATATTCAGTCTCCTTTAGCATACTAGTATGATTATAAGCGAATATTTATAGCTAAGCAATACAAACTTAACTAACAACACAGATTTAGTAAACGTTTTCTTTAGGTAATCAAGTAAAGTTTGTTGCAATGCATTTTGTTTTATGCTAATCTTACATAAACAAACATTTAGGTGATCA
Source organism: Candidatus Izemoplasma sp. (assembly GCA_007116245.1). GTDB lineage: Bacteria > Bacillota_I > Bacilli_A > Izemoplasmatales > Izemoplasmataceae > CSBR16-104. The sequence continues at coordinate 1,209 of SKIW01000081.1, read as the reverse complement.
TTATGAAACGTTTTAAAAACACATATTATTATGCCATCGACACAAGGAAGGAATGCTAAGGCAATCCTTTTTCAGCGTAACGAAGGAAAGCCAATAAAGATATTTTTAGCCTATGGGATTTCCCATAGGCTTTTTTTAAACCATAAAAAGGAGAGATTAAGATGATTGTAAAAATGAAAAGAACCTCAACGCAAGCAGAGTACGATAATTTAGTAAACGCATTAAAAAACCGTGGATTTTCAATTAAAGATGTCAGTAGTGAAACGGTAAGAATATTTGGGATTATCGGAGACACCGCAACATTAGAACTAACCGATGTTAAAGCCTTTGATGGGGTTGAACAAGTCATTAGAGTTCAAACGCCATTTAAACAAGCATCAAGAACGTTTAAAGAAAGTGATACGGTTATAACACTTCCTAACGGAGTTCACATTGGCAAAGACCACCCCGTTATGATTGCAGGACCTTGTAGTGTTGAATCATCTGCCCAACTTAAAGCAATCGCTGGAAGTCTTTTTAAACAAGGAATTCGCATACTACGAGGTGGCGCATTTAAACCAAGAACATCACCATATACTTTCCAAGGGTTAGGGGAAGAAGGGTTACTACTTTTAAGGGAAGTAGCGGATCAATACGCTATGGCCGTGATTAGTGAAATACCGAGCAGTGAACTGTTACCCTTGTTTGAAAAATATGTTGATATTATTCAAGTCGGCGCTAGAAACATGCAAAACTTTCAACTGCTAAAAGTCCTCGGACAAAGTAAAAAACCGATTATGTTAAAACGTGGACTCTCCGCAACCATAGAAGAATGGTTAATGAGTGCCGAGTACATACTCAGTCAAGGAAATCCAAATGTGATTCTTTGTGAACGAGGGATTAGAACATTTGAGACCTATACCCGTAATACCCTTGATTTAAGTGCTGTCCTTGCCATTAAAGAACTATCTCATTTACCTGTGATAGTAGATCCTTCTCACGCATCAGGACGTTGGACCATGATTGGACCTTTATCTAAAGCAGCGCTTTCAGTAGGCGCAGATGGCTTAATGGTCGAAGTGCATAACGACCCAGAAAATGCATTATCGGATGGGGCACAATCGTTAAAAATACATCGTTTTGATACGATGATGGAGGAGTTAAAAAGTCTTTCTGAATCGTTAAGGAGACCGTTAATATGAAAGTATTTATAGTAGGACTTGGCTTGAT
>SKIW01000014.1 GCA_007116245.1 Candidatus Izemoplasma sp. | reverse complement strand
TAAATCACTTTTATTTATGGTTGCTGGGGTTGTCTATCTAAGAACAAGAGAATCGGATATGTATAAGTTGGGTGGCTTATGGAAAAAATTACCGATAACTGCAGGTATTTGTTTGGTTGCGGCACTGGGAATTAGTGGTATTCCACTCTTTAATGGTTTCATTTCTAAATCGATCCTTCATCACGGTATTGTTGAGGCGTATGAATACGGACACCGTTCATTTTATTACGCAGAATGGATTTTTAACATTATTAGTGCAGGAACGGTGTGTTCATTTATTAAATTATTCTCGTACACATTTTTAGGAAAATTACCTGATAAATATAAAGATATGAAACCAGAGTTTATGTCATTACATATCCCGATGTTAGTCATTGCGGTTATGATTGTTCTTATCGGATTAAATCCAAGGTTTATCTTGGATGGATTTATTGTACCTGCGTTAAGTAAGACAGCGTATGATCCTGGGTTTATTGTAAATTATGTTGTCGGATTAAAGTTTTTTACTGGTGAAGATATTATGACGATGTTCTTTGTAGTTATATTAGGGTTTATAATTTTCTATGCTGGAAAACGATATCATTTGTTCCATTTAAAACTCCCTAGTTGGCTGCGATTTGAGTATATGTTCTTTTATCCAATTAACCGTGTTATGCGATTAGCATGTCGCTTTATGTATGGAGATCGTTGTCCAATAAACAAGTTAACGATGGCGAAAATCGAGTTGAATGCTATGGATGATGTAGGGTTCTTAGAACGGTTTACACTTACAGCGGGAGTCTTTAATCGTCGTTATGAAAACATTATTATTAAGAGTGATGCGTTGATATATACACTATTTTTAACGGGGATACTTATTTACTTGCTTTTAAAAATCCCTTTTTAGTTATTGTTTAAGGGTGTGCAGTACTATATAATGTAGTTATAGTAAGGGGGCATACCATGAATAAATATGTCTTAACTCCGCTAAAAATCGCTACTTTATTTTTTAGTTTGATAATTGGGTATAGTAGTTTAGAAAAGCATCATAATACGATTTTGGATAGTCCAGATATCAACGTGGACATGCAAGTCATCGAAGAACTTTCATTTGTTAACAGCGCTAGCCATGAAGAAGGGTTTTCTTTAGTTATGGCTAGTCTTTTTGTTAGTGTAATTACTGAGAACGGGAATGTATTTTTATCTCTATCCATCATTACGTTATTGTTTTTATCATCGGGTGTTTTGATGTATATGCTTTATAAACAGTATGAAATAAAAGGTAAATTACATCATTCTAAAGAACTTATGCGGTATGTTATTGAACATAACAACGCTGCTGTCGCTATTCACGATAAGGATTTAAAGTATGTTTATGTAAGTAAAAATTACCTAGAACAGTTCAATATTCAAGAAGAAGATGTGATTGGTAAGCATCACTATGAGGTATTCCCAGATCTTCCTGAAAAATGGCGAGAAATTCATCAAAAAGCTTTAAAAGGCAAAGTTAGTAGTTCAAGTCGAGATCCTTATGAAAGAGAAGATGGCACTGTTTTATGGACTAGATGGGAAGCAAGACCATGGTTTGATGATAATAAAATTGCGGGAATTATTATTTATACTGAAGTTATTAACGCTCAAATTGAACTCGAGCAACAACTTCAAGAGAAACTATCAGAAGCAGATCAGAAAAACGAAGAACTAGATGCAACATTAATGTCGATTGGTGATGGAGTTATTATTACGGATAATAAAGGTGTTGTTGTGAATATTAATACAATTACTGAGCAACTAACCGGTTATACTCAATCTCTTGCGAAGGGGATGCTTTTTGATGATTTCTTTAATGCGATTAACGAGAAAACTCGAGATAAGACAAAAAGCCCAATCCAAAAAGTACTAGAAACAGAGAATCGCGTAGAACTGGAAAATCATACGATTTTAATCCATAAAGATGGTACTGAACGATTTATTGAAGACAGCTGTATGCCGATAAAAAATCAGCAAGGTGATTTAATTGGTGCGGTATTAGTTTTTAGAGATGTTTCTGAACGGGTTGAAAAAGATCAGACAATCGATTATCAAAGACAACGTTTGTCTAAAGTAGTAGAATCCTCTGCAGATATTATATTTGAAGTTGATCCTGAACTTAAGTTTGTATCTGTATTTGGAAAAGGGTTAAATCTACTTGGAATTAAACCCAATGAGTTTGAAGGGAAGACAGTTTTAGATATATTTGGTGATTCTGGTAAAGAGAGATATAAAGCATATAAAAAGGCATTAGAGGGAAAAACGGTGTACTATACTTGGGAGTTCGAAAGCAGTTCAGGTACGCATTATTTTGAATCATCAGTATCGCCTATTTATGATGCGAATGAGGTTATATCTGGAGCGGTAGGCATTGCGAGAGATGTAACTGAAAAAACTCAAAAGCAAAAAGAGATTGAGTACATTAGTTTCCACGACTTTCTTACCGGTCTTAATAACCGACGATATTTTGCTGAAATGATTTCATCACTCGATGATGAGAGACATTGTCCATTAGGTATTATGATGATTGATTTGAACGGATTAAAGATTATCAACGATGCGTATGGACACGAAGTAGGAGATGTAGCTTTAAAAGAGTTTGCTAACCTTTTAATGAAGCTTAAATGTGTAAACCATCATATCGCTCGTATTGGTGGTGATGAGTTTGCTATGATTTTAGAAAAGACGAATTTTGAAGAACTCGAAAACATGAAAAATGAAATCTCAGAGCAAGCTTCAAACATTACTATTCAAAATATCGAACTATCTGTAGCGGTAGGATACGACATGAAATCATCAAATGAGGATCATATCGGTGATATTTTAAAAAACGCTGAGAATGACATGTATAAACGTAAATTGTTTGAAGGAATTAGCGCAAGAAATAAATCGATTCGTGCTATTTTAAAAACACTAACAACGAAATACGAAGAAGAACGACTTCATTCAGAACGTGTAGCGAATATTAGTGAAAAAATAGGAGAATCATTGAAGTTATCGAAAGATGATATAAATGAGTTAAAAATGGCGGCGACATTTCATGATATCGGTAAAATCTCGATTCCGGATGCAATTTTAGATAAGCCTAATAAATTAACACAAGATGAATATGAAATTATTAAAACGCATACCGAAAATGGTTATCAAATATTACGCGCAGCGGATGAGTATTCTGATTTAGCGATAGATGCTTTATACCATCATGAATGGTGGAATGGTAAAGGCTATCCAGAAGGGATATCAGGAGAAGAAATACCGTTATTTTCAAGAATAATATCCATTGCGGATACATTTGAAGCGATTACTTCTAATCGTCCTTACCGAAAAGCTAAAACCAAAGAATTTGCGATTGCTGAAATTAAAAAGTATTCTGGAACACAGTTTGATCCGAGATTAGTAGACGTGTTTGTGAATGAGGTTTTAACTAACGATATTGACTTATAATCGCTTGATTTGAAATATCTCCTTGAGTTTGTTACAATATTTAATGGATTAAAGGAGGTATACTCGATGACATTATTAGAGAAAGTACGCGTAGAAACGGAGGACTTTCTCGATCAAGCTTTTCATATGACGATTGAAGAACTGTTAACTTCATCTAGCGAAACGATTGAAGATGCAGTAGATCAATTTGATGAGAAGATTAAGACGCTTGATCAAAAGTTACATGATTTAGATGTTGAGAAATTAAAACTTAAAGCACATATTGAGCGGTATAAAAAACAACGTTTTGAGTTACTAAATCGTCTTAAGCAAAACCTGTGAACAATGTAAACGGATAGATTGAAATCTATCCGTTTTTATTTGTGTTTTACTTGAAAAAAAAGCGATTATAAAGGATGATTAAAGTAGTCTTATATCGAGGTGTTTTATATGAAAAAGCTAGGTCTTATATTTTTATTTGTACTTTTACTATATGGTTGTAATTTTAATGGAGAAACCGATCTTAGTATCGAGAGTGTTGAAAGTCATTCTTCGTTAGAAGGAATGATTTATTCTGAAGCAAAGGATTTAGACTTACCAACACATGTGAGTGTAACATTGAGTGATGGGTCGATTATTTCGGTACCTGTTCAATGGGAAGACAAAGTGTTTGATACATTAGGAAGTACAACATTAGTGGGTGACCTAGAATTAAACGATACAGTAAGTAATCCACAGCAACTTCATGCCACGATATCGATTAATGTTATCTCTAGATTAATCATCGATATGCTTGAGATTAAAGGTAACTATAGCACTTTAGTATTGGCGCTCCAAGCGTCTGAGCTTGATAGAGTCTTGTCTTTAGAAGGTCCTTATACTTTGTTTGCACCAACGGATGAAGCATTCGAGACATTATTGACTATTTTAGATATTAATCTAGAGAATTTTCTTGAGAGAGATGATTTAGAAGCGATTCTTTTGTATCATTTACTAACCGGAAACTATTCTGAAAATGTTTTAATAGCAGCAGTACCAGGGACACTAACGACACTTGAGGGTGCAACCATTGATGTTCGTTTGCAAGGAGCCCGGGTTGAAATTAATCAGTCAAGTGTTGTTCAAGAAAGTATTCAAGCTAAGAATGGCTGGATTCATAAGGTAGATCGTGTGCTGGTTTCACAAAGTACGGTAGACTCGGTAATAGATGACATATTTGGGAATGATGTACTTGAAATGTTTTTAGATGTATTGTTAGAATCAGGATTGCCCTTAGATATTTTATTGACGGGGAGTGCAACGGTTTTTGTTCCTAATGAAGATGCCTTTACGCGTTTATTAGAAGATTTAGATGTTGATATTGAAGGATTTATTATGTTAGATGGTGCTGTAGAATTATTGAGTTATCATATTTTTGCTGGAAGCTATTTAGCCGATCAATTATATAACGATGCACCGATTAATATCCGTAATATTCGCGGAGATTTACTTCGAGTTGAGGTTGTAGAAGGTAATTTAATGATTAAAGATATCCAAGTTCAATCTACAGAAACGTTTGGGGAATTTGGGTTGGTTCATATTATTGATGGTGTGCTTATTCCTCCGCACTTACAAGAAGCGTGGTTCCCCAATGATTAATACAAAAAAAAGATGGACAAATTCGTCCATCTTTTTTAGTCAACACGTAATGCTTCAACAGGATTTTTTCTTGCGGCTATCATAGCCGGGATTAAACTAGAGATGTATGTTAAAAAGACACTGATCGCAATAAGAATAAAAACGGCTTGTATCGGAAGTACAGCTAGATTATTTAAGTCTTCAACAACGTTTCTTATCAAACGATTGATAGGGAATGTCAGTAAGAACGCAATAAAAACCCCGATGGTTCCAGCAACGAATCCAATAATAGAGGTCTCAGCGTTAAAAACGCGTGAAATATCTCTTTTGCGTGCACCGAGGCTACGCAGTATACCGATTTCTTTCGTGCGTTCTAGTACAGATACATAGGTGATGATGCCGATCATAATCGAAGAAACGATTAAACTAATCGCGGAAAAAGCGATTAAAACATAAGCAATACCATCAATAATATCGCCGGTGAGTTCAGTCACAATCGAAGCGAGATCGGTATAGATAATCCGCTCGTTTTCGTCTAGGTCTTGATTATATGCATCTAAAAAATCTCGGATTGATTCTTTGCTATTAAAATTAACTGGATAAATACGAATTTGAGAAGGTGTAGAATCAACCCCTAAAGATCTTAGTAATGAGGTTTTAGCACTTTCAGAAATCGGTAAACCGGTAATAACACTAACTGAAGATGCAAGTTGTGCACTACCGATTTCAGAATCTGCAGCATCATTTAAATATGTTTCAACAAGATCGGGATGATATTTTATACCCGGTCTAAGAAAACGCGTTAGTGCGTCTTCCTTAGCGCGTGCAATTCCTACAATTGTGAGTTCAATATTGTTAGGATTATCATATAGCGCAGGTAGATCACTGACTTGATTGAATCGTTCGGTATCCGGATTAAATGTGTAGTTGTCATCCAATAAAACGACTTTAAAGCTTTGGCCTATAAAGGTTTCAAAATCATAGGAATCAACATC
>SKIW01000021.1 GCA_007116245.1 Candidatus Izemoplasma sp. | reverse complement strand
TTCAGACAGTGCTTTGATGTCTTTAAAGAATAGTGTAAAATTGAGATGTAATGTAAGGAGTGATACCATGGAAAAAACACCGATACATTCTATGCGAACAACCGTCTTAGATAACCGGATTTTTATTAAACGAGACGATTTACTACCTTTTTCATTTGGAGGGAATAAATATCGAAAAGCGATGTATTATTTTGAAGACTTATTATCGAAGGGCTATAATGCAGTTGTAACGATTGGAAGTGCGTCTTCTAATCATTGTCGAATTATCGCTAATTTAGCCATAAAACATCGTATTAAATGTAGTATTGTTTCGCCTTTAGAATTCGAGTTGCCTGTTGTTAATAGACAGCTTACAAAATTACTCAATGCGAACATTAGAGTTGTTGAACAGGAAAGCGTACGTGATACCGTGGATGAAGAGATGGAGAATTTAAAATTAAGGGGATTTAAACCCTACCGCATTGAAATGGGAGGTCACGGATTTTTTGGTACAAAAGCCTATTTTGATGTGTATAAAGAGATAAAAGACTACAACGAAAACTTTGATTATATCTTTTTTGCCGACGGTACAGGGACAACACATGCAGGGCTTTTAGTCGGTAAAACATTGTTAAAAGGGAATGAAGAAATCATTGGGATTAGCGTGTTGTATGAGAAAGAAAAAGGATTAGGAAAAGTGTTATCTGCAGCGAACGAGTATTTAATGAAGGATAACATTACGCTGGATGTTGACAACGTGAACTATTGTGATGAGTATACTTTAGGTGGTTATGGTAAAACATCAAATGAGGTTTTAAAAACGATTCTTGATGTTTTGGTTAATGATGGTATTCCTTTAGATCATACGTATACAGGAAAAGCTTATTTTGGGATGCTGGAGTATTTAAAGAAGAACCAGATCCGTAACAAAAGTATTCTGTTTATTCATACAGGAGGAACGCCGATATTTTTTGATACATTAAGCAAATTATCCGAGGAGGATTTAGCATGAAAATATTTATATCAGTCGATATGGAAGGTTTATGGGGAGTCACTTCGAGTTTACAAATCCGTCGAGGCAATACTGATTATGAGCGAACGCGTAAACTTATGACAGAAGAAGTTAACATTGTGGTTAGAGCGTTGTTTGAAGAAGGCGTTAGTGAAGTATTGATTAATGATTCACATGCGTCAATGGATAATGTATTAATTGAAGAACTGGATGAAAGAGTGTCTTTAATAAGCGGAAATCAAAAACCTTTGAGTATGATGCAGGGGATTAGTCAAGATTTTGATGGTGTGATTTTTATAGGATATCATCCTCGAGCGTTAACTGAAAAAGGGATATTTGATCACACATATTCAGGGTTGTCAATACATAATGTAATGATAAACGGAAAACCTTTAGGTGAGTTCGGATTAAATGCGAGATTGGCTGGTTATTACAGTGTTCCAGTGATATTTGCAAGTGGGGATAATGTATTTTGTCAACAGGTTATAGAGGAAGCAGGAAATATTGAAACATTAACGGTTAAAAACACGATTTCGCGATACTCAGCAGAATCAATTCCTAAAAAAGCATTAATTTCGGGTTATCGTAAGGGGATAAAGAAAGCATTGATCTCGCGAGGCATGCTTATTAAAGAGAAAACACCGATGATTTGTCGAATTGCCTTTAAGGAATCGGTAATGATGGAAGATGTATTATGGCTTGAAGGGATTAAGAAACTCAACCATCATGAAATTGAATTTGAAGCAGAAGACTATGAGAAGTTATACCGTAAGTTTTTAGCGGTATTAAAATTAGCACGATAAAAAACCCGTTTTAGCTATTTGGCTAAGACGGGTTTTTATTACTTATTTACCTAAACAAAACTTTGAGAACAGTTCATCTAAAAGGGTTGTTGATTTTGTTTCGCCAATAATTTCACCAAGCGTTTCCCATGCGGTTTTTAGGTCTATTTCGATCATATCTACCGGCATAAGTACATTTGCTGTAGATAAAGCATCATTTAAAGCCTTTTTTGCGTCTTCCATTTTAGCGATATGACGGGAGTTCGATAAATAAATTTGGTCCTCTAAATTAATAGAACCCGATAATAGCAAGGCTTTAATTTTTTCTTCAAGTAACTCGATATTAGTTTTATTTAAAGCACTAATCGAAACACTATTTTCGAAGGTTTGATTAAGTTTGCTTTCTAAGTCGATTTTATTGATAATAATAATCCGTTTTTTGTTTTTTGTAAGTTCTAAGAGTTGGTTATCATCATCTGTTAGAAGTTCGTTATTATTTAAAACAAATAGAATTAATTCCGCTTCTTCAATTACTTTTCTAGCTTTATCAATCCCCATTTTTTCAACGATATCATGAGATTCTCGTATACCGGCAGTATCGATTAAATGTAAAACGATACCACCCATTATGAGCGAGCCTTCTACTGTATCTCGAGTAGTCCCTTGTATTTCGGTAACAATGGCTTTATCTTCTCCTAACAAAGCGTTTAGAAGACTCGATTTTCCGACGTTTGGCCGACCGATAATCGCGGTTTTAACACCTTCCCGAATGACTCTTCCATCGTGAGATGTTTCGAGTAAGGAAGCCATTTTTTTATTTAAAGCATGAATTTTTGGAATCACGATTTCGTTGGTGAGTTCTTCAACATCATCGTATTCAGGATAGTCGATATTAACTTCGATATGAGCAATGATATCTAGAAGCTCATCTCTAAGTGAGACGATTTTCTCATAGATTTTCCCATCTAATCCTTTATTCGCTAACGATAAACTAAGATTAGAACGCGCTTCTATGATATCCATAACACTTTCAGCTTGCGTTAAGTCGATACGTCCGTTAAGATATGCGCGTTCAGTGAACTCGCCTTTGTGAGCTAACCTCGCACCGCTTTTTAGCAATAGTTCTAAGATCTTATTAGCAACAAAAGCACCACCATGGCAGTTGATTTCAACCATGTTCTCTTTTGTGAACGTTTTAGGTTCTTTAAAAACGGTCACGAGAACTTCGTCTAGGACAGTTTCTTGATCATAGATTTTACCGTAATGAATAGTATGAGAAGGAACTTTGAGGAGGTTCTTCTCTTTAAAAATCTTATTTGTGATGTTTATCGCATCATCGCCAGTCATCCTAACGATATTTATAGCACTTGGTCCTAAAGCGGTAGAGATAGCGGCTATTGTCTCATCTTTCATGGTTATCACCCGAATTTAGTATATCATAATTTTAGGAATTGTTGTATAATAGACACCAGGTGATAGCATGAAAAAAGTTCGTCCTAAAAAGTATTCAGTGTTATACTATGTGGGAGTTTTTTTAACTGTTTCGGTAACACTTGCAATATACGGTATATTCGACCATCGGAGACAAGGGGTGGGATATTTTGAGTGGATTGTTCCCCATGTGTACTTTCCTTTTTTTATAACCTTAATTATGATTGTTTTTCAACGTTTCCGTAAGAAGATTGATGTGGGCATTGAAGAGGATAAAGAAAAACATGATTTTGTGATTCATATGAGTGAACACGTTAAGGATAAACTTGAATACTCGTTGGAAGATTTCCGAATTTTACAAGAAAATCCGATGTTTCAGAAGTCCTTGTATGATGCGTATAATATTTATACGTACGGTGAATCTGAAATGTTAAATTTTGGTAGTATTGAAACACGGTTTAAAAAAGAATCAAAAGAGTTAAAAGCGATAATAGTAATCCGTGATGAAGTATATCGTTTACAACAAGAAAAGCAGTAAAACGGGGGTGTCTTTATGGCTTATCAAGCATTATATCGAACATACAGACCGCGTGATTTTGAAGAAGTCGCAGGTCAGGAACATATAACTAAAACCTTTAAAAACGCATTGTTAAATAATAAGATTACGCATGCGTATTTATTTAGTGGGCCACGAGGAACTGGAAAAACGAGTGTGGCTAAAATCATCGCTAAAGCGGTGAATTGTGTGCATGCGCCTGTTGCGAATCCTTGTAATGAGTGTGATCATTGTATTGGAATCGATAAGAACATGATAAGTGATGTTATTGAAATTGATGCGGCGAGTAATAATGGTGTAGATGAAATTCGTGAGATCCGCGATAAGGTTAAGTATTTACCTGGGACAGGAAAATATAAGGTGTATATTATCGATGAGGTTCACATGCTTTCTACAGGAGCTTTTAACGCGTTATTAAAAACATTAGAAGAGCCGCCTAAACATGTCATATTTATTTTAGCAACGACAGAACCTCATAAGATTCCAGCAACGATTCATTCACGTTGTCAACGGTTTGATTTCCGTGGGATAGGGATGGAAGAAATGTTGGAGCGCTTAAACGAGATTGTTGGCAAAGAATCTATCGAAATAAACCCTGAAGCATTGCATTTAATTGCCGAGAGTGCAGAAGGGGGTATGAGAGATGCGATTAGCCTTTTGGATCAAGTGGTATCTTATAGCGAAAATGAGATTGAGGTTGATGATGTCCACGCGATAAAAGGGAGCATCTCTGATAGAGATATTATCGAGGTCGCAAAAGCGTTAGAACAAGACGATGTTGTTAAAGCGGTATCGGTTCTTGATCATTTAATTGCTCAAGGGAAAGAAGCGCATAAATTAGTCGATGATTTTATTCGGTTTTATCGCGATGTCTTAATGATGAAAAATACGAAGGTAAATGATTCAGAACGGATGTTATACCGCAATGAAATGTTTATTGATTTAGTGGCAGCATTAAGTAATACACGCGTTTTTTATTACATCAATATTTTACATGAAACACAGTTGAAAATTCGTTACTCCGGAAACGCTAAACTGTATTTAGAACTAGCGTTTGTTCAAATGGTTGATGATGAACAAAAACAACATACCTTAAGTATTGAGAAGATTCAAAAACTTGAGGATGAGTTCAGAAGATTTAAAGATAAGTTTGAAGATGCTTTAGAAGAAATCCATGATGCACCAAGGATTGCGAAAGATGAACTTAGTGAGGATTTCGAGAAGCCTAATCTGTATGATGATGAAACGGAAGAAACAGCGGTTGGAAGTGACACACAAGAAGTCGTTGAAAAACCATCTGATTTAGCACCTGTAAAACCACAGGAGCCTAAAGAAGAAAAACCGACGGATCAAATTGATGAGCTTTATCATCGATTTTCAAATAAAAAATATAAAACATTCGATATTGAGTATGTTGAGGATGTATTAAATACCGCGAACCGTGAGATTAAAATCGATATGGTAAAAAAATGGTTTGATATAGAGCGGAAGACTGAAGGTAAGGATTTAGAGTATGCTAAAATGATTACGCAGGGCAATTTAGTGGCGACAAACGGAAGTATGATTATTGTTTCATACGATACTTATCCTATGTGTAATCGTTTAATGAAACCAACGATTAAAGCGCGGTTAATTGAACTCTTAGAGGATTATTATGAACGAAATATGATGTTTATGGCTATTCCAGAAGAGTTATGGGAAGCAATCTCTAAAGAGTTTATTACAAAGTACCGCAATAAAAACGATGAAGATGAGTTTATCCGATTAACGCCAATTAACCATCCTAAACTCGTTGAAATACCTGAAGCGAATGAAACATATGAAGATGTGGAATCAGAAAGTTTAAGAGAAGCAAAAGATTTATTTGGTGATATTGTAAAAGTCAAAAAACAAGGAGATTAATGATGAACCCAAATATGATTAAGAAGCTACAAGCGATGCAAAAGGAAATGGTGAAAGCACAAAAGGAGCTTGAGGCCTCTGTATTTTATGGTACAGCAGGTGGACAAGCTGTACAAGTTGAGTTTAATGGGGCAAAAGAGATGTTAAAACTAACCATTGATGAAGAGGCGTTTGATTTACCAGAGGATTTAGATATGATGCAAGATACGATTGTTGCAGCAATCAACGATTGTATGCGTAAAATCGATGAAGAAACGCAAGAAACAATGGGTAAATTTTCACAAGGCCTTGGCGGTATGCCGGGGATGTTTTAAACCTTGAAATATCCAGAAGCGCTTCATCGATTAATAGAAAGCTTTATGCGTTACCCAGGGATTGGAAAGAAAACAGCTGAAAGGTATGCATTTCATACTTTAAATCGTTTGCACGATGAAGA
>SKIW01000059.1 GCA_007116245.1 Candidatus Izemoplasma sp. | reverse complement strand
TGTTTTAATAATTAACTCAATCGTTTCACTCGAGCCACTGCCGCAAAGCACCTCATCTTGATCCACCTGCATGTAATTGGCGATAAGGGTTCGTAAGTATGTTGAATCGGTATCTGGATAAAGATTAAGCGCTTCTTTGCTTAGGTCAAAACCATCTTTAAAAAGATAGTTTTTCCCTTCATTGGCATCGAGTTTAATACGGCATTCAACCTGATTGGCTTTATAAGGTTTTAAGACCTTAACACTTTCTTTAACGTCCATCTGAATCCTCCTTAAATCGTACAGTTATCGCAGAAGCATGTGCTGTAAGTCCTTCTTCATTCGCGAGGCGTACAATGGTTTTATAGTTTTTTTCTAAAGCTTCTTTTGTGTAGTAAATGACTTGTGTGCGTTTCATAAAATCTCTTACCGATAAAGGTGAAGAAAAACGTGCTGTGCCACTGGTGGGAAGTGTATGATTTGTACCTGCAAAATAATCACCGAGTGGCTCTGGACTATAATTCCCTATAAAGATTGCCCCTGCTTGGGTAATTTTTTCGAGTACGGAATCATTTTCCTTAGTCATAATTTCTAAATGTTCTGGGGCGATTCTATTTGAAATAGCGATGGCTTCTAGTAAGTCTTTTGTGATCACAATCAACCCTTGATTCGCGATGGCTGTTTCAACTATTTGTTTACGAGATAAGTGTTTTATTTGATTGGTTACTGCTTGATTTACCTTCTTTGCAAGGGTTTTACTCGGTGTTAAAAGTATCGCGCTTGCTAAGGTATCATGTTCTGCTTGAGATAAAAGATCGGCAGCAACAAACTCAGGATTTGCAGCGTCATCGGCAATAATTAAAATCTCGCTAGGACCGGCAATCATATCAATGCCGATATACCCGTTTAAAAGCCGTTTTGCGGTGGTGACATAGACATTGCCAGGACCGACAATTTTATCAACTTTAGGGATTGTTTCAGTTCCAAACGCAAGGGCCGCTACAGCTTGAGCACCGCCGATTTTATAAATCTCATCAACTCCCGCTAAGTCCGCAGCCACCAATATGCTTGGCGCAAGTTTTCCTGCTTTATTAGGCGGACTCACCATCACCGTTTTTTTAACCCCCGCGAGCTTAGCGGGGACAGCATTCATCAACACCGTTGAAGGTAGCGGCGCTGTCCCACCAGGTACATATAAGCCTACTTTTTCAATCGGCATCACACGTTCTTCTAAAAACGAAGTGTCATCAATCTTAACCTTATACGAAACCTCAACTTGTTTTTGATGGAAAGTAATCATATTACGCATCGCTAATTTTAAATCCTCTATCAACATAGGGTTTAATAATTGGTACGCTTCTTCTATTTCTTCTTTAGTCACTTTAAAACGTGTTAAAACAACCTTATCAAAACGGGCAGTATACTCTATTAACGCTTGATCTTTTTCTTTCCGCACCGTTTCAATAACCTTAAGGACTAAATCATTTACACTACTAAACTCAAACTGATTACGGGAAAGCAATGTTTCTAACAAGTCCCGATTTGCTTGACTATCAATCGTCTTCATAAGAACTCTCCTTTGACTGATTTAAACGTTCAACTAAACTTAAAATCTCCTGATTTTTAAATCGGTAACTCACACGGTTTGAAATTAACCTCGCACTCACTTCAAACATCTCTTCTAAAACATTTAAACCATTTTCTTTTAATGTTTTCCCCGTTTCAACAATATCGACAATACAATCCGATAACCCAACTAAAGGGGCAAGTTCAACTGAGCCACTTAATGGAATAATCTCAATATTTTGGTTTTTTTGTTTAAAATAATTGCGTGTTATAACCGGGTATTTAGTCGCAATTCTTAAAACCCCGTTTTGTCTTAAGATAGGTGTGCCTTCAAACCCCGCAATCGCAAAACGACACTTTCCAAACGCTAAGTCCATCAGTTCATAAATCGCAGCTTGTTCTTCAATAATTTGGTCTTTCCCAACAATCCCAATATCCGCAACTTTATTCGTAACATAGGTAATCACATCCACGGGTTTGACAAACAAAAACCGCATATTATTCTTTGAATCGATAAACACTAATCGTCTAGAATCCTTCTCAAAACTTACTAACATGCCCGCTTGCTTAAATCGCTCATAAGCGACTTTACCTAATCTACCTTTAGGAAGGGCAATCGTTAAAAACTCATCCACGTTTCACCAACTCCTTAATCACCGCATCGGTATCCATTGAAAAACCAATTGCACTACGCGCTTCATCACCATACGGATTTACCGCTAAATAGCGTCCACCCTTTAATACTGTTTTAGGATAATTTTCTAGATACACTTTAAAACGTAACCCTGTATAATACTCAAATTCACTAATCATGCTTAAATCAAAACGAATCTCTTTTTCAGTAAACGCCGATAAGATGTTTAAAAGTTCTAAAGCACTATCGTTTAAAGGCTTAGGTAAAGACGACTCATGAAGACGTTGTTTTAATTTTGCAGGCGTTCCTTGAAGACGAAACAAGGTATTGAGTAAATCACGATACTCTTGACTAAAACTTTTCGTTTTAACCCACGCTTTTAAACGATCTTCATCTTTATACGCTATCATTTCCTTAAGCAACTCACTCTCTTGTTTTGTTAACGATAACTGGTCAAACAAGGTTTTTAAAAACGCTTCAGACCCTATTTCTAAAATAAACGGCATCTCAAAGGATTTAAAAAGATCAAGAATTAAACGTAAAACATCTTTCTCCGCTTCATCTTCTTTAGCATTAAACCATTCAATTCCAAACTGCTTACGCCCTGTGATTTTACTTTCTGTTTGTCGAAACATTGTCGCGTAATAAAACAGTTTCAACTCATCTTTATCGTTTAAAAGCGGCACAATATTTGAAGCGATACTCGTCGTGACATCCGGCCTTAAAAGCAATACCTCTTTAGAAGGATTAATTAACTTAACCATGCTTTCTTTATTGACACGTTGATGTGATAACACAAACCGATCATACGATTCAAAATAGGCTGGTTCATACATCATAAACCCTAAGTCACTTACAAATTGTATACACTTTTGTGTTGTTTGATATTTAATGGTTTGTAATTTCATTGTTTCCTCAATACTTTTACCGTTCATACTATTCTCCTCTCTAATAAAAAAAGCTAAACGGATATCCGTTTAGCTTTCAGACGGATACGCACCTTCACTACGTCTAAAAAGGCTTGTATCCAAAACAATCTGTTTTGTACAGCCTATTTTTTGTAATGATGATGTGTGTATCCAAACTTGATTTTTGTTAAAACCATTGCCCTCACTCCTAAAAATATAAAAAACCGTATAGGCTAGCCTATACGGTTATCAATAACAGTATAAGATGCAAGCCTTTAATTCACGTCAATAAAGGCTACATCCCTAAACATCGTTTAGAATGTTGCCCTCGTTTTATGATGATGTGCTTGCACTGAAATAGTGAAACAAACTGCGTTTTTCATCGTCATCACTCCGCGTTAAGTTTTCGTTATTATAGCACTACTCTTTGACATCAACAAGCTTAAAGCGCTTGATTCCTATGTTTTTCTAAATAAGCTTAATGTAAACGTTTTATAGCATGGCTTATTTAGAAAAATCAAAGAGACTATTTGTAATAACTTTTTTCATGCTATAATACTTTAAATCGTTGATTGGGAGAAGTACCTTTTAAGCCTTTAGTAGAGACTCTGTGGTAGGTGAAAACAGAGATGGTAAAAAAGCGAAATGGCCCCAAGAGAGCTAACCGGAATTAAGTATGGTTAGACGGATACCCACGTTATAGGGTGAAGGATATGATTGTATCCGGAGTATGTCTTTTGATATAAATATGAGGTGGCACCGCGTTTATAACGCCCT
Organism: Candidatus Izemoplasma sp.; assembly: GCA_007116245.1. Classification (GTDB taxonomy): domain Bacteria; phylum Bacillota_I; class Bacilli_A; order Izemoplasmatales; family Izemoplasmataceae; genus CSBR16-104. Next base: position 2,245 of record SKIW01000059.1, on the reverse strand, counting down.
CTATGCTAGTTTAGCATGGAGGGCTTTTTATATTTTTAGGGAGTGATGAGCATGATATGAAGAGAATCTAGGTTAGAAAGTAAATTATCGTATTAAAAACTAAAAATCTAAGGAGGATTAACTATGAATCATGTTCATGAACCATTAGAATACGGCCCATATGGTGGTGCGTATGTTCCAGAAGAACTTAAGAACGCGTTAAATGAGGTTAGTGAGTATTTTAACAAATATAAAAATGAAGACGGGTTTATCGAAGAACTAAACTTCTATTTAAAACATTATGTTGGAAGAGAAAATCCTATTTATTTAGCACAGCGTTTAAGTGAGTATTTAGGTGGTGCAAAAATCTATTTTAAACGAGAAGATTTAAATCATACTGGTGCCCATAAAATCAATAACACCATCGGGCAGATTTTACTCGCAAAACGCATGGGTAAAAAACGCATTGTTGCGGAAACCGGTGCAGGACAACACGGTGTAGCCACAGCTACCGCTGCGGCATTATTTGGTATGGAGTGCGTGATTTACCAAGGTGAAATTGATACGATGCGTCAGCGTTTAAATGTTTTTAGAATGGAGCTTTTAGGCGCGAAAGTCGTATCGGTTAAACGCGGAACAAGAACATTGAAGGATGCGGTAGATGCCGCGATTGAAGACTGGGTGATGAATATTGATACGACGTTTTATTTACTTGGAAGTGCGGTAGGACCGCACCCTTATCCAAGTATGGTAAGACATTTCCAATCGGTAATTGGCACCGAAGCAAGAAGACAGTTTTTTGATTTAGAAGGTCGTTTACCGGATTATTTAGTCGCGTGTGTCGGTGGGGGAAGCAATGCGATTGGACTCTTTAGTGCGTTTCTAAATGATCGTGTTAACATTATTGGTGTTGAAGCGGCCGGAGAGGGTGTTGAAACAAATAACCACGCTGCTACACTTACCAAAGGCATCGATGGTGTCATTCACGGTATGCGAACGATCAGTTTATTTGATGAAAACGGTGATATAAGTCCTGTACACTCTATTTCTGCGGGATTGGATTATCCTGGTGTTGGGCCCGAACATGCACAACTTTTTAGAACTAAACGGGTTACGTATACGGCAATCACAGACCAAGAGGCGGTTGATGCTTTTCAATTGCTCTCTAAGATGGAAGGGATTATCCCTGCGTTAGAAAGCGCGCATGCGATTGCTGAAGCAATTAAGTTAGCACCGACGCTTAGAAGTGATCAAACCATCCTGATAAATTTATCGGGTCGTGGTGATAAGGATGTTGAGTCGGTGGTTGAATATTTACAACAGAGAACATAAAAAACAAGCATTTCCGCTGGAAATGCTTGTTTTATTGTGGATTTTGATATGCTTTTTGTGCTAAATCCATGAGATAAAGATCTGCAAGGACTATCGCTAAGGCATTTTCGAGTACGATAGGTGCTCTTCGTGCTATTGCAACGTCGTGTCTTCCTTTTATTGCTAAGGTTTGAACTTCTTTACTTTCTAAGGAAAAACTTTCTTGAGGTTTTTTAATCGATGATGTTGGTTTAATAAAAACATTGATGACTAATGGGTTTCCGTTTGTAAGTCCGCCTGATAATCCACCTGCATGGTTTGTTTTTGTTTTGCCTGTCTCATCGATTATGGCATCGTTAAATGTACTACCTTTTGTATTAATGCCACTAAAACCAAGTCCAAACTCAACCCCTTTTACAGCAGGAATTGAAAAAAGCATTTGAGCGACTTTCGATTCAACTTTTTCAAACATTGGTTCACCGATACCAATCGGTAAATGTGTTACTGTAAGTTCGATGATTCCACCGACGGAATCGCCCTCATCTTGAATGGTTTGTAAATACGCATCTATTTTAGATAAATCGGTTAAACTTCCTAGTTGTTTAATGCGGTGTGAGAACTTAAATGGTACCACCATTTTTGCGATAGCCCCCGCAGCTACAAGTGGGGCAGTAAGTCTACCTGAAAACCGTCCTCCGCCACGATGATCGTTAAAGCCTGCATATTTATGGTGCGCTACAAAATCAGCGTGTCCTGGTCGAGGATGTTTTTTTAGTGCTGTATAGTCTTTTGATTGTACATCCATATTAGGAATACCGATATGGATAGGCGAGCCAGTACTAAAGCCTGAAAAAACACCAGATGTGATGGAAAATACGTCTTTTTCTTTACGGGGTGTTGTTCCAATAGCGTTAGGATTTCTTCGTTTTAAGTCTTCTGTTATTTTAGTTTCATC
>SKIW01000007.1 GCA_007116245.1 Candidatus Izemoplasma sp. | reverse complement strand
TGTTTTTATGGTTATTTTTAGTTTATTATATATGTGAAAGGTGGCGATTTGAATGAAAAATTTAACGTTAGGTTTAATTATAGCAACGATAGTTTTAATTGGTTTAGGTAAAGTGGTATCTTCTGTCAGTACAATGGGTTTTGATGAGTTTGATGACCCTGAGTATGTTCGTTTAGGCTTTGACGAGTTTGACGATCCTGAATATGTTCGTTTAGGTTTTGATGAGTTTGATGATCCTGAGTATGTTCGTTTAGGTTTTGATGAATTTGATGACCCTGAGTATGTTCGTTTAGGTTTTGATGAGTTTGATGACCCTGAATATGTTCGTTTAGGTTTTGATGAGTTTGACGATCCTGAATACGTAAGACTTTAATCATATTAAAATAAGAAAGGAAGAATTTTATGGTTAAAAAAGAGTTTATTGTGGAGTTAAATGGTATTATAGGTACCATTCATACATATACTAGAAATCCATTTATGATGGGTTATACCCAAGAGTTAAAAAAAGCAGTCGAAAATAATGATTTTGATACTATGCGCATTGTCCTCGATCGTGTGATTGAATGGTACAATGAAGAAATCGATAAGATTAAAAATGATGATTACGTATTAAACAAAAGTATGCACGAGAAAGCCTATGGCATACTCTGTGAGTATCGTCAAGCCCTTCAAATCTAGTAATTTCGAATTAATTATAACATGAAATGTCACAATTATATAATTATTTATCAATAAAGCAAAAGACGGCGTAGTCCGTTTTTTGTATGCATAAAAAAAGCCACAACCTAAAGGTTGTAGCTTATGCTACTGTTAATAAACTATGCGTTAAACCTTGGTTTAACGTTTTTTTGAATGGTTACGAAGAGCGTAATCAAACGGAGAAGACAAATCATTAATGACGGTAATTTTTCGGAAGTTATCGCGCACAAGTTGCCTTACTTCATCAGCTCTTAATCGTCGTTCTGTTTGACGCTGATTCTCGAGTATTACGCTTTCTGAATCCCTAGGCGGTGCAATATTTTTGCGCTTTTCCATGAATACCATCCTTTCTTCTTGATACTTTCATTGTACTCTTATACAATGCGCATTACAAGAAAAAGGCGTATATCATTGACCAAATGCATTAATATAGTAATTATTCTTTGCGATGTTTTATTTTTGGCTTAGTGATGATGCATGCACCGTTTGGATCAACCTCATGACAGCGTATAAATGAATGTCTTAAGCCAAACGGTCCGAGAAGTTCATAGACAAGAGATCCGATTATCACAACTATCAAAATTAAGTTTCCATTATCCGTGTTTGTAAGCTGACTGCGTGCGTAAAACGCTAACCCTATTGCAGCTTGTGCTTGTGGTAATAAGCAAAATCCTAAATAATTCCTTAGGTTTCTCGAAGATTTTCCAAGTACTCCACCTATAAAAGAACCGAAAACTTTTCCGATAATTCGAAACACAATGTAAACTGAAGCGTAGAGTAAAACACGTGTAAGTAATCCTACGGTAGTTTCTAAATAAAGTAAGAACACCATTTCAGCACCGACAACAGTAAAAAATGTAATCATAATCGGTGGGAAAAACTGATCCAACATGGTTTCGGTTTCATGCTTAGCAAGTTTTGTGGAAAAGTTAGCAAAAACAATTCCCACACCCATAGGTAGTAATATCGGTGAGAGATGAATATGGTACCCAAAAAGATATAGTCCTCTATTTGCAAGTGCTATTGATATGAGAATCGTAACAAACAATGATACGAATACCACGAGATCTTTATCGTAGTCTTCGTATTTTAACTGTTTTATGATCGTTCGGAAAACTAATCCAATAATTAATGCTAAAAGGATTGAGAATACTAGTTCGAGTACAGGACCTTGAAAGAGTGACATCAAGGTTATTGGTGTCCCTTGCTCGGTGCTTACTGCAAAGGCTAATATAGCTCCAAAGATAAGAATAGCGATAGCATCTTCTACGCCGTGCAAGGGTACAAGTGTATCGGTAAGAACACCTTTTGTTTTATAGCGTTTTGTCATTTGTAAAATCGGTCCTGGTTCAGTGGCAATACCAATGGCACCTAATAACAACGCTACATGAAGCTCTAAACGGAATATCCAAAGTCCGATGGCAGTAATAACAAATGTCAAAACGGCTTGTGTTAATGTAACTATTATCACTTCATTTTGGCGTTCTTTGAGTTTTTTAAAATTTAGCTCTAAGCCAATGCTAAAGGCGATAAATCCTAAACATATTGTCGTAATAAGGATGAACAAATCAACAAGATTTGTGTATCCTAAAAATGTCAGTATTAGTCCGGTGATAATTCCTAAGAACAAATACCCCGTAACATTTGGAATACGATGGCGTTCGGCTAATCGTCCAACAAACATTCCAACTAAAATCATTCCAGAAATTAGTAATATAATGTTATAAACCGACTGATCTGTTGCTAAAAATGACATTTTCATCCATCCTTACTTGTAAATATCCTGAAAAAAAGACACCTTAGTGTCTTAAATTGGTCGCGTTATAAGACCTTTTGCTAGCGCGTAGTCATAATGCCACATAATTCTAAACGACATCCAGATTAAAGGTAAAAAAACTGGCATATAAATCAGTGTATTTAATACGATTAATAGTGAGGTTGTTTCGAGTACTGATATTTCACTAATGTATCTTAATGAAGTGAGTCCTACCATGCATAATGTTGTCCAAGCATACATAAGGCTTTGTCTCCATATGGGGACTTTAAGGGTTTGGAATATTTTATTATATATATAGATGCTGTATATAAAGATTAATCCCATAAAAAAGATTGTGGTTTGATCTTCTATTTGATGTCTGAATGATAATAACAAAATTACCAGTCCTAGATGGAGAGAATAACGGGTTGTGATTTTATATTGGCGTAATCGTCCATCGCTAAGCAAGCCATTACGTTTTACAATTTTCTTCTTAAGTTTTTCTTCGTTCATGTGTTTTGCGGTGAAAAGTGCTACACTGTCAAAAATAAGACTAACTGCAAATAAAATAAACAGCATGATGGGTTGCATCTCTATTGTAAATCCATACATACCTTCTATGATAATAAAAAATATAAGCTTTGATATGAAGGAAATAATATGAAATTTTTGAGTAATAAAACGACGTGCGCCGTTAGGACGTAAAAATATAAGTCCTGCAAAAAAACTTAAAAAAACAATAAAACCTATAACAAAACTAATAATTCTCCAGTAGCCTCCTCGTTCTAATAAAGGCGTTTGATCAAATAGCTCTGGGATAGCCCCAAATAAGAGAATCGGTAAGTAAAAAAGTAACGTTCCAATAAGGATGAACCTAGATAGTTTAACAAGGTCATCCTTAAAATATGTTTTCGACATAGGCAACACCCCTAATCCTTTCAAGTTCATTATACTTAAAAAGGGCTAATATATAAAGCCCCTTTAATGTTATTCTTAATTTTATAATTAAGTTACGTTTTTTTAGTCTTTTTATAATCTATTATTACCAATACTGTAATAACAATTAATGCAACTCCTGTAAAATTAAAGAACGCATCACGATAAGCATTAGGATGTAAACTTGTGGTAAGTCCTGTAATAAAAACCAGTACAAACACGAGTGTTTGTGCGATCGCGTAAGGTACGAAATATTTAAGTACCTTATGTTTTAAGGGATAAAAGAAAAACAGGATCATAGTAATGGTTGCAATAAAGACGAATCCACCACGCATTAAAATATGCGCATTTGTGTCTGTAGGTTGCCCTTGAATAAGTTGTATGATGCTGCTGGTGAGTGTTGTAAAGGTAAAAATGATTGAGAATATGATGAGTCCCTGCCATAGTGCTTTTTTCATGAATGACCTCTTTGTTTTTGTCTTCCAAAGGTATTGTATAAAACTCTTAAGGTAATTTCAAGTAAATCCTTGAATTATATGTTTTCTTTTTTTAATGTTCTGATTTACTATAAAATTAATATTGATTTTCATGTACTAAAAGCTTCTTGTACTTTTTATGTAACTATATTATACTGATTAAGACAATTTAGAAAGAGGTAAAAAACATGAAGAATACTTTTAAAATGAATTTAGTAAGTTTACGATTAAAACGAAATTTAACTCAAAATGATTTAGCTGAACTAATCGGTGTAACTCGTCAAGAGATTGTAGCATGGGAAAGTGGTTTGGATATGCCTGATCTTCACAATATTACGTTCCTAGCTAAGGCTTTGCATGTTTCTATTGATCATTTAGTTGGTGAAGAAAAACGTCCTTTACACTCAGTTAAAGATGTTGAATCTTTTCATTCTAAACCAGCAGGTAATTATTTGAAGCAGCTTCTTTATAAAGCAAAACACACCACAAATAGTAAGGAAGCTTTAAAAATTAGAAACTATCTACTTGTAATAGGGAGTATTGGTGCAATCATGGGTTTTGTGATGGTTTTAGGAGGATTTATCGGCTTTGCTTCTGATGCAATGAATAGTGTTAATAATTTTGGGCCTGGTAATACAGATACCTTTAATCCAATTCCACAGATGATTATCTTTATGCTCGGTGGGGTTATTATGGGTATCAGCATTAAATTGATATATGCTGGATTATCGATTGTAGTAGCAGGTGTTACTTCAAACTATTTAGACATACGCGACAAGTGTCCAAATTGTCAAGATGAGATTGATTCTGATGAGCGCTGGTGTTCTAATTGTGGTCATGATTTAAAAGATGCGTTAGGTAAGTTGTGTTCATGTGGTAAGGAGAATCAGCCGAAAGATTTGTTTTGCCGTGCATGTGGAACAGCATTATCATAAGCAGGTTTTTATAATAGTTGCACAAAAATACAGGAGGCGTTTGTTAAAGCAAATGGCATCCTGTTTTTATTTTTAACTGATAAGCAAAATAGTTGAAATTATATACCCTATGGGGTATCATGTAGTCATCAAAGCAATTTGTTTTTTTTATGCCAAGGAGGATATGGTATGAAATGTGATGCTAGTCTAACGAATCGAGTGAAACGTACTCAAGGTCAGATACAAGGGGTTTTAACGATGATGGAAAATCAAGCGGCTTGTGATGATATTGTTATGCAGTTAAAAGCAATTCGTTCAAGCATTGATAAAACCATTGGTTTACTTACGGCGACCAACCTTGTTCAAATTATTGAAGATGAACATGATATTAAACTAGAGAACATTCATGATGCAATTAAGCTCATTGTTAAAGGAATGTAGGAAAGAGGCGATTTTTTGATTAACTTAAATATTGAATCCACCGTAACGTCGTCATTATTCGACAGCGTGGTTAAATGGGATATGCTTATAATCGGTGGAGGTCCTGCTGGACTAAATGCTGCGCTTTATGCAAAACGAAAAGGACTGACTTGTGGCATCATTACTAAAGATGTTGGTGGGCAGTTACACAATACCACTGATGTTGATAATTATTTGGGAATTAAACTCATTGAAGGAAAAGATTTATCCCATCAGTTTGCGAATCATATAAAAAGTTTAGATGTCCCTGTTTACAAAGATGTCTATGTCGAAGCAATCAATGTTATAGAACCTGATTTTGAAGTTGTTTTATCCGATGGAAAGCAATTGATTAGTAAGACGATTTTAATTGCGACAGGTGGGATGCCAAGAAAATTAGAAATTCCTGGTGAAAAAACTTTTGCGAATAAAGGCGTTTCGTACTGTACGACCTGTGATGCACCGTTCTTTAAGGATAAGCGTGTGATTGTTGCGGGTGGTGGTAATAGTGCCGCTGAAGCGGTCATTGATTTGAGTCATTGGGCTAGCCATGTTACTGTAGTGCATCGCAGTCAATGGCGTGCAGATCGTATTTTACTTGATAAGATTGAAGCTTTGAGTAATGTTACAGTTCATCTTGAAACACAATTATTGGATGTGTTTGGTCACGATGTAATGGAAGGGGTTACGGTATACGATAAACACACTAAAAATACTCGAAAAATAACCGCTGATGGACTGTTTATTGAAATTGGTAATATCCCTAAAAGCAAGCTTGTTAAAGGACTAGTAAAGACGAATGATAACGGAGAGATTCTAGTCGATGAAAATCAGATGACATCTGTACCTGGTCTTTATGCTGCTGGGGATGTTACAAGTCAACCCTATAAGCAAATTATTATTTCTACCGCTGAAGGTGCTAAGGCA
>SKIW01000123.1 GCA_007116245.1 Candidatus Izemoplasma sp. | reverse complement strand
TTTTAAGTAATTCGTCTTCCCCTTACGAACACCCCAGTTAATTAAAAAGACACCGATAACTACACCACTAACCACGCCTACAGTCGCAAGACCGAGCGCTAAATCAGCCCCTTCTTCAAACCCGAGTTCACCAAACGTATCCGCGAGCCCTGCTGCCGTACCATGACCGCCTTCAAAGGCGATTTCAATTAACGCACCAGCCATAGGATCAATGCCAAACACTGGTGTTAAAAATAATAGCACTAATAAAATCCCCACAACGTACTGTCCCCAAGCAACCGTTTGTCCATACGACACTTGCGGTCCAGCCGTGATCCATATTTCCTTAATATTAGGAATCTTTTTCCCTAAAAACAATGCCGCAAAAATGACACTAATCAGTAAGCCAGGAAGCAAACTAAATACACGAATAATCTCTTCTGTAAAAATACCAAACTCAAAATTTTCCCAACCAACCGCAATGGCTAATTGTCCTAAAACCTGAGGTCCAAAAAATAAAAACAAAAACCCTGCAATCACTGAACTCGGTAGAAAAAACTTAGAAAAAATCCCAAAACGAATCCGTATTAGCTTTGCAATAACCAAGCCAACACCGAGTAGTATAATACTCAATCCAACCGTCGTCGGTTGCATACCATCACTCCTTGTTATAGTTTTATTTCCTTAAAAAGTATACTCTAATTTAATTGCTTTTGCTTATTAAAAAACGTTATATATCCTAGCTGTAAGAAAGTGTAAGTCGTTAAACTTACCCCACCTAAAATACCCAACATCACACCAATTTGATAAAGGATTGCCATCGTCGGGTCAATACCCGATAAAATCTGACCTGTCATCATCCCAGGTAAAAAGATAATTCCCATACCTAGCATCGTATTTAACGTTGGTAATATCGCTGCATCAAAACTATCATTAATAATTAAATGCGAAGCTTCCTTAGGTGTAGCACCTAATATTAACGCCTCTTCAATCTCTTCTTTACGGTTGTTAAAACGCTCAATCATCGTATGAATCCCTAGTGAAATACCCGTCATACTATTGCCAATAATCATCCCTGTAATCGGTATAAAATACCGTGGGCTATAATACGGTTCAATTCCAATAACAATCCATAAGAAATACAAAAATACCGGAACCGTTCCAACGACCATAGAAATCACAACCACACGTTTTAAAGCGACACTTAAGCGCGTTTTAAACTTCTTAAAAATCGTTAAAATCGCAAACGAAATCATAACCATTACCGTCAACAACGTAATTAACGGGTGAGGATTATCTATTAGCAACATTAAAATAAAACCGACCGCCACTAACTGTACTGTCATTCTAATCGACGCTAAAATTAACTCTCTCTCACGGTTGATTCCACGACGTTTTAATAAAAACAACAATATAACGACAAAAATATACCCTAAAGCTACTTGAAAATAACTAAGTTCAATAACACTACTTGGCATTGTCTACACGCCCCTTTAACTGACCTTTCTCAATTGTTACCACAGAATCCCCATAACGTTGAGCTACAGCTTTAGAATGTGTCACCATTATCAATGTCTTACCTTCGCGTTGAACATAATCAACCATCGCTTTAATCACAAACGCTTCAGTTTCATCATCAAGCGCACTTGACGGTTCATCAAGCAAAATAACCTCAGGGTCTAAAACGACAATTCTCGCTATCGCTAATCGTTGGGCTTCTCCCCCTGATAAGTTTGATGCATCAAACGTCAAAGGTTTATGTAAATCCACAAAATCAAGCGCATCCATAAGATGCGCTTCATCAATTTTTTTATTATGAAATGTTAACCCTTTAACTAAATTATCATAAATTGTCTTAGGAAAAATAAACGGTTTTTGAGGAAGTAAAACAACTTTTTTACGATAACTTACACTATCTAATTCATCAAGAGGTTCACCTTTAAAGGTTATTTCACCTTCACTTGGCGAATCTAATTTACTTAATAAACGTAAAAGGGTCGTCTTTCCACCCCCACTTTCACCGACAATACAGGTGATCTCGTGTTCCTTAATTTTAAGCTCAGTGACTTTTAAAACATTTTTATAGTTTACATTTTTAATATAAAACATTTAATCACCTATCCGTCTATTTTCGTTAGCCCAACAACATCTTCAACTTCTAAGACAAACAATACCCCTTTACTAATCTTACCGAGCTCTAATGCTTCTTGGATCCCTTTTTTGACCTTCTCAACTTTTTCAACTTCAACCAAGGTTATGACCATCGCTTTTTCAGGTTCTAAAAGTCCACTAAAAAACGACTTCGTCTCCGCAGCACCACTCCCCTTACCATATACAATCGTACCACCTTGAGCCCCAGCGCGTTTTGATGCTTCAACAACATCAGATCCTTTAGAACGAGGTGTAATCGTAATAATACATTGATATTTATTCATCTTAATTTCCCTCCAAAGCGTTTAAAAAGGCTTCAAATCCTTCAATCTCATGTAGTTTTAATTCAACCATAATCCCAGTATTTTTCTTTCTTAGTTGTCCAATGCGCGTATACACTTCCTTAACATTAAACAACGACTCCCGAGGAACAACACTAAATATAACATCCCTTTCAGGATCATACGTCAAGCCCAGCAATGCTTCAAACATTTCAGGATTAACTGTCCCTCTACCGTTTAATTGCATTGTCGCTACAACACCTTGTTTCTTACCTTCTTTAAGCATGCGTTTAGCATACCCTTTTTTCATGATGGTCATTAATAAAGCATATCGTATTGCATCCATAAACGACCCCTTCTTTCGGTTTATTGATTTCATTATAGCATGCTTAAAGACGCTATGAAAAGTAAAAAGGGACAACGTCCCTTATATTTAAAAATTAAACTTCTTAAAGAACCATGGATAAAGCCCAAAGCCGACAAACGCCACCATGAAATAACGGATAAAGTCTAAAATATTTTTAATGGTACCCTCAGCACCAAACGCACCAAATATTGCGCCTAACCCCATTAGTACCACTAAAATAGAAACCATCCCTACAAGATAACGAACAGCTTTTTTCCATAACACAATCTCAAGACTAAACTGCACATATTTTTTCTCAAACATCACTGCCGATATTAACCCTACTAATATCCCATACCCACGGAAAAAATCATTTCCACTTAAAAAGAAGGTAAACGGTAAAAAAACGAGTGCTAAAATAATATAAAACCGATGTAATAACACGGTATTATCAACATATCTTCGGTAGAAAAAATGGATGACAAACACGGTTAAAAACCCAAGAATCCCCCCAACAATAACATCGTCTAAATAATGGACACCTAAATACATTCGACTAAACATCATTAACACGGTAATCACAATCGCTAAAATAAACAAACTACGCCGTTTTAAATAAAACGCAAACGACGCAAAAAAACTCGAAGATCCCTGAACATGACCACTTGGCATAGAATGCCCGGTTGCTGTTCCTGGTCGCTTGTTCTCAACTAAATTAGATTCCTCAAATGGCCTAGGTGATTCGAAAAAGTCTTTGGCCATATTATTAAACGCAAACGTCGTCCCTAACGCAATCCCAACAAACTCCCCAAGACGCTTATTAAAAACCCAGTACACAAGGGCTAGCACAGCAATATAAAAGTACTCTTCTCCTAAAAAGGATACCGTCTGAAAAAACCAATCAACAAGCGCAAACCGATCGAGTTCTTGTAACCATAAAATTAAATCTAGTGCCATCTTATTCTTCCTTTCGACGTCTCATAATTTTAAAAAACTTCTTTGTTTGAATTTTAACATAAATTACAAAAAACCAAGGCAATAATAAATAGCTATATTTAAACAGTTTAAAAGGATATATCCGTTTCTTATCTTTTTTAATCCCTTTAATCATCGTTTTTGCCACATGTTCACTTGATTGAACCGGCCAAGGTAAATGCTCTTGTTTAGCTCGAACAAAGAACGGTGTTTTAACCGCTACCGGAAAAACGGTTTGAAAGACATGATGTTTTTGTGACTCCAATTGCATCGCATCCATAAAGCCTCTTATCGCAGCTTTAGTAGAACTATACAACGCGTGTCCTGGCATCGATAAGAAACTCACTGCACTGGCTGTTACCATAAAATTAAACGGTGAATCCTTAAACCGTTCCTTCATCTTTGTCGCACTATAAATAACACCAAGCGTATTCAATCGAAAAATATCCTCAATATGACGCCAATCACTGTAATCTAAAATCTCATAGTACGCAAATCCAGCATTCGCGATAAATAAATCGATTTGACCAAAAGCTTCCATCGCATAATCAAACATTTCATCAATCGCGGTTTTCGTCGATAAATCAAAATTCTTCTTAATTAGACACTCATGCTCAATCGCCATCTTTTCAGCACGTCGTGACACCGCTAGAACATGAACACCCTGATCTAACAACTGCTTTACTAAATCATACCCTATCCCTGATGAACCCCCTGTAACTATGCAGTACTTTCCTTCTAGTTTCATAAACCCATTCCCTTCTTAAACTAATCAATTCCTAAAAAACCGAGAATAACGCTAACCGTTTCTTCAATTTGTTCTTCTTTAGTTATACTACTCTCACCATCACCACGTTGAGCACCATAATGTCCAAAATTAGCGTGATTTCCTCCCTCAATATTATAAAATATAGTACTGTTAGGTAAAAGGGGTTTCGTGTTTTCAAAACGCTCCCAATCTAACACCTCATCATTCGATGCGGTTATTGATAAAACATTAAAATCAGCCTCACTCAAATCAACAGAACTCGCTGGATACGCTGCTAAAAATATTAATGCATCTAACCTCTCATCGGCTACAAAACTTAACGTTGCACCGCCTAGAGAATGCCCCATAGCGACCCAAGGTAAATCACTTGGATAAGTGTTATAAATGTGCTCAATCGCATTTTGATTTAAAATCGCTAACTGCAAGGGCATCTTCGGAATAAACACCCGTATCCCTGCTTCTCTTAACGCGTTTAACATTATCAAATACGCTTCCGTTTGCACTAAACCACCTTGATAAAACACTAAGTTCATAACCGCTTCATCCGGTTCTAAAACAATCACTCTTCCCTCAACTTGAACATAGGACTCTTCTAATATTGCACTCGCTTCCTCATCAGCACTTAAAACCATGGCGGCTGCAATACCAAGCAACACTAAAATAAACACCCCTAAAATCACACTTATTCGCACTACCCATTTTAGAATATTCATGGCTTACCATCTCCATTTAAAGGCCTTTTTACTAATCGTTTAGCCATATAAATATCAGGCTTATTCCAACCATTAGCATCCGGCAATACACCCACTATCTTATACCCTATCTTTTCATAAAAGGTAAAAGGATGATCGCTATAATTACGGATATTCTTTATCGCTTCTAAAGGGTCTTCAAATAAATCTATCGAAGAGAGTGATGTTCTAAAATGTTCATCATCACTTCCTAAATACAACACAATACCACCTTTATCAACAACGGCTGCTTCAATTTTACTCATCAGTGTTTTTGCGATACCCTGATGCCTGTAATCTTTATCTACCGCCAAAGGGTGAAGTTCCCACCCCGTACTCCCGTATTGCGGTTTCGCACCAACAATACCTTTTACAGTCTCATCTACAACATACACATAGGCAATTCCATCGTCTTCACATAAACGCTTTACTTCGTCTATCGCTCTATACTCTTCCCCATAGCTCCAAGGGAAAACATCACTTAATATCTTTGCCGTGCTCTTAATATCATTTTCCTGATCCAATGATAAACGCTTAATCATGTTATACCTCCTACTAAACTATGCCTATTAACTCTTAAAATCACTCTGTTCTTCAAGATAACGAACAATCACTTCATGATCAACTTTCTTCTCATACTTCATCGCTTCACTAACAACATCATTCATCGCTTTAAACAAACGCATCATGTTAGACAACGCTTTATAAATGGACGCTTTATTCGCCAAAGCAAACGATTCAATATATAAAGCATACTGCTCTTCTGATAAATACTTAGCGTAATGTCTTCCCGCTTTACCAAGTTCGATATTCCAATCATTCGTACAACCTATATACCACGAAATCATCGCTTCTAATGCTTCACGCAAAATATCTAAATGTTTTACAGCGTAGGGATACATTTTTCTATTTACTCCTTTTATAACATACACACTCACCCAATAAAACTGTTTTACTGCAGCTTGAAAATACGCTTTACTTGGTTTAGATATCGTAAACACATCGGTGTTTGGTAACACCATACTCTCGGTTCTACTATC
>SKIW01000005.1 GCA_007116245.1 Candidatus Izemoplasma sp. | reverse complement strand
TTTTAGCGCTCGGATTGCGCCATAAGAGACATTAAGCTGTTCGATATTTAGAATGTTTTCCATATTACGCATCACTTCCTAAATAAGCTTCTTGAACATCTTTATTTTTTTGGATATTCTTAGGTGTATCCATCGCTAAAAACTTTCCGAAATTAATAGCCACAATACGATCGCATATGTTCATTACAAACCCCATATCATGTTCGATTAATAGAATTGTAGTATTAAACTTCTTCTTAATCTCATAAATCAGATTTTCCAGTTCATCAGTTTCACGATCATTCAATCCTGCGGCCGGTTCATCTAAAATAATCATCTTAGGGTTGCTCATTAAAGTTCTAGCAATCTCAATCTTTTTCATCACACCGTAAGGTTGACCTTTAACATAGAAATCTTTGAGTTCAAAAATATTAAGAAACTTAAGAATTTCATACGCTTTTTCTTTTAGTACTTGTTCTTCTTCACGGGCTTTCTTCGTTCTTAATATATGTGATATAATTCCTGTCTCATACTGATTATGGGCACCGATGAGAAGATTATCTAATATCGATAAATCCGGAATAAGCTCAACATTTTGAAACGTTCGAACAAGACCTTGATTAATGATTTCAGTTACTTTGATATCTCTTAAATCTTTTTTAACATCGTTGTTTATAAAATAAATATCGCCTGTGTATTCCTTATAAAACTGCGTGATACAGTTAAAGACAGTCGTTTTTCCCGCGCCATTCGGTCCGATAAGCCCTACGATTTCTCCTTCGTTTACTGTAAAACTAAGATTATCAACAGCCTTAAGACCCCCAAAATACATACAAACATTATCTAAAACTAAAATAGGTTTACTCATGGTCTGTCACCTTCTTTTTTGACCAGCGGGCTTTATATTTGAAATAGATTTTCTTCAAATCATACCAAATGTAGATAAATCCATATGGATAAAAGATAATTACGAGAATGATTAAAATTCCTGAAAATATATACGAGATGTCTCCAAAAACATTTTTCAACCATAAGTTAGGGACACCATGAATAATAAAGACACCCAAGAATGTTCCGTAAATAGATTTTAAACCACCAACGACAACCATCGCGATGACAAAAAGACTTAAATCTAACGTCCACGCTGTCGTAGGAACATTTTGAAAATATAATCCGTACATAATTCCACCGAATGTCGCAAAAAGTGTGGCTAAAATAAACGCCGTTAAGCGGTATTTTAGTAAACTAATTCCCATCGCTTGTGCAGCATGTTGACTACGACTTATTGCCATCAATGCTCGTCCTGTTTTGCTCTTAACTATGTTATGCATAATAATCATCATTAAGACCATTAAGATGGTAATAATTAAGAATAGAAAACTTCGTTGTGTTTGATTGATCATACTTAGGTTAATAAATCCTAAAAAGCGAACTGTTCCTATTCTAATAGCTTGACCACCAAAAATTTCAACTTGTGTATAGATTTGACGTAAAATTTCTCCCACAAACAAGGTCGCAATCGCTAGATAAATACCTTCCACTTTTAACGAAAATAGCCCAATCAGTGCACCGATACTTCCAGCTATAATTAAAACGAGCAATGCGGCAATTTCAAAAGGAATACCCATGTTCATAAAAACACCTAAACCTAAAGCACCCGCGCCAACAAAACCTGCTGTACCTAATGAAATCAAACCACTAAAACCTAATAATAAGTTTAAGCCCATAGCCACAACTGTAAAGATAACAATATAAGCATAAATACCCATTGTTCCCCAGCGAATGAATCCTGTATGAGGTAAAAAGCCAATAGAAGCAATAACAAAGCCGAAAATCAAAAAGGGTACGATAGGGTGCTTAGTAAGTCGCTTTGATAGCGTTCCAAAAAAGTTTTCAATCTGATTTAATATCTTCATGATACCACCTAAACTTTCTTTGTCGGCTTTTTACCGAAAATTCCATAAGGTTTAAAATATAAGAATACGAGGATAGATGTATAAACGAGAACATTACCCCATATATCAGAAATGTAAAACTGTGTAAAATTTCGTGCAAACGATATAATAAACGCACCAACAACAGGACCAAAGAAAGTAGAGAACCCTCCTAATGTTCCTGCAAAGAAGGCACTAATTTGTACGGTTAACAACATATTAGCATAAACACTTACACGAGGTGCAACAAATAAAGCAGCCAATGTACCTAACATCGCAGCAGTTGCCCACGATACCATCGTAACTGTTTTAGTGGGAACACCCATTAATTTCGATGTGGTTTCATCGGAGGCTGTAACACGAGTAGCCAAACCCCATTTTGTAAACTGAATAAACCAAAACATCGCACCCATTAATAGTGTCGATAAAACAATAACAAAAATCGTATTATAACGTAAATTCGCACCAAAGATGGTCAAACTGTATTCAGTAGGAATAAACCGTGGCAATGTCATCGAATCTACACCAAAAAACCATGGGAGAATACCGATTAAAACCATAATGATCCCTAAAGTAATAATTTGTTTTGAAATCGGACTAACTTTTGCTGCTGGCCGAATAATTAAAGTATCAATGACGATCCCTGTAATAAACGCAGTCACTAATGCAGCTAAGGCTACAGTCCATATACCAAACCCGAATCGAAGCATCAAAAATGCCGCAATATACGCATTAAAGGTTCCGATTAAACCTTGCGCAAAGTTTGTTGTGCGGCTTGTTCTAAAAATAAGAACAATCCCTAATGCTGCAAGGGCATACACACTTCCAGTTTCTAAACTGTTAAATAGCAAACGTAAAAAATCAGTCACGGTATTCACCCCATTTTATAATTGATGCACCCCATACATAACCAATCCCTGCCGCAATCATGCATACGACAGAACCCTCTTTTACTTTTTCTTGCTGAAGTGCTAAATGAAGTGACAGTATTTGATCAACTTGTCCTATATGTCCATAATCTTCTAAATAAATACTTTGATTATTATCTAATTTCAACGTCTCAAGCATGGCTTTATGACCTGAACGTTTAATATGTAATATCGCTAAATAATCAATATCTTTACGATCAAACTGAGATTTTTCCAATGCTTTATCGATACAAGTGAACCAATTTTTCATCGATACTTCATTTAAACGTGTTTTCATTTTTTCTGGTTCAATGAGTTTTAATGCTTTATAGGCATGATCAATGTTTTTTTCAGTAATAGGTTCAACAGTACCACCGATAGTGACACCGGCAGTTCTTGCCAGTGTCCCATCAGCAATAATATGTGAACCTAATAAAAGATTTTTACGATAGTTTTTCTTTAAAATAATTGCGCCAGCACCCGCCGACAAATTGTACATCATCGACATGTTTTTATCCGTGTAATCAACAAAATCACCATTGCGATAACCGCCAACAATCATAACCGTGTTTAAGTCATCATCGCCAAGCATCATATCTTTTGCGATTTTTAATGCACTAACACCAGTTGAACAACGATTTTGCACATCAATTCCCCAAGCATTTATCGCCCCGATTTTACCTTGTACATAAAGTGCAGATGTCGTTAAAGGGTATTCTTTCCACTCTTCACCGATACTAATAATTAAATCGATATCAAGCGGATTAACTCCCGTATTTTTCAAAGCCTCATTTGCGGCATATAATGCCATCTCTTGTGTTCCATCATGTTCACTAGGAACAAAAATTTGCTTAATACCAAGCTTTTCAATGACAGCCTCTTTAGTCCAAATACCCTTAGTTGCTTCTGCAATCTCTTTAGCTGTCCGTATTGATTTAGGCAGATATATACCTGTTCCTACAATACCGACATGATCCTTTGATAACATACTACCACTCCTTATTAAAGTCTCATGCCACCATTAACACTTAACACATGTCCTGTTATATAAGATGATTCATTACTTGCTAAAAACACCGTAGCATCCGCAATTTCTCTTGGTTCACCAAGACGTTTTAACATCGTTAAAGCGGCAAATTGCTTCAATAAGTCTTCAGGAACGGTCTTTAAAATATCAGTCATAACATAGCCAGGTGCAATCGCATTTACACGTACCGGAACACCTTTACGTGCAAACTCTTTAGCCCATGTTTTTGTTAAACCAATAACACCCGCTTTTGTCGCAGCGTAATTTGCTTGTCCAATATTACCGTATTCACCAACGACACTCGAAATATTAATAATCGATCCGCCGCCTTTTTCTTCCATTTGTGGACCGATATAACGCGTTAAATTAAAGACACCTTTTAAGTTCACATCAATCACAATATTCCATTGCTCATCGGTCATTTTACGAGTCATCGCATCACGCGTAATCCCTGCGTTATTCACAAGGATATCAATACGACCATACTGCTCAATAACCTCATCAAAAAACGTTTTACAAGCATCGCTATCTGCGACATTTAAAATTTTACCAACCACATTTTCATGTTCATACTTTAAGGTTTGCATATCAACAGCAACAACTTTTGCACCTTGTTGTGCAAAACTAACCGCGATCGCTTGCCCAATTCCTTGAGCGCCACCCGTTACAACCGCTACTTTATCTTTTAAACGCATTCTTACACTCTCCTTAATATAATTGCAGTTCCCATACCGCCACCAATACAGAGTGACGCGAGACCATAATTAGATTCTTGTTTAATCATTTCATGTAATAAGGTTACCATGATTCTATTTCCACTCGCACCAACAGGATGTCCTAAAGCGATTGCACCACCATTGACATTCGTACGTTCTAATAAAGTCTCCTTAGAAACCCCGAATTTCACTTCAAGCTCATGCATAACGCCTAATCCTTGCGAAGCAAACGCTTCATTTAACTCAAGTAAATCCATTTCCTCAAGCTTTTTATCCGCATGCTTTAATGCTTTTTCAATAGCTGGGGTTGGTCCTAAACCCATATAATTAGGATCCACACCACCTTGACCAATACCGATAATCTCAGCAAGCGGTTTTAAATCAAACTTCTTCACCGCTTCTTCACTCGCAATTAGCATAAAACTAGCACCATCATTAATACCAGAAGCATTTCCTGCTGTAACAGTACCATCTTTTTTAAATGCCGCTCTTAAACCACTTAATTTTTCTAACGTCGTATTACGATTTGGGTACTCATCGGTATCAAAAAGGATACTTCCTTTACGTTGTGGTACCTCAACAGGGATTATTTCATCGTTAAACTTACCCGCATCTATGGCGGCTATAGCACGGCGTTGACTCTCAATCGCAAACGCATCTTGGGCTTCTCTTGTAATCCCATATTTCTCAACAATGTTCTCAGCTGTAATCCCCATATGAATTGGATTAAAAGCATCCATTAAAGCATCATCAATCATATGATCCTTTACAGTAAAGCCACCCATTTTAATCCCGGGACGAATGCGATCTGGTAAAATATAAGGTGCTTTAGACATTGATTCAGTCCCACCCGCAATGACAAGATGATGCATTCCAGATTGAATACTTGTAAACGCATTCATCACACTTTTCATCCCAGACCCGCATACCATATTGACAACATATGCCGGTACATGACTCGGAATTCCTGCGTGAATCGAAACCTGACGTGCTACGCCTTGTCCCAATCCAGCTGGTAAAATATTCCCGACGATTACTTCATCAATATGACTAGGATCAAGCTTAGTATCAGATAAGATACCTTTTACCACTTCAGCTCCAAACTGAGCTGGATGCATTGTACTTAATGTCCCCATAAATGAACCGATTGCAGTACGTTTTGCTGCTACAACATAAACTTTTTTTGCCATGTTTCCTCCTTTATATTTATTGCAACTCATGGTTGCATTATCATAAAAAATACATTATACTTATCTCGTGAACAACCATTCATAATATGAACATTAATTCATAAACTGAATACCCATTCACCTTTAATATTATTTTAGCATAAAACGCTTACACTGTCAATTACATTTCAAATGGAGGTACTTATTTATGCAAACACCTATACCAGAACCCACTACCCGTAACGCTAAAGCAACATTTAATCATATTCTCGATGCAGCGATTGAGCTATTTTATAAAAACGGTTACCACGGTACTACAGTGAACAACATTACCAAACATGCAGGTGTTGCTGCTGGAACATTTTACCTCTACTTCCCTAGTAAACTCGCTTTATACAAGCACGTCCTTATAACTTTCTCTCACAACATAAGACGTGAAATTGCCGCAAAAGTATCCTTAAAGTCAACCCGATATGAAAAAGAGCGAGAAGGAATTAAAGCATTTATCCTCCTCGCTAAAAAGCATCCGCAAATGTATAACATCATTTGGGAGTCTTTATACATTGATCGCGAACTATTCAAAGATTATTATGAGTCATTTGCTTTAAGATACATTCGCGGATTAAATGAATCGGTTAAGAATGAAGAGATTCGTGACATCGATACTGAGGTTATTAGTTATATACTTATGGGTATTACCAACTTTATTGGATTAAAAGTTGTTTTAGATTTAGGGACAAACAACAACGATGTCGATTACATCGTTGATCAAGTAATGGATTTAATCCAACATGGATTGTTTAAATAAAATAGTTTTCTATCACGCTGATAGAAAACTATTTTTTTTATGTTGTCTTTAATTCAACCGTTTTAAGCGGTTCTTCTAAGCGGATTTTCGGTTTAAAATCTAAGCGTAAATATAAAATATATCCTACAATGACAATAATGAAATTACTAATTAACATCGAGTACCAAATACCACTATTGCCTAAGTTCGTATAATCTCTCATATATATGACAAGAGGAATTCTCAAACACCATAATCGCGTTACAGAGAGCCAAAATGTGTACTGCGTTTTTCCTGTACCATTATAAGTCCCAACAAACGCCTGAAACATGGCCATTAAAGGCAACCCTAAAAGAATATAAAACATATATTCACTCGCTAAGTTCAACGCCTCAAGATTATCAACAATAAACAATCCAGCTAATGGGCGTCTTACAAACATAATCAATAACGAGCCAACAGACATAACACCAACAGAGAGTATCATCGCTTTTTTAAACGCTAATTTAGCCCGTGCAGGGTTTAAAGCGCCAATATTTTGACCGATATAGGCACTCATCACAGCGCCTACTGCCATTACTGGATGCAAGATTATAGATAAAATCCTATTACCCACACCAAACGCAGCCACAGTATTGCGTCCGAAACCATAAATAATCCCATTCATAACGCCAAAACCAACCGCTGTAATCGCTTGTCCAAGCGAAGCAGGAATCGCAGTTTTTAAAATATCCTTAACGACATATGACTCAAGCATACCATACTTTAAATTTATCGTAATGCCATCGACAGAAAAGAACAAATAATAAAACGCCATTGGCATTACAATGGCATTCGCTATGAGTGTTGCATAAGCAGCACCAGGAACACCTAAATTAAAAACAGAGATAAGAATAGGGGATAGGATAATGTTTAATATTATCGCAGATCCACTTATAATCACAGGCGTCACAGTGTCACCACTCGCTTGCCTTATCGCCATAAAAGCAAAAAACACAAACAGCAATGGTAATTCAAACGCTCTAATACGTAAATACTGTACACTGTTTTCAAAAACAAATCGATCCTCAATACTTAAGGAAGGATCTACACCCATCGCTTGAATAATCATCGGCGAAGCAAGATAGCTTAATACCATTAACAAAACACCTAATATTAACGATAACACAATTAACTGAGTAGCATACCGTTTAGCGTCTTCGAGTTGTTGTGAGCCTACAAACTGACTAATCAATGCTGTCCCCGCAACACTTAATCCCATGCCTAAAGAAAGAAAAGTAAATACGACAGGAAAGGTTAACTGAATCGCCGCGACTGCATCAACACCAGCACCTTCTATTCTACCAACAAAAAACATGTCAATAATGTCATGGAATGTTTTTAAGAAGTTATTTAACATTAGCGGTATCGCTAAAATAATTAACCCTTTATAAATGTTCGAGTCCTTTAATATTAAGTATCTTTTTTGATCGTCTCTAGTCACTTTTCTTCACCTGCCGAAAACAATTATATCATAGAAATTTAAAAATAGTTAGACTATGCCTAACTTTTTTTAAAAAAAATAAAATGGTCCTTTATAAAGGCTTAGGACCATAATATTGATAGTATCGTGTTTTAATGTTTCCATTGAATAAGACCCGTGTACGATCCGCTTTTTTATGCAGTAATCCTTCAACACCAGGATACGATGTAATCAAGTAAATTGAATAGGTTTTTAACCGTTTAAACTGCGCTC
Source organism: Candidatus Izemoplasma sp. (assembly GCA_007116245.1). GTDB lineage: Bacteria > Bacillota_I > Bacilli_A > Izemoplasmatales > Izemoplasmataceae > CSBR16-104. The sequence continues at coordinate 13,223 of SKIW01000005.1, read as the reverse complement.
CCATTTTACGATACAAGATTTCAGCATCCTCAATCGTTTCTAATCGCTCACCATACGGAGGATTCGTAATAATGATACCATACTCTTCGGTGAATGGATGATCTTCAAAATCGATAAACTCAAAGTCGATGATATCTTCGACACCCGCTTCAATCGCATTCGTTTTAGCCATTTCTAACGCCATCATATCGTTATCACTACCGAGTATTCTTCCTTTAGGTGAATGATTAATCGCTTTATAAGCTTCTTTTTTTAATGTTTGAAAGGCTTGTTTGTCAACCCAAGGAAACGCTAAAAAAGCAAAATCACGGCTTAACCCAGGCGCAATATTTTTAGCAATCATCGCTGCTTCTATAAGAATTGTTCCAGACCCACAAAACGGATCATATAAGACACGACCCTCATTATAAAAACTTAACTGTACTAATGCTGAAGCTAACGTTTCTTTTAAAGGCGCTATTCCTTGTTTCAAACGGTAACCGCGTTTATGCAATGATTCACCACTGGTATCAAGTAAAACCTCTACAGTATCATTCAGAAGTTCTATAGAGAGACGATAGTACTCTCCTTCTTCTTTAAACTCGGTCTTTTTATAAGCTACTTTTAAGTTTTCAATCAGGGCTTTTTTAGTGATTGATTGTATATCTCTAGGACTATACAATGTCGATTTAACGGCCTTAGCATTAATGTGGTACTTTCCCTTAGAACTTAATGTTTCACTTAAGGGTAACCCTTTTATAAAATCAAATAACGCATCATAACTCATCACTTTGGATTGACCTAAAAGAATAAACACACGATCTGCAGTTCTCAAGTGTAAATTCGCTTTAAAAAGCGCTTTTTGATCCCCTTGAAAATAGATTCTCCCGTTCGTACTGCGCGTAATATTTAATCCTAATGCCTGCATCTCTCGCTTAAGTACGGCTTCGATGCCAAATGCACATGTGACTACATAATCCATAATTTCACCTTCTCGTGAACATTTTACCATAAAACACCCATAATCGACTATAATGTTAATAAAGGGAGGCGATATCGTGAGCTTTTTTGATGTTTACGCGTTAATTACATTGTTTACTTTTTATACATTACTTATTAGTAAGACAATTCTACAATACCGCAACGGTAAACAAGTCATTGCATTGGGTAAAGAAAAAACGGGTTTTGCGCGTTACTTAGAACTCTTCTTTTATCTCGGGTTGTTTTTCTTATCCTATTTAGTCGTTATTAGTGCATTTAATCTTTCCTTTTTAGGGAGGATCGAGTTAATAATCCTATTTGAAACCTTAGCGACAAACATTCTTGCTGTTTTAATTCAAACCTTTGCGATTATTTTGTTTGCATTCGCCTTAGCGAGTTTTAAAGATGCCTGGCGGATTGGTGTAGACTATCAAAACGCTGATTCCTTAATTACCACCGGAGTATTTAAATATACTAGAAATCCCACGTATATTGCGATAATGCTTTTGTTCCTTAGTTACTTCTTACTGTATGCCAACTTCTTTTTCTTAGGCTCATTGCTGTTTATTACTTTCGCTTTTAATCATCAAATTAAAAAAGAAGAAACCTTACTTAAGAGCATTTTTAATGAAGAATACATCAAATACAAAAAACAAACACCACGATATTTTAAAATAAAATAAAAATTAGCCAATAAAATACTATACTTAGTTGTTTAATGAGTGTAGGTGGCTTTTAGTAGGATAGAGGTGACACCGTGACAGATCAAAAAATACAAGAATATGTAAAGAAACTTCAACGCGGTGATATGTCTGCGTTTGATGAACTTTATGAGGCCACAAAAACGCATGTGTATTATACTATTTTAGTTATTCTCAAAGATGAGAGTTCAACTGAAGATATTATGCAAGATACGTATCTGAAAATGCTTGAAAGTATCGAAAAATATAAACCTAAAAGACCTTTTAAAGCATGGATCGGTACGATTGCTAGAAACTTAGCTATCAACGCTTATCATAAAAAGAAACGTGAAGTGGGTATGCCGGATGACGCTGAAAACTTTTTATTACCCACCCATGAAACGTCTAGTGAAAATGCCTATTACTTACACGGTTTAATGAAAGCGTTAAATGATGAAGAAAAAGAAGTCATTGTTCGTTATGTTATTTTAGAAGAAAAACATAAAGATATTGCAAAGAAAATGCAAAAACCGCTAGGAACAATTACATGGATGTATCAAAACGCTTTAAAAAAACTACGAAAGGAAGCAGGTGAAGACCATGAGTGATCAAAAAATTATCCAAACGATACGTGCCTATGCTGAGAAGGATGTACCGGATTTAAAAACACGCATTAAAGAAAATCCTCGTTTTATGCAAACTAAACGACCTTCGATTTTTGAACGCATTCTTCAAAGACCTGTTCCTGTGTTCAGCGCGTTTAGTTTTGCACTAATACTAATCTTTTTGTTCATCACGAACATTCCCCAAGAAATACAAGCTTCTAGTTCTCTTTACATGGAGATTAACCCTTCAATACAAATCGACTTAGATGAAGAAGATAAAGTTTTAACTATCCTTGCATTAAACACGGATGGTGAAGCGTTAATACTCGATTTAAATAACCTTAAAGGTGAAGATGTTTTAACGGCGATTGATGAAATTATCGGTACCGCTATTGCAAAAGGCTATTTAGATAGTGAACGCCCAGTAGTATTATTTGACGTTTTAAGCGATAATGAAGAACGTCGTGACGCTGTAACTGCACGCATTGAATCACGTATCCCAGATATTGCAGCACAACGGCTTCCGAATCTCGATATGGTACGTGGAAATGCCCAATCTAGACCAGATGATGTTCCAAATGACATCGAACCAGGCATGATGATGCGTAGAAATTTAATTAATCAAGTTTTAGACCTTTATCCAGATGAGTATACTTACGATCAATTAAGCGAACTATCTGTCGTTGAATTACGACGTATTATCAGAGGTGACGGTCCTCCGTCTAATCCAGGTGAAAACGGTCCACCATCGAACATTCCACCTCGTTAATTAAAAAAGATTCTATCAACGGTAAATTACGGTTGATAGAATCTTTTCTTTATTTTATAACCAAGGTTTTAGATCTTTAAGTGTTTTTTCATATAATATGTCCTGGTAATCTTCACGATCCGCGATGAGTAGGTAATTATGTGCTTTTCGTAAGTAAAAGTACGCTGCTGGATGATTTTTTTGATACACTAAAAAATCATATGTCCCAATCGTTTCTTCTGGCTTAAAGCCATTACGTGTAAAGAACTTCCAAAACAATTTATAAAGTAAAGAAGTATCTTTTGTTCCGATTTCCGTTTTAACACGACCTGGATGGACAGTATAAAAATGCAGATGACTGTTTTGATACTTTCTTCTTAACGCTAAATTAAACATTAAGTTATAGAGCTTAGTTCGGCAGTACGAACGAAATGGATGATAACGTGCCGTTGACTCGATATCATCTGGATCAAACTTAGCACGTGCATGGGCATCACTTCCGGTTGTAACTACATACCCTTTTTTTAGTTTAATCAAATCCAGTAATTCTAAAGTAAAATACGCAACCGCCAAATGATTGACTTGATACTGTGATTCAAAGCCATCTTCAGTATATTTTTTCTTCTTTGGGACAATCGCAGCATTATTAATTAAGACATCGATTCCCTTAGAATAGTTTAGCTTTAAATGGTTAATCGCCTTTGTCATGGCATCAAAAGAAGTAAAATCCGCTGTTAATGTTTCCATATCTACTTGATACTTTGATTTAATATATGTTTTAAAGTCGGATAATCTTTTTTCATTACGTGAAACTCCAATAACAGTCTCACCCTTATTTACAAAGTGTTCTGCCAAGGCTTTCCCAATACCACTTGTCATTCCTGTAATAACTATTATTTTTTTCATCTTATCACCTGTTACTATTATAACATTAATTAACGGTTTACTGCATAGCGCTATGATAATTATTACTGTTTACTTATGATATAATATTATGTGTAATTAGCATTTAAAAGTCAGTCACATCAATATTTAAATCTTGAAAGGAGTAGTTAAATGATTATCTTTATTGAGTATCCACCATGTTCAACCTGCAAGAAAGCTAAACAGTTTCTGAAAGATCATAATGTTGATTTTATAACACGTCATATCGTAGAAGAAACCCCTAAAAAAGAGGAGTTGCGAACATGGATTGCCGCAAGTGGACTCCCGATTAAACGTTTTTTTAACACGAGTGGGCAACTGTACAGAGAGTTTCAGTTAAAAGATAGACTAGAAACCATGTTAGAAGACGAAAAACTTGCTTTGTTAAGCGAAAATGGGATGTTAATAAAGCGGCCGTTATTAATATATGGTACAAAAGTATTAGTAGGATTTAAAGAAACTGAATATAAAACCTTGTTTAAAGTGGCTTAAGCCACTTTTTTTATAAAAAAAGACGCATTAAACGTCCGATAAACGATGATGGTGCCGCATGCTGGATTCGAACCAGCAACCTCTTCCTTACCATGGAATTGCTCTACCTGTTGGAGCTAATGCGGCAGGTAAATGACTTAAAACATTTTACCATAAATCCATCATACTGGAAAGTCTTTTAAGAAAAAAATTACACTTTAACAAATACAGTACCCTCTTCTATTTTCGTCTCATACGTTTTCGTCTTTTTAGTAGGCATTTTTAAAAATAAAATCTTTGCTTTTTCTAAAACTTCACCCGTTTTTACATCAATTTGGGCGTGGTGTTTAGCACATGTTACTACACCATCATCATACGTCCCTTTTTCTAATGAAGCCCCTAAATGAGGACAACGATCGTTAATCGCGTAAACACGTTTATGATCATAAATCAATAATAATGCTAAATCATTCACAAAGACTTTTAGTTTTATTTGCTTCTTCAAGGTCTCAACTTCAGTGACTTTATGCCATCCCATTTAAACTCCTCCTTTTCTTTTATTATACACAAAGTCACATACTTTTATAATTATTCCTTGAATACCTTGAAACATTTGATAAAATAGATATACACCTTTTTTTGGAAAGCGAGTGATTATTATGTTTAAATTAACAATTCAAGGTGAAACGAAAGAATACAAAAACAACGTCGTATTGAAAGATTTAATTAAAGATCCAAACAAACAGTATTTTATCGCATTAGTGAATAACCGTTTACGTGAGTTATCTTATGAAGTTAGTTATGATGCAGAAATCAGTTTTCTTGATACCACAAATCAAGAAGCGATTTTTACGTATGAAGCAAGCTTACGTTACTTATTATCCATGGCGTTCCATAAACTTTATCCGTCACTAACATTCAAGTTCAACTACAGTATCTCACGAACAACGTTTTGTCATATTCTCGATATTGAAGATTCCACAAAAGTGCGTGATATTATGGGCAAGCTAAAAAAAGAAATGATTCGATTAATTAAAGAAGATATCCCTATCGAAAGAATAGAGATGTCGAATAAAGAAGCAATTGAGTTTTATAAAAAACACGGCTACCAAGATAAAATCGATATTATACAATACCGCCCTGAAGACACGGTTCACTTCTACCGTTGCGGTAGTTACCTAAATTATATGTATAATCTTATGGTGCCATCGACAGGTTACTTAGAAAACTTCGAACTCCGTTTTTACTCACCTGGTTTTTTATTGCAGTACCCACGGGCTGAAGAACAAGGTAATATCCCGAAGTTTGAGGATGCACCAATCTATGGTAGAACCTTACGTGATGCCAACCGCTGGGCTACACGCATTGATGCGAACACGATTGCAAAAATGAATGAACATGCATCGAGTGATTCAATGGTTGAGTTCGTGCATATGAATGAATCTAAACATAATCAAATGATTGCGGAAATTGGTAAAAAGATTTTAGACGATCATGATAATATTCGATTGATTGCGATTGCCGGACCATCATCAAGCGGAAAAACAACCTTCTCAACACGCCTACGGATAGAACTAATGACACTTGGTTTAAAACCTACGATGATTTCACTTGATGACTACTATTTAGATCGTGATCAAATCCAACCTGATGCGAATGGTAAAGTTGATTTAGAACACATTAATACACTAGATATCGAACTCTTCAATCAAAATATGCTCGATTTAATAGATGGTAAAGTTGTCGACATTCCTCATTTTGATTTTATGGAAAAACGCCGTTCCGGGTATAAAAAAGTTAAAATTTCACCCGAAAGTCCCATTATTATCGAAGGAATCCATGCCCTTAATGAAGAATTAACAACATTAATACCGAAACATCAGAAGTTTAAAATATTTATCAGCCCACAGCTGCAAATCAACATCGATAATCATAATCCTATCGGTATTACTAGTTTAAGATTATTGCGACGCATCGTTAGAGACCGTAAGTTCCGAAACTCCCCTGCAAGTAAAACAATCGCTATGTGGCCGAGTGTCCGTGAAGGTGAGTTTAAGTGGATATATCCACATCAAGAAGGTGCTGATTACATTTTTAACAGTGGTTTAGCCTATGAGTTTTGCGTCATGAAGAAATACGCTTTAGATACATTGATGGAAATCCCGCGTGATAGTGAACACTTCATCACCGCAAACCGGTTAATCAAGTTCTTAAAATATTTTAAAGATATATCAGATGAAGTCGTACCTTGTAGCTCATTGTTAAGAGAGTTTATTGGTGGAAGTTGTTTTGAAGTTTAAAAAAAGCGCTTATTTAAGCGCTTTTTTCGTGGTATTTGATGACTTTTTCTTGATAACTAGGAGAGCGTTTTTCTTTCATAGAATACAATGCTTTATCAGCTCTAGATAGCACTTTATCTAATGGTTCATTCTTTTTACGTTCAGCAATACCATACGATATACTTACATGTTCTTCAATATCATCGTCAGTTAATGATGCATCAATGCCTTGGGCAATCACTTTAAGATCATAATCTTTAATCGATTTAAAAAACAACAAAAACTCATCACCACCTAAACGGATCGCTAAGACATCATCGGACTTCTGTTCTTCTTTCAAACGGTTAGCCAAGCGGATAATCCATTCATCCCCTTTTTCATGCCCATAATAATCATTTAACAGTTTAAGTCCGTTTAAATCGAGAATAATAACACCTGCATGATGACAATGGGTTTCATACTCACCGCGATGTTCTTCAAAGTGATTCCGATTATACAACTCAGTCATTTGATCGAATGTTCTTAAGTAGTTTAAGTTATCGACTAATTTTACAAGCATACTTTCATCATATAATAATATTAGTTTACCTTGTTTTTTATATGATGGAATGACTAAAGGTTTCTCTATCGTATACAAAAACGGTTTTTCTGCAGTGTATGCGTGATTTTTCACTTCATCAAAGTGGGTATACAAGATTGCATTTTGATTTAGTAGTGACATAAACTCACTTAATTTTTCAGGGAGTTTTTGATAATGAAAAAATTGATCTATCGATTTAGAGTATTCTAGTATTCGACCATTATGATCAGCGATAACCATCATCTCTCTCATCGAGTTAATAATTTCTTTTCTACCATGTATAAGTAAGTTTAAATGAAAGTCTCGCTTATATATAATATAGTAAAGTGTAAACCCAAACAAAACGACGGACAAATACGTAGGATCAATATAAAAACTATACACAAACATATGAATGACATTCATAGAAAGCCCGACGACTACACTTGCTAACACCATATAAAAAGGTATTAGATCGATATCAGTTTGTGAAGGTTTTCTTAAATACTTTAACAATCTTACGACAAAGGAAATAATGATTGTATATGCGATTGCTAAATGAATATAGAAAAACCATCCGATTTCTGAATATATCAGTTCATCAATATCCTGTAAAGTATCAATATCAACTTTAATCATCGCTAAATGCAATGGATTAGTAAATGATACGATTAAAATTAATAAATACAGTAATAAAAAAAGAACTTGTAAATATTTTGGTGTTTTTTTATTAAGAAAGCTTTGCACTGTCTCATGGGCAAAATAGACAACAACAAAAACAGTCGGATAAATCGCTAACTGAAGATAATAGCTAATCGTTAAATTTTCAGCTAGATGTAAAAGTAATAAAATAACGCTCCATGAGAAAATCGCTTGCATTAAATGTCTTAATGCACGGTATTTTGATACTTCTTTGTATTGGTTTAACATAATCACGGGAATAACTGATAAAAACACAAAAACGATTAGAATAAACCACCTTAGAATATCCATACTAATTCTCCTTATGCAGTGCGAATAAACACTATATTTTGCTTACTTGAATAAGCTTGATTATAGCAATATCCGTCTTCCTTATAACCCCTTATAACGTCTAAAGATAGTGTTTTTTTTAATGCAAGATACTTAACTAACTGTCCACGCTGTTTTTTGATTTCCATAGCTTGTTTTTTTAATTTACCAGATTTCTTAATATAAAAGTCAACATTAATAATATGCAATGAGTTACACAATGCTTCACTATATTCTTGTGATGTTAAGTTAAGGATTGTATCATCTTTTAAAAACCGCTTAAGTGGTTCAATCCAGTATTTTTTTAAGGGTTGATCAAGGGTAACTCCCATCGGTAATCGATATAGACCGATAGTATCAAAGGGTCTAACTAGTCCATATAATCCACTCATAATATATAAGTGTTGATTCAAAAAGTCAAGGCTTTCTTTTGGTAAACGCTCAGCGTCTAGTGCTTTAAACTGTGCACCAGTGTAACTAAAAATCGCTTTCGAATCTTCATTAAATCTTTGAAAGCGCTGGTAGTTTTCCTCTGCGATTCGCTTACTTGATTGATACAACATAGCCAACGCATTTGTGTCAAATGATTTTAACTGTTTCAATAATGTTGTTTTTTCATGGTGAAACACATGCTCATGTACATCCTTACTATGTACATAGCGCATTGTTTTTGATGGCGAAATAAGTATTTTCATGCAATCACCCTCACTCATAATATCATAAAAAAGACTGATTAATCAGTCTTTTCAAAAAGTTTCAAGTAATTTTCATAGCCTTCTTCTTTCATTTTAGAAACTGGTACAAACTTTAATGCGGCAGAATTTATGCAATAACGAAGTCCACCGGTTTCTTCAGGACCATCATCGAAAACATGTCCTAAATGTGAATCAGCCTGCTCACTTCGAACTTCAATGCGTTCCATACCATAACGTCGATCCACATGTGTTTTCACTTTACTTATAGGCTTAGTAAAACTCGGCCATCCACAGCCAGCATCGTATTTATCTTTTGAAGAAAAAAGCACTTCATTAGAAACAACATCAACATAAATCCCTTCTTCTTCATGATCCCAAAACGCGTTTTGAAAAGGAGGTTCAGTCCCTTCTTCTTGCGTCACGTGAAACTGGATGTTAGTCAACCGCTTTTTTAATGCCTTTAACGCTTCATTAGATTTTTTAGACATGGTATCACCCCATATATATTGTATCATGGGAACGATGTAAGGTCCTGACTAAAGCCTTAGGATTTTTTTGTAAGTAATTTTAGTAATCGTTCAAATGAAACTGGGAGTAATACATTCGTTTGTGACTGATATTCTTCATAATTAGGCCGTTTCTCTAGTTGACGCTTCTCCATTAAAGGAATGCTAATCATAGAAAACATTAACATCATTACGATTAACCCGAATATTGCATGCCATTCTGGAATCACACTAATCATCATCACAAAGAACCCCAACCATACTAACATTTCACCTAAATAATTAGGATGACGGCTATATGCCCATAACCCTTGATTCATAACCGCATCGGATGGGGTTTTCTTAAAACGATGCATTTGAACATCCGCAAGCCATTGGAATGATGTTGCGAAGATAACCACCCCCGCGCCAAGAACCGTTAGTACATTATAAGGAGAATCCGATTGTAAATACCGAAATACTGGAATCATCGCTAAAAAAACAACCACCGTCGGCATCACATGAATCCCCATTAAATTAACGATTGGCCAATAAAGTTTCGTCTTTTGTTTATAGTAATCATAGCGCCAATCTTGATGTGAAAAATCGTGGAAAGTGTAAACCCAGTTTAACGTCAAGCGCACTCCCCAGTAGTATAAAGGAATAATCATAAGCAGTGTTCTTAACGTTAATCCATCAACAAAAGGAAAAATAAGAACGAAAGGAGCCACACTCCAGTATGGATCATAAATCGAAGAATTTTTATGTATTAAACTAAATAAATAAATGATGAATGTCGCTGAGATATTCGCGATAAAAACCCGGAGTATCATGTTTTCAAAAGGTAAAACACGATAAACAATCAACGCTATCAACATCGCGATAAGATAATAACTAATAATCCCTAATAACGCCTGTTGTTTTTTCTTCATACATCCTCCAAAAATAGCACAAAATATGTGCTACTTACTTTGCTCATATGATTTAAGTAACTGATAAACTTCTGGATGTTTCTTTGCAAGATTGATGGGTGCTAAGTTTTCATCAAGCCATACTAATAACGTTTCACCGCTATTTACTAAGTTATCTTCCGCATCCTTTAATGCATAATGAAAAACCAACTTAACTTTACCCGCTTTAGAAACAGTAAGATATAAACTATATTTACTTCCGAATCGTGCAGGCTGATGAAATTTAACAGTCATCTCAAGCATCGCTTGCCGCAACCCTTTCGCTTCAATTTCATGGAAAGGTAAACCAATCTCATCACAAAACGCGACACGCGCTTGCTCATAATAAACCGGATACACAGAATGGTGTATAACACCCATTTGATCGGTTTCTTGATATCTAGGAACGATTTCAATTTTAAACATACGCTCTCCTTTTAAAGAATAATATCCTCATCGTCGTTGTCTTCATACACAAATGACTTAACACGTGTTTTAAGGTCTTCTTTATTCATATAAAAGATTTGGTTGCGATTTGGAAAAAATAAACTGTTTATAATAGGGATTAATAAAAACATCAGCCAACCTGGATGCCAAAAACCTTCAATTAATAACCCTAAAGCAATATACGCAATCGTAATTACCATCGTAACTAACTTACGAGCATCAATACGTCGTGAAAAAACAATGTCAGAAAGTGGGATTAAGAAAAAGACTAACCACCCAGGATGCGCCATATCTAAACCAAAGGCTAACCATAAAAACAAAATTAGCGCAATTAAAGGCATGGATTGATGAACTCTTCTAACCCAATGCTTAGATAATAAAATCGATGATAAAGGAATGAGTAAAAAAGCGGTAAGACCTAAAAGCCAGTTCTCTAAAACAAATCCCGCAAACAAAAACAATGTTAAAGCAATTAAAGGCATTGTAACAGCAATTCTTTGTCTCATAGTATTCTCCTTAATGTTTATTAATATAAATATTATACGGTGCTTTATGACGGTTCATAATTTGATACTTCAACACAGTAAACGCTTGACTTGGCAAGGTTTTTACAAATGCTTCAATATCCCTTGCTTCAATAGCCCCTTCAAGGTGGCCAGGATAAACTGTTATCGCGATAATCCCACCAGGCTCTATAACCTCAAGCACACCTCGAAGTGCGTTTAACGTCGTTTGTGATAAGGTTGTAACTGTTTTATCCGATGTAGGAAGATAACCAAGATTAAATACCACAACACGAAATGGTTCCTTAACATAGTGTTTAAAGTTCGAGTGACAATCCAAGATTAGTTCTATATTATTTAACCCGGTTTCATTTAATCGATTGCGAGTTGTCATTAAAGCGGCTTCTTGAATATCAAACCCGTAAACTTTTTTACATGATTTTGCTAAAAAAAGTGTGTCAAATCCGTTTCCTATCGTCATATCGATAGCGGTAACATACTCTCCTAAAAAGCGTTTAAGTGTCTGGTGACTATGCTCGATAATGCGGTCTAGTGAAGGCTTAGTAGTACTCGTCTTCATCATTACGCTCTTCAATATAAGCGACGATTTCAGAGGTTGCAATACCGGCAATTAACCATACAGCAAACGTACTCATAACATGGTAAAATGGCGCTACTAATAATCCGAGTCCACTAATAGAAGCTGCGATAAAAAAGACCACCGCAACAAAGACATGATCATTGTCACTACCTTTTCCGCTATGGTATCCAACCCATAGCCCAAATGCAAGTTGTATTATATAAACTATAACAATCATATGTTTCACATCCAATCTTAAGAATTGTTATCCATAACTACTTTAAAACATTACACTCATTTTTTCAAGGTAATCATGGGTAAACTGTATAAAACGCGTAAATTTAATCGTTACTTACAAAAATATAATCTAAAGATTTCTTCATATCAAGAACTTCATCGGCATTGATCACTTCCGTAACATAGAAAGAAATACTTTCTTCATACTCTCTAAGTGCCCTCGTAAATACTTCCCTAGTTAATAATGGAATAGAGCGGTGTGCTTCATGTAAACGTGAATACCGTGTCGAATAACGTTTATAAAGTAACTTTTCATCCAAAGTCAACATTATAACAGTTGTATCAATGTCATCGTTTTTACAGTATTGAACAATTCTTTTCAGTTCATCCTTAGAAAAATTCGCTTCCGCCACGATTAATGCATGTTGTTTAAAATCTTCCATTATCGCGTTAAAGATATCATTAACAGCACGAATACTTAAAGTTTTATTCTCTTCACGACTTCGATAACCTTCAGTTTTAACTAACTTTTCTTTATAAACATCTTTTGAGTATGCTTTCACATTGTAATGGGTTTTAATATAGTCAAGCAGTGTCGATTTCCCCGTAGCAATAAACCCTGAAATAATAACTAAATGTTTTTTCATACTATTCACTAAGTGTTAATTTAACAGGACAATGATCACTGCCAAAAACAGCACTCAAGATTTCACTATCGATAACCTTGTCACTTAATCGATTTGACACAAGAAAATAGTCAATCCGCCACCCAGCATTATTTTTGCGCGCATTAAACATATAACTCCACCATGAATACTGTATTGTATTAGGATAAAGCCATCTAAACGTATCGGTAAACCCACTTTCTAAAAGCTGCGTAAACTTACCACGTTCTTCATCCGTAAATCCAGCGTTTCGACGGTTTGATGCAGGGTTCTTTAAATCAATTTCTTCATGCGCTACATTTAAATCGCCGCATAAAATCACTGGTTTAATTAAATCGAGTTCAATTAAGTACTCACGAAAAACATCTTCAAAATCCATTCGGTAATCAAGACGCGTTAACTCACGTTGCGCATTTGGAACATA
>SKIW01000012.1 GCA_007116245.1 Candidatus Izemoplasma sp. | reverse complement strand
TTATAAAATGTAGCTTTTGAGCAATACCTAAAATGTTCAACAAATAAAAAACATAACTCGCTAGAATTAATTCCTTCATCAGGAACCATTGAGAGTATTTTTTGTTTTATAGTATCTTTTTTGTTCACTTTAGCTTTAAACTCCAATAAGGCTTCATAAGGGTCTTTAGTTATTATGGATTTTGAAGTTGGAACTTTTTTTTCATTTAAATTTGTATGAGAGTTTGAATTTGAATTAATTCGATTAGAATTATCATTATTTTCATTATTATTACTACTTTTATTGTTATTGTTGTGTAAAGAAGAGTTTGATTTTAATTCCTTAATTTCTTCAAGTAATGTATTTTGAGTTATTAATAACTCAGAGATTGATTTTTGTAATTCTTGAATTTGTAATTGCTTAGAAGTTTGATCTTGAAGTACTATATTTAGTGTATTTTTTAAAGTGGAAAAATCTTCTTGTATATTTGTAATATCTTCTTTACATGAAGCAAAACTTTTTTTAACTTGTTCTTTAAAAGTATCTTTAAATGACATTGATTCAATAGTATACAGTTTTAAATAAAACATCATTTCTACGAAAAACAATAATACTAGGGTTATAAGCACATAGGACACAATTCTTGCTGTTAAATAATAGTCAATTTCTTCAATAAGATTACGTGGTATTGAAATCGTTGAAGCAAAACCTACAATATGTAGCGCTTCAAAAACAAAGAACATATAAACAGCCGGAACTAGAATTAGAACCTTATAACGTAATAAAAGTCTTAGAGAATGGCTTGTTCCAATCTTGATTAATGTTTTAAGATGAAGGATCTCCTTATGATAACCAAAATCGTAAATGATTGATAGAAAAATCATTTCGATATAAACATAAACACTAAAAATAATAATAAGTAATATTAAAAATAAAATAGTAGTCCAACTCGTTAAGTATTCTATTAACATTCTATTTGTAATGTACTGATATCCTGCCACGCGTATAGAGGCGTAAAAAAGCACTCTTACAAGCGGAAAAATCAAAAGTACGCCAAATGCACGGTAAAAGATTTCAAAAACAATAAATGTTTTAAGATTGAACGCTAATATCGCTTTAATTTTACTTAAGGTTTTCATGTGAAATCACACTTTCTCAAGTTCAATACTGAATCGATTCAAACAGGTTGTCTGCTGCTGTAGTTCCCTTAAAATATTTTACAATCTCATATACAAACTGATAAACTGTACCAGCACCTTTTCCTGTGATAATGTTCCCCTCTGTCATCGCTTTTTTTTCTGGACAATATATTCCATTGGGCATATCTACTTCTGAACCGGGATATGCTGTAAATCGTGTATGATCAAGTAATCCCGCTTTACCTAAAAAGCGAGGACCCGCGCAAATAGCGGCAATCACCTTATCGTTAGCTGCAAACTCCTTAGCTAACTGTGGGATAACCTGGTTGCGGTTAATGGTGTTTGCGACATATTTTCCACCAGGTATAATAAGCAGATCGTAATCACTTATATTGATCCCTGATAATAAAGCATCAGCTTCAAATCTCAATCCAAAAGCGGTACGTATCATAAGGGTTTCTTCAGTGCTAATCATAGTAACATCAAATCCACTTCTCACTAGAAGTCCACGAGTCGCGAGTGTTTCAACATCTTCTATATCGTTAGATAAAACAAATAATGCTTTCATACAAACATCTCCTTAAAAGCCTTCTATTAGCTTTAGTTTAACATAATGAAGGGCATAAAAAAAGCGCTTTGAATGCAAAGCGCTTAATGTTTATTTTAACTTACCTCTTGGTTTATAGTGAGTATGTAAGTATGTGTGTGAAAGTTCACCTAAAGGTTCTTTTAAGAATTTCTCGTAAATTTCAGTTATGTATGGATTTTCATGAGATTTACGTAATGGCATTTCACTATCGAGTTGATATGTAGCGTTTATCCTTTCTTGACGCTTTTCATTTGTCGTACCGTATGGTTGACCACCACCGCCGATACAGCCACCAGGACAAGTCATAACTTCAATAAATGCGTATGGTGAAGTGCCTTCCTTAATTTGGTCTGTTAGTTGCTTAGCGTGTTTTAATGTATGCGCTACAGCCACTCTTACCTTAGCACCACCAAGTTCAACTTCTGCTTCCTTGATGCCTTGCATACCACGGACATCCTTAAAGTCTAAACTTTCAAGCGGTTCTTTATTCACAACTTCAGAAACAGTTCTTAATGCCGCTTCCATAACACCACCCGTTGCGCCAAATATCGCGGCTGCACCGGTTGTGATGCCAAATGGATTATCAAACTCATCATTGGGTAACTCTTTGAAATTAATTCCCATTTGTCGTATCATTTTACCAAGTTCACGTGTAGTTAAAACCGCATCCACGTCAGGAATATTTTCATGAACTTGCATTTCTTCACGTGCTGCTTCATATTTTTTTGCGGTACAAGGCATTATCGATACCACATACACATTTTTCGGGTCTAATTTTTCTGATTGAGCATAATATGTTTTTGCTAAAGAGCCAAACATTTGTTGTGGTGATTTACACGTTGATAAATGTTCTAACATTTCAGGGTATTTTTGTTCGGCATAATTAATCCAGCCAGGACAACACGATGTCATCATTGGCAACTTCCCACCGGTTTGTACCCGATGCAATAACTCATGACCTTCTTCTATAATGGTTAAATCCGCTGTAAAATCAGTATCAAAAACCTTATCAAAGCCTAAACTTCGTAAAGCAGTGACGAGTTTACCAGTCCATTCTCCTCCGCTAAGCTCGCCAAACTCTTCACCAATTGAGACACGTATCGATGGTGCTACTTGAACAATAACGTGTATATCTGGATTGTTTAATGCATCTAAAACACGAATACTATCATCCTTTTCGGTTATTGCAGCTACAGGACACACGCTAGAACATTGACCACAAAAAGTACAATCCTCATCACTTAAAAACTTACCGTATTTAGGCGTGACTTGAACATCGTGACCACGGAACATGGTTTCCAGTACATGCGTCCCTTCAACATCCTTACAAACATCGACACAGCGACCACATTTAATACAACGATTTGGGTTGCGATAAATCGATGGATTTTGATCATCAACGTCTTGTTGTTTCAATACTGAGGGAAAGCGATTTTCATCAATCCCTAATTGGTTCGCTAAAGACTGGAGTTCACATTTCATGTTTTTAACACACGCTGTACAGTTCGTATCATGATTCGCGAGGATTAACTCGGTTATCGTTTTTCTAGCATTTAATACTTTCGAAGAATTAGTGCGAATCACCATGCCTTCTTTAACAGGTGTCGAGCATGCAGTTAATAGATTTTTTGATCCCTCTACTTCAACAGAACATATACGACAATCTGAGTTAATATGTAAATCAGGGTAATAACATAGTGTCGGTACATCTATCCCGTTTTCCTTTGCCGCATCTAAAATCGTTGTGTTAGTTTTAACATTAACTTCTTTATTATTTATTTTAATTTTAACCATGACTTATTCCTTCCCCGCAAATTCAATGCGATTGTGATATTCATCTCTAAAATATCCAAGTGTCGAAATAAGCGAAATAGGCGAAGATTGGCCTAGTCCACATAAAGATGTTTGATGCATAACACGCGCTAAGGATTCTAGAGAAAATAAGTCTTTCGGTGTACTTTCATTATATAAAAACTTTTTAACTAAGTATTCTAATTGTATATGCCCTTCACGGCAAGGTGTGCATTTCCCACATGATTCGTGGCCAAAAAATTCAACGATTCTAAGCAATACTTCAAATAGATTATGGCGGTCATCCATGACAATGATCGCCCCAGCGCCTGTTTTTGATTCGAAGTCTTCAAAACGGTCATAATCAATTTTTAAGTCGAGCATGAATTCGGGAATAATCGGCCCGCATGCGCCGCCAAGTTGAACCATTTTTAGTTTTCTTGATTCGGGTACGCCACCACCTAAAGTATCTATTACATCTCTTAACGTTACACCAAAAGGAACCTCATAGACTCCAGGATTATTAATGTTTCCTGAAAGACTTATTAGTTTAGTTCCAGTTGAACTAGGTGTACCGATTTTTGCAAAGGATTTACCACTCATCTCGATAATGAACGGTAGATTACAAAACGTTTCAACATTGTTAATTAACGTGGGTTTTCCAAATAATCCACGTTCAGTAGGAAACGGCGGTTTAACTCTAGTACGTCCAGCTTTACCTTCGATAGATTCTAATAAAGCAAATTCTTCTCCTACGACATATGCGCCAGCACCGGTTCGAACTTCAATATCAAAATCAAACCCTGAATCAAGAATGTTTTCACCTAAGTAACCCATATCTCTAGCTTGATCAACTGCCCACTTCATAATACTAATGGCACGATTGTATTCTCCGCGAATATATATATACCCTTTTGTAGCACCTGAGGCATAAGCAGAAATAATCATTCCTTCAATTGTAAGGTGTGGATCGTTTTCTAGTAACGCTCGATCTTTAAAGTTTCCAGGCTCACCTTCATCGGCATTGTTCACTAAATATTTAACATCACTAACTTCTTTTGCAAGACTCAGCATTTTAATGTGTACAGGAAATCCTGCACCACCGCGTCCTCTAAGTTTGGAGTTTTCAATTTCATCAATAATCGTAATTTTCTCCATTGTTAACGCTTTTCGTAAACTAATATATCCACCATTATCAATATAATCTTTAATCGATAGAGGGTTAACGATACCAAAACGTTTTGTTAGCATCTTTTTCTCAAGCATGTTTCTTCCCCCTATACTCAGCTAAAATGGCTTTAACTTTATTCGGTGTTAAGGCGGTAAATGTTTTCTCTCCAATACGCATCGCAGGCGCTTTATCACAGGCACCCAAACAACTAGTGTACTCGAGAGTGAACATTTTATCCTCGGTTGTTTCTCCTACTTGAATATTGAGAAGATTGGTTAATGTCTTAAGAATAGAATTTTGATCATTGACATAACAAGGTACATCATGACAAATTTGAATAACATACTGTCCTTTTGGTTTCATCGAGAATAAGGTGTAAAATGTCATAACACTCGATACTTTGCTTTCAGATATATTCAAGTGTTCAGCGATTTCTTTTAGTTCTTCTTCGCTTAAATAATGATGAATTTTAGTCTTTTGATAATCCAGTAATATTTCTATTAAGTAATCTTCTGTCTTCGGGTATTTTCCGAGTATCTCTCTTAGCTGCATTTTGTCCTCCTAGTTTTTTTAGTTTATAAACAATAATGCAAAACCCTAATCTACATATCGATTTCTAGAAATATACCACACCTTTCATATATAAGACACTTTTCCCTTATTATAGCGATTTCGCAACATCATGACAAGTATCTTTTATACACCTAATCCAGGTGTGTATTAAAAAAGATACAAAGAAAGGGCTTTCAAGCTATTTAAAAAAAATACATTTAGTTTGTGTAGCTAACCGTATATCCTTTGTATTATTTAAAAAACCACAGTCAGACTGTAGTTTTGCTTTTAAATTAATTGGAGCCAACGGGGCTCGAACCCGCGACCTCTAGCATGCCATGCTAGCGCTCTCCCAGCTGAGCTATGGCCCCTAATTGTAATTAAACTCACTAATGGCTTGCTTGATTTTAGTAACAATTAAATCAACCGCTTTATCATGACGTTGATCATTTGGAATAATGACATCAGCATAGCGTTTTGTTGGTTTTACATAACGATGAAACATCGGTTTAACTGTTTTTTCATACTGTTCAATTATATTGTCGAGTAAACGTCCACGTTCATTCATATCTCTTAGCATACGACGAATGAAACGTGTATCATCATCAAGTTCAACAAAAATATTCATGTCGGATAATTCTCTAATTTTAGGATTTTCTAAAATTAAAATCCCCTCGACAATAATGATTTTTTTAGGTTCAACCAACTCTACTTTATCAGCCCTTGTATGCATAACAAAATCATACATTGGTTTTTCGACTTTATCCCCTTCTAACAACTGTTTTAGATGGTTGTAAAGCAATTGATTATCTAAAGAACTCGGATGATCGTAGTTCATCTGGTAGCGATCCTCTAAGGGGATTTCACTTTGATCATGGTAGTAATCATCATGTTTAATTATAAGGACATCGTTTAACCCTGATTTTTCTAATATTTCTTGCACAACCGTACTTTTTCCACTGGCTGAACCGCCAGCCACTAAAAATAATAAAGGTTTCATAAGGGCTCCTTCCTAACTGACTCATGACTATTATAGAGGAAACGAGAAAAGAATGAAAGGTTATTCTTTAAAAAATTGTGATAAAGATGGAAATTCTAAAGGCATTTGATTACTAAAGTAATAGTGAATGCCCGCAACATAGTTATTTTCTTTTTTGGTTGATTGAAAATCCTCTTCTAGTCGAAAATGTAGTTCTACTAATTGTTCGTCCGCAATAACGAATTCAGCAAACTCTTTTTGATTATCAGGATAGTTGGTATCTAGCAATTCTCCTCGGAGAGTATGATGTAACCGTGTTTTAGTATAGGTTCTAGAAACTAAGCGCTGAGCAAGATTATAAAGATTACTTATTTCTAAAAATTCAAAATCAATCAGTGATGTATACGCGAGGATTGCTTCTATACGTCCTTCATCCGTGTTGGGATACGTGTTCTCAATTTTAGTCATTGTTCTGGTATCGTAAAAATACTCTGGTGTAATAAGAATTTGATAATCTAAATTATTCGTACTATCAATAATATGGATTATAATCGCATCTCGATCTGATTGATCGAGCATTTCAATTAAATCGATTGGTGGATTACTACTCTGGTTTACATGATTTATAAAAAGGTGAGTACATTCTATTTCTAAATCTAAAAACACTTCAGAAACAAACTGAGCATCAACTGTTGGTTGTTGTCGACAAGCGAGGTTGGTAAACAATGTTAATATTAGCAGTACAGATATTAGCACTTTTTTCATACTTATCTCACACTCCCTTTTATCAGTTTTATTATATGCTAGAATATGAGTAAAGACAATCTTTGACATCATATACTTCAAAATAGCTGCATGTTATCAAATAATCTATGAATTTTATAGCAAGTTCGTACACAATTCTCGAAAACTAAAGTAGAATATAGCTAAACTTGCTATCTACGTCACACAAAAGAGGTGTCTTATGCTCGAACTTCAAAATATTTGTAAGTTCTATCGCAATGGCAACGTATGGACAATGGCATTAGACAATATTAACCTCACGTTCAAAAAGAACGAATTTGTTGTGGTGCTTGGGCCAAGCGGTTGTGGCAAAACAACCCTTTTAAACATTATCGGAGGATTGGATGTTTATTCACAGGAAGACTTAGTTTTAACCGGTAATGCTTTGCTTAATTATCGAAAAAGTGATCTAATTATAAACAACGTTTCTACACGGAAGTTTAGTGAACGCGATTGGGATCACTATCGCAGTAAACGCGTTGGGTTTATATTTCAAAACTATAACTTGATTCCGAATATTACATTGCTTGAGAACGTTGAGATGGGCATGGTGTTTTCTGGTATAAAACAGTCCGAACGTAGAAAGCGTGCTATTCAAGTATTAACCCGTGTGGGATTAGAAGAGCATATGCATAAAAAAAGTGCCGAGATTTCAAGTGGCCAGAAACAACGGGTTGCGATTGCAAGAGCGTTAGTAAATGATCCCGAGATCATTTTAGCTGATGAGCCTACCGGCGCGTTAGATGGCGCTTCTGGGTATGAGGTTATGCAACTGATTAACGAGATTGCAAAAGATAAACTAGTAATTATGGTTACACATAACGAAGATATCGCTAAAGAATACGCTACAAGAATTGTTCGATTAAAAAATGGTAAAATCGTTGATGATGTTAAAACAAAACCAAAATTTTATCATGATCCTTATCAACCTGAATATGAGAATATGACTTTATATACAGCGTTTAAACTTGCCATAACAAACGTTAAACATAAACTACTACGAACCATGCTGATTGCCTTTGCCGGTAGTATCGGTATTATGGGTATTGCGCTTGTATTAGCCATGTCTAACGGTTTTTCAAGGGAGATCAATACGATAGAATCTGAAACGCTATCCTCAATGCCCATCGTAATTAGCGAAGTTCCAAGAAATTATTTAGCTTGGCCTTCTATGGGGACAAATGACCCATTCACTGATCCGACTAGTGTTTTTAACCCTATATCGCCTGGCGAAGAAACCCGCCATCGCAATATCATTCGTACACCTTATCTCGATTATTTAGAAGCGATGGATCCAACACTCGTGGATGCAATCCAATATAATTATGGAATTCAACTTCTGTTTATGAGCAAGACAAACGATGATGAAATCATCACTTCTGCGGCTAACCAGATTAATTTGCGTAGTTTACCTAAGAGTTTAAACTACTTAAATAGCCAATTTACATTGCAAGCAGGAAGATTGCCAGAAACGCCTTACGAAATTACAATTATTGTTGATTCAAGAAATCAAATTGATGCTAGTTACTTTGATTTTATTAATGTTAATTATAACGGTGTTGTCTCATTTGATGATATTTTAGGACAAAAGCTTGTGGTTGCCATGAATGATGATATTGATATTGAATACGATGTTTTAACAAACACCATACAAAGAAATGTTGATGAATCAAGTTATTTAAACGGTATAGAACTTACTGTCACGGGAGTAATGAGAGCGATTCCTGGTGGTATTGAATCTGATACATCCGGTATTTATTATCAAAGTTCTTTAGAACGTTCATTTATTGATTTAAATATAAACTCTAATTTTTGTCAAATGTTAGATGACACTGACACAAGCGATTATACACAAGAGCAAATTGAAGGCTTGAAACTTCAAAGAATTCAAAATGGCTGTCGTGACTTACCCTATTTAATTCAAATTTACCCTTCTTCTATTGAAGCGAAAGAACAAGTGTTAATGTATTTAGATGCTTTTAATATTGGTCTTCCTGTGTTAGGACAAATCTATTATACAGATAATGCACAGTTAATTACGGATGTTTTAAAGAGTATTGTAAATAATATCTCGATCGTTTTATTAAGCTTTTCAGCAATCGCTTTAATCGTTTCCTCAATGATGATTGGTATTATTACATATGTAACTGTTTTAGAACGCACTAAAGAAATTGGTATTTTACGCAGTGTTGGTGCTAGAAAGAAAGATATTACGAGAATTTTCAATACCGAAACAATGATTATTGGATTTATCGCTGGTGTATTTGGCATTCTTCTTACTTTATTGTTAGCGATACCTTTAAACCATTACTTAGAGAGCTTTATGATTGATTTTCAAAGGCTAGTAGTCCTAAGAATTGATCATGCCATTTACTTAGTTTTGATAAGTATAATCTTAACGTACTGCGCGGGATTAATCCCATCCTTAATAGCCGCGAATAAAGCCCCTGCTTTAGCTTTAAAACATAACGAATAAAAAATAGCACTTCAAAAAATTGAAGTGCTATTTTTATTATTATTTTGTTAGTTAATCTTCACGAATCAAATCTTCGATACTATTAATAGGTAGATAACTAGGGACTACAAGACCAATGCGTGCGCCTTCAAAGTTAAATCCTAAATCAATTAAATCATCACCATATTGATCCATGTATGATTCATGTGTAACGGGTAACCAAGCATCGATAAAGAAATCACTATCACCACTAGCTAATGCTGTAAAGACAACGCCAGGGTCACCTTCTGTTGATTGAACAGTATAGTTGAGTTCATCAATGAGTATCGCTTCAGCTAAGTAGTTCATAGCAATACCTTCAGCCCAGTTTACATAATCTAAACGTACTAAAGCTTCATTACCATCGTGATCTTCTGGTAACCATGGTGTATAAACATCTTCATTGTCTTCCATCCACATGCGTGCGATATCTGCATAATCCATATCCGCACGGTGTTCTTCAATTAACCCCATTAAGTCTCCAAGTTGTTCACTTGTTAAGTAGAAGTTTTCAAAGAACTCAGCTACTTCTGGTAAATCATCCATAATATCCGCTCTTGCGACTGTATGAATGTTTTCTACATCA
The DNA here is from genome assembly GCA_007116245.1 of Candidatus Izemoplasma sp. Classification (GTDB taxonomy): domain Bacteria; phylum Bacillota_I; class Bacilli_A; order Izemoplasmatales; family Izemoplasmataceae; genus CSBR16-104. The sequence goes on along the minus strand of SKIW01000012.1, from coordinate 11,533 downwards.
CCAAAGATGCCTAGTGGATCTTCTAAAAACTTAAGATCGAAATCCGCAAACTTATAATGAGGTTCCCATCCTGTGATGACAATCCATTCTTCATTTGCATAAGCTTCTGCTAGTTCTGCGACCATAACTGGGTCACTTGTAGCGTCTAAAGTGAAATCTAAGCCATATTCATCAATGGCTGTTTCTGTTGCTTGCATAATACCAGCACCTGGTTCAATACCAACAATAACTTGATTTCTAAACCAGTCCTCATCTGCTGGGTCTTCACATGCTGCTAATGCAGCTACAAAAGTTAATCCTAAAATTAACATCAATAATTTTTTCATAATTTCTCCTCCTATTTTTTTTTGATGTTTAACAATCTATTTAGTGTTGCATTGTTAACAATTTAATTTTCAGCCTTTTCTCCAAAAGACTGAGTGATACGGTCGATAATCATCGCAAGTATTACAACCGCTAAGCCTGCTTCAAACCCGAATCCAATATCCACCCGGGATAATGCAGAACGGACATCTTGTCCTAATCCTCCAGCACCGATCATAGAGGCAATGACTACCATCGATAGTGATAACATAATCGTTTGGTTAATACCCGCAAAAATCGTGGGCAATGATATGGGTAGCTGTACTTTAAGAAGTAACTGTTTCCCTGTAGAACCAAGCGATTTAGCCGCTTCTATTACATCCGTAGGAACTTGCCTTATTCCTAAGTTCGTTAATCTAACAACCGGTGGCATAGCAAAGATTACAGTGGCAATCGTTCCTGCTACGGCCCCTCTTTCAAAGAGGATTATGGCTGGAATAAGGTATACGAACGCCGGCATGGTTTGCATGAAGTCTAGTAATGGTCTTATTACAGAGCCTATTCGATCGCTTTTAGCTGCTAGTATTCCTAATGGAATACCAATCAATAAAGCGATAATCGAAGAGACTAATACAAGTGATAGTGTACTAACCGCACTCGACCAAAATCCCATTGAGTATACTACAAGTAAACCGATAAATGTAAATAAGCCTAACCATTTCGATGATGCCCACCAAGCTAATAAGGCAAAGATTAAGATAACGATTAATCCTGGCAAAAGCATTAGTAGACGATCGATATTATGTACAGCCATCCGAATAACTACATTTACACCTTCAAAAAAGAAATCAAAGTGGCGTTGCAGAAAACGGATAAAATTCTCAAAATAATCACCGATTGGCAATTGTGGAATCGTTATAATATTAAGCATCATTATCAACCCCTTCTCTGCTGATACCAGAGATTACAGAGACACGAACAATAACACCCATCAGTCGTTGTTTATCATCGATAACGGCAATTGGATAATTTGTACGACTGGCTAATGGTAATAAATCAATGATTCGTGTATCAAGAGCTGTTGTATCGTAATCTGATTTTAAAATGCTTTTTAAAGACTTAACACCTTTATCAGCGAGTCTTTTAGCATCTTCAATATCTACAACACCTTGCAATATACGTGATTTATCAACCACATATATACTCGATATCTCTTCTTTTTCCATACGTCTAATAGCAGCTTTAGGTCCCTCTCTGCTATCGACAACCGCTAACGGTTTTTTCATTATACTCTCCGCGGTTAAAACTTTAGTTCGATCAACGTTTTCTACAAAGTCTCGAACATAATCATTAGCAGGTTCTGTAAGTATTTCTTCAGGTGTTCCGATTTGGACAACTGAACCTTCATACATCACTGCAATTCGATCACCGAGTTTTAACGCTTCATCTAAATCATGGGTTATAAAAACGATTGTCTTTTTTACTTTTTCTTGTAGTTCTAGCAACTCGTCTTGCATATTTCGTTTAATTAAAGGATCAAGTGCACTAAATGCCTCATCCATTAAAAGGATATCCGGATCAAGAACTAATGCTCTTGCCAGTCCTACGCGTTGTTGCATTCCACCACTTAATTCAGTGGTTTTCATTTCTTCGTATCCTTCTAACCCAACAAGTTTCAGCGCTTCATAAGCGCGCTTTTTTCTTTCTTCCATTCCAATCCCTTGAATTTCTAGACCGTAATCTACATTACGTCTAACACTTCTATGGGGAAATAAACCGAAATTTTGAAAGACCATACTCATTTTTGTTCGCCTTAAATCTCGAAGTTCTTGTTTATTTAAAGTAACGATATTACGTCCGTTAACATGGACTTCGCCAAAAGTAGGATCTTGTAAACGATTTAAGCAACGAATCAAAGTGCTTTTCCCACTTCCTGATAAACCCATTACAACGAATGTTTCACCTTTTTCAACTTTAAAACTTACATTGTTCACACCAATTGTATTCCCGGTTTCTTTTAAAATTTTATCTTTAGGGACGCCTTCTTCAGCGAGTTTTCTTGCTTCGTTTGGATTAGACCCAAATATTTTATAAAGATTTTTTACTTCTAATTCTGTCATATGTACCTCCTCGGTTTTTCATGATGTAAGCAAACAAAAACTCTACCACATTTGCGGTAAAGTCTTTAGTATTATATCATACTTTTTTAAAAATGTAAAGTGTGCTGAAACGTTGTGAAAAGTTTTACATTCTAGTTTAACGTAATCCTCCATTAACATGAATAATCTGTCCGCTTATAAAATCCGCGCCATCACCGGCTAGAAATAAAGCAGCATTTGCAATGTCTTTTGGTTTGCCAAGTCGTTGTAAGGGGATTTGTTTTCGGTAAGCCTCTTTATGCTCTGGGTCAACGTCCGCAGTCATATCGGTTTCAATTAATCCTGGCGCAATAGCATTAACGGTAATATTGTAAGGTCCTAGCTCTTTGGAAAGGGATTTAGTAATCGCGTTAAGCGCTCCTTTGGACCCTGCATAATTCGTCTGGAACTCTCTACCGTATGTCCCTACCCCACTTGAGATATTTATAATTCTACCAGACCCTTGCTTTTTCATAACTTCTGCTACATGTTTTGTCATGATCCATGCTCCAATTACGTTGATATTCATTACCTGAGTAAATGTTTCTAAAGACATATCAAAGATTGAGGCATCTTCTTTAACACCAGCGTTGTTTACTAGCACATCGATGCGTCCAAATCTCTCAATAATATTGCTTATTGCTTTTTGGATGTCTTGAGCATTATCAAGTGGCGCATAAATGGCCATTGCTTCTAGTCCTTTTTGTTCAAGAGAATTTATGATTGCATGAGCGTTCGCTTTACTTTTATTATAGTGAACAACAACGCGATAGTTTTGTTCCGCAAACGCCTCAACCATCGCCTTACCTAACCCTCTTGAAGACCCTGTAATTAATGCAACTTTTTTCATAAAATATCTCCTCCTCATATACTATTATACATGTTAAGACAAATGATGCGAATCATTCACCGTAAAAAAGGTGAAGAAAACTTCACCTTAATCTAGTTCGAAATAGCTTAAAGCAGCACTTAACTGTTCATCATTTTCAGGATTGGTTATGAAGTTAATCAAAAACTCATTAATGTAGGCAATTAATGTATTATCAACTACGCCTGTGATATCTAAATCAAGACTTTCTTGTAAGTCTTTAACCGCATTTTCAGTTACAAGATCGAAATAACCATCGGTTCTTACATCATAACCATACATCGTTAAAATAGTTTGAAGATTTGCTATTTGTGATGACACCTCATCAAACTCTAGCGTTTCATCTTCTTGTAAAAACATAACATACGCTCTAAAATAAGGGTTTTGCTCTACATAGATATCCGGTTCTACACCATCTAAATCTCCTTCACCACGATGCACCCATTGTCCAGTAGGTGTGAACCATTGTCCGATAGAAACATTAATGCTACTACCATTAGATAACGTTACAGAGGTTTGCATACTCCCTTTTCCAAAGGATGTTTCACCAATAATAGTGTATCCGCCTTTTTCTTGCATCCCTGCCGCAAACACCTCAGAAGCGCTTGCACTTTGTCCATTAATCATAACCACTATATCATAAGGTTTAAGTGATGTTCCAGTGGCATTGTAATCAAAATCATAGGCGGTTCCGCCTGAGATTGAACGTGTACTAAACATTGGCAACTCACCTTCGATAAGAAAGGTATCTAACATATTTAAAACAGCCGTTAAAAACCCACCACCATTGTCTCTTAAATCAATAATAAGTCCTTCAATGTGCTCGTTATCTTCAAGGTCTTCTAAAGCGCTGCCCATTAAATTATACGTCTGTGCACCAAAGCTATTAATTTTTAAATAACCAATCACTTGATCATCAACATTAAATACCTCGTACTCAACCGAAGGGTTAGGAATCCGTGTACGTGTCATCGTAAAAAACAATGTATCCATAATATTAACTCTGGCTACACCAATTTCCACTGTCGTATTTTCCTCACCTAGTAAAACTATAACCGTATCTAAATAACTGTAGCTTTCAACATTTACACCATCAATATGCGTAATCCGATCACCAGGACGAATTCCAGCATTCTCAGCAGGTGATCCGCTCCATACTTTACGCACTACAACATTATCATTTATATTTTCTACAGTAATGCCAACACCGACAAAATCTTCTCCTAAACGTTGACTAAACCGTTCCATTTCATCCGGGGTCATATAGCTCGTGTATGGGTCCTCTAATGCATTGATTAAACCAAACATCGCAGCACGATAAAATTCTTCTTGAGTTAGATTCTTATAATGTCTGTTTCTAAACAACTCCATAACTTCCTCGAACAATGCTTGTGAGTACTGCATAGTTTCAGGAATCCAACGATAATGTAAGCTTAAACTTTGGGTAACTCCGGTATTTTTGTCAAATACATTTTTAAAGGTTTCATCAGTATATATGTTTTCTAATACGTATCCTTCTTTTGTCACAGTAGGTAAGTTTACAGTTTCACCATGCTCTACCTTAACTGTAAGAGGATCATCAACCTCAGTATGAATAGTGATCGTATACTCGTTTGCTTCAAATACTGCGTATACCTCAATCGATGCACTAATCTCACTTAAGTCTTTATCCCATTCAAGAAAAGTATGCCCTGATTTACTCGGGGGTGCTATGCCCTCTGCGGCATCACCATCAAGTACAAACTGCACACGATATAACTCATTAGGTCCTGTTTTAAAACTAACAGTATGATATTTCCATTGAATGTCGAGTGTTTGGCTTTCGCCATCTTGATATTCTATGACAATATAATCGTCTTCATTAAGATACACATTCTCAACAATACCACTTTGAATATCTAGAAGTTCTTTGCGCCCATCCGAATACGTCACTTCCCATCGATGGTCTTCATTTAACGCAATCGATTCAATCGTAGAACTTGGAGTTCCACAAGACCACAAGACAAAAACTAACAATAGTAATACACTTAACTTTTTCATAACATCGTCTCCTTTTCATTAAGTGTTATAATTATATCAAATTTATGTAAATATAAAAATAAAGATGTTTTAGGCTTTCTTTAGAGCTGCATCTATGTTTTTGTTTGTTAAATTGTTTCGTGATACATTAATTAAGCTGTGAGTTGCGATGTGTTTTTTAAAAAAAGCAATGCCTTAAAACACCCTTTTACGCATCTTTAGGTATAATAATTAGTATAATAGGAGGTGCATAAGTGATGTTTTTCTTAAAAAAACCTTTCTTATATACACTGAGTGCAATACTGCTAATATGGGTTATATTAATGGTTTTACCTAAACCGCAAAGCCATCAAGGGAACAACCCATTGCGAGCATATCCTGATGGTAGACCACATATTGTTGCCCATGGAGGTGGAAATTGGGAGTTTCCTGATAATACTTTAGAGGCTTATTATAATGCTTATAGTGTTGACCCAAATGTTATTATGGAGACAGATATTGCAATCACTAAAGATGGTGTGGTTGTATTAACACACGATCGTTCTTTTGACCGTAAAACAACCTTAATCAACGCCCTTGTTCATGAGACAGAATATACTTATTTAGTCGAAAATGAGATTGATTTTGGCTATGAAAATCCGATAGATAGACCAAATGGGTTTAATGTAACCGGTGAACACATTTTATATACTAACTATGTAAATGAAACTGTATCGCCGCTTGATGTTACATACCCTGAAGGCGTTGAACCGCGACATCCAGAGAAATTTTTAGTAACAACACTAGAGGATTTAATTACGGCTTTTCCAGATAATACCATCGTTGTAGAACTTAAGCAATATGGTGAAATAGGTATGAGATTACTCGATGCAGTCATAGAACTAATGGAAGATCTCGATGGTGATTATAATACTTTTGAACGGATAACCTTAGCAACATTTCATGAAGATATCTACTTCGCGTTTAGAGATCTTAAAACAACAACTCACCCTCAACTCCTCTATTCACCTCAAGAAAAGAGTTTAACGACATTTTATATCTTACATTTACTGAGGTTAAGTTATTTTTACAGAGATCCAGTGATTACCTATCACATCCCCATGCAAAGTGGTGCTTTTAACTTATCGACTAGACACTTTATTCGCACCGCTCAAAGACACAATATCGCAGTACATTACTGGACGATTAACGATGAAGAAACAATGAGAGAGTTAATTGATTTAGGGGCTGATGGCATTTTAACTGACCGCCCGACACTTTTAAAAGAAATATTAGATGATCTATTTGAATAATAGTACATTATAGTTGCGTTTTATCTTAAAATACGTTCTAATATAAATACTAAATCAAAGGAGGTATTCACGATGAAAAAAGTAGAATTTCATGTTTTGGGTATGCGATGTGTTGGTTGTTCAATGGGTATTCAAAAACTACTAAAACGTAGTAAAGGGGTTTCAGATGTGGAAGTTATGCTTTCAGACAGTCGCATTTTTGTAACGTATGATGAAAATATCATCAACAACCAAAAAATTACTGAAACTGTTGCACGTTTAGGATATCAAGCTGTACCTCAGGAAGATTCTGTAGCAAATTAGCCACGAACAATCGTGGCTTTTTTTATACCCATTTATCTGCCCATAACTGAATAGTGTCTACAACAGGTTTTAACGCTTTACCTTTATTGGTAAGAACATATTCAATCCGTACAGGTGTTTCAGGATAAACACGGCGTGTTATTATTTCTTCTTCCTCTAAGTGTTTTAGTCTTAGAGACAACATTTTACTACTAATACTAGTCATGTTTTGCAAAGTATTGAAACGGGTTGGTCCTTCCATTAAGGTGTAAAGGATTACTCCCACCCAACGCTGACTAATTAACGTTGCTGCTTTTTCAAACTTAGGACATAAATTATTGTTCATAGTTCCTCCTATTCAATAATGCATATTTATTAAAATTGTTGCTCGTAACTGTTATAATACTATCATTATGTTAGTTACTATATATTTTATACTAAATTAGGAGGAATTTCAATGCATACGTTAAAAATCGGTATTATTTTAGGAAGTACCCGTGAAGGAAGAAAGAGTCCAGCGGTAGGTGAATGGGTTCTAAATGAGGCTCAAAAAATTAGTGATGCTCAGTTTGAACTCATTGATATAAAAGACTTTGACTTACCCTTTATAGGTACAGGTAATCAAAACGGCGTTGCGCGTTGGAAAGAAAGAATCAATCAATTAGATGGTTTCATATTTATTGTACAAGAGTACAATCATTCATTGAGTGCAGCATTAAAAAACGCCTTTGATTCAGCTTATGATGAATGGAACAATAAAGCAGCTGGAATCGTGAGCTATGGTTCTGCTTATGGTGCGAGAGCAGCTGAAGCGGTTAGACTTGTCTTAGCTGAGTTACAAGTTGCTGATGTGCGTACTCAAGTATTATTGTCATTGTTCACTGATTTTAAAGATGGTCAGTTTAAACCTCAAGACTTACACTCAAAAAACTTAAAATTAATGCTAGAACAAGTATTGAACTGGTCAGCCGCACTCAAAACTTTACGATAATAAAAAGCTTCGCAAAAATGCGAAGCTTTCTTTTTCTTTTTTTAGTTAATAAATCCACCGTCTGCAATATATTGCTTACCTGTAACATATGATGCTTCATCGCTTGCTAAGAATAAAACAACATTGGCAATTTCTCTTGACTCTCCATAACGACCAAGTGGAATAATTTGCTCAAAGCCACTCGTAACACTTTTTGGATCATCTGGATTAAACTGTCCTTCAATAGAGCGCATCATACGTGTGTTAATTGGTCCTGGATGTACTGAGTTCACACGAACCTTTGCAGATGCTGCTTCTAAAGCTGCAGTACGTGTAATACCGATAACAGCATGTTTTGTTGCTACATATGGACCAAGTCCTGCTGAACCTACTAATCCTGCAACAGATGAAGTATTAATTATTGAACCTGCTTTTTTCTCCATCATGATTGGCAATACATGTTTGATACCTAACCATACACCTCTAACATTAATGGCCATAATTTTGTCCCAGTCTTCTTGTTTTACATTAATGAGAGGACCAGACTTTCCTTCAATACCTGCATTATTGAAGAAAACATCAATTGTTCCAAACTTCTCAACTGTTTTGTCTACATACATTTTAGTTTGTTGTTCATCTGATACATCCGCTTTGATTGCTAAAACATCCCCTAAATTTTTCAAATCTTTTTCTGCATCTTTTAATGCTTCTTCAGAGATGTCGACAATCGCAACTTTTGCACCTTCTTCTAAAAATCTTCTTGCTGTTTCTAGACCGATACCTTGTGCTCCACCAGTGATTAATGCGATTTTGTCTTGTAGTCTACCCATTCATTTTCCTCCTTTAGGATTTTTTTTAGGAAACTGTAAACAATTGTGCATTAAACATCGTGTCATTTAAATTTACATAGAACTTAAACTTAAAACAAAGTACTATGCTAATTTACACTTGATAAAAATGAGTTATGATTTAATCAAAACGCCGTTTTCGAAAGTCGCATCATATTCAACTTGACCTTCTGGGCTATAACGTTGCCAACGTCCGTGTTTTTTACCCGCATTATAATTACCAATGCGCCATAAATCCCCATTTGCTCTAAAATATCGCCATTCGCCTTCTTTTTTATTTTTTATAAATTGTCCTTGAGCTTTTAATGCGCCGCTTTTAAAATAATAAGTTAGTAAGTCTCCTTTAAGTTCATAAACCTTTTGACCGTTTGAATAAATTGTTTTTTCTAACATTGTTTGCTCCTTCCTAACTTTGGACTTTTCTATCTTTAGTTTATCAAGCCTAACCTTTTTTTGCAAATACTCGAGCGTTTGAAGATTATAAAGATTATAAATCAAGTGATTAGTTATTAAAATAGCTACCATTTTTAAGCTTAAGCGTAGACTAAACTATTGCGTTAAATAATATTTATTTGCTATATTTTAGTTTCATTGTATGATAGTATTATTATGATAATTATTTAATGTATCGTTAGGAGAATTACTATGAAAAAGGTATTGATTGCTTTTATATTAATCCTCGCTTCAAGTTCAATTATCGCTTGTGGAGACAACACGTCTGATGAAAGAGAAAAACCGTTAGTCGTTACAACGCTTTTTCCGCATTATGACATGGTTAAACATCTTGCGGGTGATTTAGTAGATGTCGAGTTCTTACTCCCAGCGGGCGTCGATTCTCATAGTTATGAACCCAGTTCAAGAACGATTGTTCGGCTGAAAAACTCTGATTTATTTGTCTACACTGGCATAGAGATTGAGCCTTGGGTTAAAAACTTAGTTGAAGATGATTTATATACTTTGGATTTAAGTAAGAATATCCTCTTATTAGAAGACGATGATGATGACCATGATGATGACCATGATGATGATCACAGATGGTATCAGGAATTATGGTATTGGTTTATCGGATTGTTCGGAGTTGAACATGAGGAACATCATGATTATGATCCTCATTATTGGTTAGATCCTTTGAATGCTAAAATAATGGTGAATGATATAGCAGATGCCTTAATAACGATGTTTCCTAATGAAGAAGAAACTATTTTATTAAACCGAGATGCGTATTTAGAAGACCTCGATACTTTGCATGATGCTTTCTTAGATTTAGTAGAAAATGCTGAATTTAATGTTGTTATGCATGGCGGCCATAATGCCTTTAGCTACTTTGCAAAACGATATGGAATTGAATATTATACGCCTTATCGTGGGTTTTCAAGCGATGCTGAACCTACACCGCAAGCCTTAGCTGAAATGATTTCATTGATGAATGAGCTTGAAATTCAACACCTTTTCTCTGAGGTTTTAATCTCACCACATGTTGCCCAAGCGATTACTGAAAATACTAATGCGACGATTTTGTACTTATATGCAGCAGAAAACATTCCTGCGGACGACTATACAAACGGGGTCACTTTTTTAGACATGATGTGGCATAACTATGAACAGTTTAAAATCGGCTTAAACTACCAACCATAAATGAAAAACGATTGTCTTTGAACAATCGTTTTTTTTATAGTTGAATTCTTGATTCTTTTGCTTTTTCAAGAAAGTATTGTGTAAGAATAGGACCGATAATTTGGAAAATCAGTATGCTTGATAATGTTATGGTCTGAACAAGTTGTGTCTCTTCTGGAGGCAGTACCGCTGATAACGCAATCAACATACCAATGGTTACTCCTGCTTGAGGTAATAAACACCATCCTGTGTATCGTCTTACATTACTAGGACAACGTGTTATAGACGCACCGATATAAGTGCCGAGTACTTTTCCAATAATTCTGAGTACAATAAACAGTATTGCAATTAAACCTGCTTGAACCATCACTTGTGGTGATAGTGCTAAACCAGCAATGGTGAAAAACAAAATTACAAACGGGCCTCCAAAGTTATTTAATGCTGCATTTTGAATCATGTATGCTTCTTTTCCTATGAAGTTTGTGAATGTCATACCAATGGTTAGTGGTACTAAGATTAACGATAAATGAAATCTTTCGGCTATCCAAATAGATCCTAATATAAAAGAGAGAATTAAAGCTAAATAAGCGATGTATCGATCTTTCTTTTTTAGTTTTTCAATATAAAATTTTGAAGCTAATCCAAGTAGACTTCCTAGCCCAATTCCAACAAAAATTGATAGAACAACTTCATTTAAAGGATTAATCAAGGCATTTTGAACACTAATAGGACTTCCATCAACAAGACTTAATGCAATACTGGCGAATAGTCCGAAGATAATAACTGCTACTATATCTAATAATCCAACTACAGGTATTACAGTCCCTTTTACAGGTCCTTTAGCGTTAAGTTTTTTAATAATCTGCATGATGGGTGCTGGCGCTGATGCGACTGCTAATCCAGATAACGCAAAAGCCAACCATAGTTCACGTGTAAAAAGATAAACACCTGAAAACACAATTGCGACGGTAAACATAGCATGGAACAGTGTAATCACTACAAGTTTACTCGCGTTTTTTCGGATGATGGGTAAAAACAACTCAGTTCCGATTTGATACGCTATAATGCTTAATACTATACTCGTAATAATACCTAAACTATCTAATGCTGCTAAATCTATAATATTAAGTACATAGGGTCCTATAAGAACACCGGCAATTATATACCCAGTTACGTCTGGCAGTTTAACCTTTTCAACT
>SKIW01000107.1 GCA_007116245.1 Candidatus Izemoplasma sp. | reverse complement strand
GCTCCGTTTGATGGTACTGTAAGTTTTAGACCTGGTACGCGTTTTGCGCCAAGTGTGATTCGTCAAGACTCCTTTGGTTTAGAGACGTACTCTCCGTATTTAGATAAAGATCTAAAAGATGCTAACGTTCATGATGCTGGTGATATAGATGTCGTTTTTGGTAATACTAGAAAAACACTTGATCGCATTCGTGATAAGGCAAAAGACATTGTTACATCAAATAAAATTCCCTTTCTAATTGGGGGAGAACACCTGGTTACTCTAGGCGCAATCGAAGCGCTTAGTGAACGCTTCCCCAACTTAAAAGTCCTTCATTTCGATGCACATACTGACTTAAGAGATAGCTATGAAGATGAAAAATTATCTCATGCGACAGTTATGCGACGTGTTTATGAGCTTTTAGGTGATAAAAGTATTTATCAGTTCGGAATCAGATCGGGTTTAAAAGAAGAGTTTTTATTCGCTAAAAATCACCTTACAATTGAACCGTTTACACTAAACACTGTTGGCGATGTTGTTAAAAATCTTAATGCTAACCCCGTCTATATCTCTTTAGATTTGGATGTTTTAGATCCTAGTACAATGATGGGCACTGGAACTCCAGAACCTGGAGGTGTAACCTTTAAAGAACTAACACATGCACTCTACCAATTAAAAGGTTTAAATATCGTTGGTTGTGATGTAGTGGAACTTTCACCTCATTATGATAATAGTGGGGTTTCTACCGCAGTTGCAGCTAAACTGATTCGCGAATTATTAATGATATTATAAAATAAAAACACCGGTTAAACGGTGTTTTTAAATGGTAAAATCAAAAATAAACATGGATTGTTTTCATCCCATAATGTTTGAAATGTCTCTATTGGTATAAATCCAACTGATTCGTAGAAAAATCTCGTTTTAGCATACTCTTCATTTTCTCTAGAAGCGTCTAACGTTTTTACAGTAATAAAAGCGTAATTATGTTGTTTTGCGTACTCAATAGCATATCCAATCATCGTTTTACCAATACCTTGCCGATGATATTCTCTTTTCACACCCATAACATATATTTCTAATGCGTAGTTGCTTGTTGGTCTTAAACTCAAAAATCCGATTATCTGATTATTATGTTTGACGCTGAGCAAAGGATACTTTTTTGACTTATTCACGTAATCCTCAATGGCTGATTTGATTCCAAACCATTCGGGGAGTGTTTCTAATACCTCTTTTACAATCAGTGGTTTTTGACGGTTATCACTATTCCAACTAAATTCCATTTTAACCTCCAATAAAATATTCAAAACGTCGACTCGATTTATAGTGGCCAAGAAGGCATCGTATATTAATAAAAAAACATAACGCTCGCGTTATGTCAATTAAAAAATTGGTGCGGGTGACAGGAATCGAACCTGCACTCCGAAGAACTAGATCCTAAGTCTAGCGCGTCTGCCAGTTCCGCCACACCCGCACAATAATGGCTGGGCTAGGTGGATTCGAACCACCGATGTCGGAGTCAAAGTCCGATGCCTTAACCACTTGGCCATAGCCCAAATTTGGGGCGACTGATGGGAATTGAACCCACGAATGCCGGAGCCACAATCCGGTGCGTTAACCACTTCGCCACAGCCGCCAAATTTCTTCGTATTTAGAAGACTATTAACATTTTATGCAATAGCGTGTTAATTGTCAAGTAAAAACGGTGTTTTTCCTAATAGTATTCTTAAAGACAACAATTGTTAATTTTTTGCTATCATGATATAATTATATACTACATATTATGAAGGAGGAAATCTATATGAACAGATTAAAATCCCCTTTAATACTTCTTGGTTTCTTTGTTTTAATGGTTCTCTATTTAGAGTTCCTCTTTAAGACTAGATTACTTTACTTTGAGTTTAGATTTAACTATTTGTTTACGATGGACATATTACGGAATATTTTGTTCACGATAACTTATGGTCTTTTTGTGGTTGCCTTTTTAAAAATCTTTAAACGACGGGTTGCGCGTCGGTTTTATATATTGTTTATGCTTGGATTAATTGGACTATACTTTTCGCAAGATATCTATTATGCGATTTCGAATAACTTCTTCTCATTTAGTTTTACAAGTGATATTGCTAAAGGATTCACGTTTTTCTATCGATTACCGCAAAGTTTAAGTTGGGGACATGCTTTATACTTCTTACCTATAATAGGGATAATTATCTTTTTAAGATACGAAAGAGAAAACAACAATACGCTCTTTGATATTCGTTATGATTCTTTATTACAACCTGTTGGTTTTGTGCTTATTGCGACTTTGAGTTTGTTTTTAACAGCTCAAACGATTAGTGCTGAAAAAAGCGATGAGTATCTTCACGATTTTTCCGATTACGACCTTTATCGTGAACCTTTAATCCCCCATGCTGTTATGCGTAAGTTTGGATTACTGTCCTATGCTCGTCTCGATATTCAATCTGCTTTTAGACGCGATATTGAAGAACCCTTAACGCTGGATGATTTTTATGAAAATAATCCCAGTTACATTGAAAATGAAATGAGCGGTATTTTTGAGGATAAAAACTTTATTCTAATAATGGCTGAAGCGTTAGAACCTTACGCGATTGATCCGGATTTAAGTCCTAACTTATACCGGCTTTTAGAGAATTCCTGGTATTTTGATGAGTTTTATGCACCGCTATACTATAGAAATACTGCCGATACTGAGTTTATGGTTCAAACTGGATTTTATCCTAATAAGAACGTTCAGTTAAGTATGTCCCGGTATGCGGATAACTATTTTCCTAATACTTTACCAAGATTGTTTAGACATAAAGATTATACCGCGTATGCCTTCCATAATTTCTCAGATCACTTTTATCCTAGAGAAGAGTTTCACCCTAATACACTCGGATATAATCGATACTTTGGTCCCGATGCACTCGATTTAGTAACACCGTTACCTGAAGAACGTGAAGCACGTGGACATTATTGGCATAGTGATTTAGAGATGTTTCAAAATGGATTACCTCACTTACTTGAAGAGGACCAATTCTTTGGTTATTTCCTCACTGTAACTGGTCATCTTCCTTATGAAGCTGACCGTCACGATTATGCCCTTAAACATTATGATACGATTCAAGAAATACTAGAATCTACCGGAAGAGAAGACATTGATGAAAGCTTGAAGTATTACCACGCTTCACAATGGGAGTTTGATTTAGCGATAGGCTATTTAATCGATAAACTCGAAGAAGAGAACAGATTAGATGATACTGTTATTGCAATCTTCGGAGATCATTACGCTTATGGTTTGAGACAAGAAGTTATTTGGGAGTATGATCATCAAAAAGGTGAAGAAATTCCTGTAAACATTCATAAAGTACCACTAATCGTCTATCATCAAGGCTTAGAAGCTAAAACTTATTCGCAAACATTCTCAACTGTTGATTTACTCCCGACATTCTCGAATATGTTTAATTTAAACTTAGATTACCAGCAAATCCTTGGTCAAGATGCTTTCAATGGCTTACCCAATACGGTTATATTATCTTCAACAAGTTTTATTACTGATGAGTACTACTACGAGGTAGAACGTGATATTTTCGTACTAAGGGATGGAAGTGAGCGTCTTGTAGATCCAAGACCATTTATTGGCGAAGTGTATCAACGAATATTGATAAACAATTATTTACTCGAAAATGATGTCTTTAGACAATTAACGGATGGTGCACAACCTCGAAATGACGGTTCTGAGAGCGATCGTGATATCTACTTTGACTATTAATAATAAAACAGCGATGTTAGAATTCCATCGCTGTTTTTATTTGTTCTGAAACAATGACTTTTTTAGCCATAAAGTAATAAATATTAAAGAAAATAAATAACGCGATTGTTAATAGTATTCCAAATGTTATATAACTTACACCAGGAAAGATCGTTCTAGCGATATCTAAATCTCGCTTATGAAAATATTCAGTACCTAAATATAAATTTAATGGCATAAACAAAAACAATGTTACCCCAAACATAAACGTAAACATAACTAACGTGTTATATGATGGTGCGTAGCGCTCTACTTTTATGAGATAAAATGATGTTAATCCAAGTAAAAGATGATCGATAAAGAAGTATTCGGTTAACTCACCGATATTAGCGATAGGACCGTTAGGAATAAATACACCCCAAATACCTGTGCCACCTAAAAAATATAAAAATCCTTCTACACGTTTATCTCTTGTAATCGCGTAATAAAGCAGTACTGGTGATGTTATACGGCAGACATAAAAGGGTAATGACTCCTGCCATGTAAAAGTGCCTATAAAAATGGGATAGAGATAACGCATAGTTTGTGTGTATATTAGTAAAATAGCCACAATCGTTAAGAGTGGTTTCTTATATTGTTTTATACCTTCTGGTCGACGAAAAATAAACACAATAAGACCAATAGTGATTGTTACATAAGCGGAGTAAATAATGTAGGGATTTATAAAATCGAAATATAGCATCATAAACACCCCGTTTCAACTTTATTTTACCACAAAAAAATAGGCGATAAATCGCCTATTCAAAATACCAGGTTAAACCAAATCCTCGATCGCCTACATGGATTGAGAAGACAGGACCGATATAGCTTGTTGTGCTAATCTTAATCTTCTTGAAGTTTTCTTCTAATAATCTTTGTAGTTCAACAAGATTTTCTTTAGAATTAATTTCGATTAAACGTACATGCAATGTTTTTCCGTTATTATTCGGATCGTTTTTAACTTCCTCGATAAAATACGGATAAAGCTTTTTAAAGGTTCTTTCTTTGTGCGTAAGTTTTAGTTTTCCTTCTGTCATTTTAATCACTGGTTTAACTTTTAAAACGGTCCCAATAACTGCTTGAACTTTTGATAAACGCCCACCTTTTTGAAGTGAATGTAAGTTTTCAACAGTGAAGTACAGTTGTGTTTTAGCAATAATCTCATTCGCGCGTTTAACAATCTTATCGATTGGTTTTGCGGCACGAATCATATCGATAACCTCAAATGCGATTAGTTCGTTACCGTATGCAGCCATCATAGTATCTAATACTTGAATATCTTCTGGATTATCAACCATACTTTTAGCAAGAATAGCACTTTGATAAGTTCCGCTTATTGCTTTACTTAACACCAACGCTAAGACTTTTGTGTATCCTTCTTTAAAACATGCTTGATACGCTTCTAAAAACTCTGCGGGGGACGGTTGTGAAGTTGTTAAACGGGCATTTTCGTTTTGGCGTCTATACACGAACTCGTTATTGATATCAACTTCCTTGAGTGTTTCATCACCATCAATAACATTTAAACTTACAACTTTAATATCATTTTCTTTAATTACATCTTCAGGTAGGTATACTGTACTGTCAATTATAAAAGCAATTTTTTCCATGATTCTCTCCTTTTTTTAAATTATATAATAGATAGATAAAATGTGAAAAAGTGATCCTGCTAAAACGAAAATATGCCATACAAAGTGCGCATACATGAAGCGGCTAATATAGAATAGTATACCTGCAGTATAACTGATTCCACCTAATAAAAGAAAAGGAAATGCTTCAACAGGCATTAAGGCTCGTACATCCGGCCATATGGTCAGTACACTCCAGCCCATTAAAACGTATATTGTAAGGTGAACTGGCATAAATCGATTGATCCAAATTGATTTAAGTGTTATCCCTATCACCGCTGTCGCCCATAGTACGATTAGTAACGTATAACCTTTGGTTGTAGGGGTTAAAATAATAATAAACGGTGTATACGTTCCAGCGATTAACATATAAATAGCTGAATGGTCCATGCGTTTGAATACCGCAAATACGCGTTTCATAGAATGGGGGAACGCGTGATATAAGGTGCTTGCGGTATATAAAATAATTAATGAAATACCGAATACGATCGCGCCAACATACTCACGTGTTTCGTGCGCATGTATCGATAATACGATTAACGCTGTTATCCCAATTAATACACCAACTCCGTGACTAATTGCGTTAGCGATCATTTCTCCAAGTCGTTCTTTCTTCATTGTGTAAACGTCCTTTTCAAACTACTCTATTAGATATAGTAAAATATATCATAAGCCTAACAAATATTACTATAATTGTCAAGGTAATTACAAAAAAGCTAGCCTATGGCTAGCCGTGAAATAGGTGTTTTATGTTTTCTAAATCAAACCGTGTAAATTGATAGGCATGATCCTTTGTTAAATCGTGAATCCACTCATTGAGTTTAGCGATTTTTTTGTTTTCTAATAGTGAAGGATATTTTAACATCATCGCTTTGAATGTCGCATACCATAATCGGTAGTCCTCATTCTGTGCAAAGTGCTTAATAGAGCGGTGATTCCGTTGCCAAGGTTTAAGACCTGCATAATGAATTCCCCAGAGTACATCAAGTATCGGGTAGCCATTAAAACTAGAAAATCTAAGGTCTAAATTAAGCCATTTCCCACTCATTTTATAGGTTATATATTGCATTTCAGGCCAAGGAAAGTTTTCTATATGCGCCTTCATTTCAGGTGATCTCGTATCTTCTATTATACTTTCCAACAATGACATTGAGGGTTCAAATAGGTAAATTGCGGCATTCACCCCCATGTTATTATAATCCGAAAGCACTCGATCGGTTATCTTCTTCGGTATTTTCGTTCCTAAAGGATACTCTTTATACTTTTCATGCCAAATCCAAGTACCTTCGTCATACACTGTTTTAGGTACAATGTATTTACCGTTTTTATACTCCATACAATATGCTTTTTTCTCATTTATAACTCCTGCAGGGGCCGGTATTTCAAAAATGGTGTCATAATATTTTAGTGGTAATAAATCGGCATCCGCGATAATGATTTTGTCATACGCAAATCCCAAATCACCATCATGACCTAAACGTAGCCCTTGAAATCTCGTGAAAAGAAATGGTCGATCTTGTCGCTGATGACGTTCATTATGTGGAACATAAAACGCATCGATAACAACAACTTCATCATAGAGCATTTCTAAACTATGAATAGCTTC
>SKIW01000037.1 GCA_007116245.1 Candidatus Izemoplasma sp. | reverse complement strand
CCAGTCCATGTATTAATACCGATTAAATTTCCGTGGATATCCGTTAATGCGCCACCACTGAAGCCACTCACCACATTCGCGGTATGGTGAACAACATTAAAGTTCACTTCATCAATTGAGACCATCCCTAAGTACTCTCCTTGGTGGTAGTTCGTATCATCAGGCATTCCAAATGCTAAAACAAACTCACCTTGTTGAAGTGGGTCTTCAACGCGTGTACTTATATTAACTAATGCATACGATGCATCTAACACTTCAAATCGTAATACTGCAAGGTCTAAGGTTTCATCAAACGCGACTAAATGGCCTAATATTTTGGTGTCTGTGTTTGAGAGTTGAATGTAATACTCTGCATGATTATATTGTCTTGGGTTAACGACATGGTAATTCGTTAATGCATAGACAAAACCATCCGATTCCATAAACAAAACACCCGATCCTTGTGCTTCAAAGGCTAAATAATCTGTAAAAGAGCCATCATAAACAAACGACGTTATACCGACATTCGCGTTGCGAAGCATAGTATAAACCTCATTAAGATGGGCTTCATCGTACCTTTTATTCGGGTCACGGTCACATGCGGCAAGTGATACAACGAGCGATACCATTAAAACTAAAAAGACTAGTTTTCGCATTTCATCACTTCCTTACTATGTCTATTATACGATAATTTGATAAAAAGTTAAAATTTTTTATTTATTTTATCTCTACTCTGATACCATTTTTATTAGTTTTCCACTTACCTTAGCGCACAGCACGGTGTTTTTGAGCGGGTAAACGTTTTCACTAAATCCAAAGTATTTAGGCATATCGAAAATGAGGAGTATGGTTGATATTATTCATTTTTATGGCTAAATATAGGTGTTATAACGGTTTTTACCTAACAATGATGTGGTTAGTAAAGCTAATCTTAATCGTTTATAAAAGAAGGATTTTATTGACTTCTAAAGAAACATTTAGGAAAGTTTTCCACATTTTCGCTCTAACATGTCCTCTATTGTGTGGAAAACTTTTATTAACTACGGTAAAAATCACTTTTGTTTATTGATAAACGGTCAGTATATACTCGCTTTTTTAGATAAAGCGTGTTTTTTTATAACTTTAATGCACTCCCGATTATTTCTCATAAAGAAACATTTAGGTTATGATTATCTCAATTAGTTTGGCTTCTTTTTTTACAAATAGCGCTATCTAAGTTATAATAAGGTAACACATGAAAAGTGGGGTTTATAATGGAAAAATATGAGTATTGTGAAAACATTATTAAAGAAAGTAGTCAAAGCTTCTATAAAGCCTTCTCGCTTTTAGAAGAAAAGAAAGCGCACGCTGTATATGCGATTTACGCTTTTTGTCGTACTGCGGATGACGCAGTCGATATCGATAAGAATATCGAGAAAATTAATCAGCTGAAAACCGATGTTAAGAGCACCTTTGAAGGGGTCGTACCTAAAGCGCCTTTATTCGAAGCGTTGTATGAGACGATCATGCGGTATCCTTCGAATGTCGCGCCGTATTTAGATTTGCTTGATGGTATGCGCGATGATTACTACAATAAGCCGATTAAGACTGAAAAAGAGTTTGATGAGTACTGTTATAAGGCGGCGAGTACGGTTGGAATCATGCTTTTACCTGTGCTAGCTTCGAAAAACTATAAGTCGGATTCTAAGAAATTAAAAGGAGTCGCAATTGAACTTGGGAAAGCGATGCAAATTACCAATATACTCCGTGATGTGAGGGATGATTTAATGCGTGACCGTGTTTACTTCCCTGATGAGCTTCTTGAACAGTTTGGTGTTAATATCGAAATTACGCGGACGGGTCTTGTGACACCAGAATGGCGTACATTGATGGAACATTATATTGAGATTGCCAAAGAAAAATATCAAATCTTTTATGACCATATTGACTTATTTGATAAAGATGCCATGTATCCGACGTATGTTGCTGCGAAGTTTTATGAAGGGATTTTAGATGTGATACGTCGTAAAGGGTATACGAATATTAATCGTCGTTATCATGTCGGCAATATCAGAAAATATTTTATGATGAAAAAAGCGAAAAAGGAACTGAAGAAAAGAGGCTTGAGTGAATGATTGGCGTGCTTTTATCTTTCGGCTTTGTCTTCATCATTATCGGGATTGCGACAGTTTTTGATAGTTTAAACATCTTTAATGATGAAGGAAGCCGAAAGTTTATTCATATTGGTGTCGCGAACTGGTGGATTGTGGCGATGTTTGTTTTTCAACCTGAGGAATACTTTTTAGCAATTATTCCACCTGCTACGTTTATTGTTTTAAATTATTTATCGTATCGTTTTGATTTAGTTAAATCGATGGAACGCGATGAAAAAAGTCAAAATGATTTAGGGACGGTATGGTATGCAGTTAGTTTATTTATAATTACATTCGTGGCGTTTTATAGTCGCTCTTTAAGTGAAGCACATTGGTTATATCATCCTACAGCGTTAAGTATTGGTGCGTTAAGTATTTTAGCGATGGGTTATGGTGATGGCCTTGGAGCTGTGTTAGGACAACATATTAAAAGTCCTAAGCTTTATAAAAATAAATCTTTAGCGGGAAGTTTAACGATGTTTATCGCAACGCTAATCATAGGTGTTGTCTTGTTTCCTGCGCTTTGGGTTTTAATGATTTTGATTGCTTTAATCGCTACCGTTATTGAGTTATGGACCCCCAAAGGACTCGATAATTTATCAGTTCCTTTAATCTTGTTTATTGTTTTAATGGTGATTTTATGACCGATTTTTTAATCGGTTTTTTATTAAGTGTTGGTGTTGGGGTCATCGCCTACAGTAAAAGGAGTTTAAATTTATCCGGTGTTTTAAGTGCTTTAGTTATTGGTACGCTACTTTATGGTTTTGTCGGGTGGTTTAGTTTTTTAATGTTGATGGTGTTTTTTGTGTCATCGAGTGTTTTAAGTAAGTTAAATCCTGATAAAACGTCTTCCCGTCGTACTGCGATTCAAGTGCTTGCGAATGGTGGGGTTGTTGGGGTTTTAGCGGTGGTGTATGGATTTAATCAGGATCCTTTAATTTATATCTTAATTCTTACCAGTATCGCGATTTCTGCAAGCGATACTTGGAGTAGTGAAATTGGCCGGTTATCGAAAAAACTTCCGACGTTGATTTTTACGAATAAACAAGTTCCTAAAGGGATAAGTGGTGGCGTAACCGCACTTGGTTTCTTCGCAAGTTTTTTAGCGGCGTTGCTTTTTAGTTCCTTAAGTTTGATAGTGGTTGGTTATGTAGATGCTTTTATCATATTTGTGTTTGCTTTAATTGGAAGTACATTGGATAGTTGTTTAGGTATTATTCAAGTGAAGTATAAAGATACTGAAACGGATGTGTTAACTGAAAAGGTGAGTGATAGTACGGTATACTTTAGTGGATTTAAATGGTTAGATAATAATTTAGTGAACTTTTTGGCTAACTTAGGTGCGGTTTTCTTATTGTTTATCTTGGTGTATGTTTTTATTTATTAAAAAACACTTTCAAAAAGAAAGTGTTTTTTTATGGTGTATAAGGTTTAATCGCTTCTAAAAAGGTTTGGAGTTCTTCACCTTCTAGTGTCACAAACCCGAGTTCTTTATGGCTTTGATCGTTGGGAATTCCGTGATAATCACTGCCTGCAGTCACAAGCCACCCTTTCTTTTTAGCGAGCTCGCGATAAAACGTGGATTCGGAAGGGTTGTTTAATCCGTATATCGCTTCGATGCCATCAAAAGGAAATTGTAGCACTTCATCATGAATCGCGGGTTTTAAAAGTTTAGGATGCGCTAAAACGATTAAAGCGTTATGTTTTTTTAAAAGCGCGATGCCTTCTTTTAGGCTGAGTTCTGTAGAGGGTACATACGCTTTAGCGTTATCCCCGATAAAGCGTTCGAATACTTCGTTGTGGGTGTATTGCGGGTAGTGTTTTACGATGGCTTTCGCGATATGAGGTCTTGCGATAATGCCGTCTGAAACATCGAGTAAGTCTTGATAGGTTATCGTGATATGGTAGTATTTTTTTAAGTTACGAATAAAGGTTTTAGCACGGTTCTCACGGCCTTCTTTAATATAGCGGTAATAACTTAGCATTTCGTCTGATTGGTACCCATCGTCTCTGAAATACCCTAATACATGAACGTTTTTATTGTTGTAGAGGGTGGAGAGTTCGATACCTGGAATATACTTAATCCCGTATTTTTTAGCGAGGCGTTGATTATCAAGGACATGTTTACAGGTGTCGTGGTCGGTGATTGAGATTAGATCAAGGTTTTTTTCTACGGCTTCTTGAAACAGTTCTTCACGGCTTAGTCTACCGTCACTTTCGGTGGTGTGCATATGTAAATCAGCACGCATAGTATCACATCCTAGGTTCTTATAGTTGTACAAAGTGGTGCTTGATTGTTTGTTTTGTTAAACGTTCTCTTTCACGTTGATGACAAGTGAATAAAAGTATTTGGCGGTCTTTTTGGAAGTCGTTTAAGACATTTAAGACTTCGTCTAAGCGTTGTGTGTCATAGGCTGTAAATGCATCATCTAAAAAGAGTGGTGCGGTTGTTTTTTGCATGGCATCGAGAACACCTAAACGCATTGAGAAGTAAATTTGATCGAGGGTTCCAAGAGAGAAATAGGGACGTGTTTCAAGTCGCTTAGAGTCTTGTAGTTCGACTTTAAAGTTTAGATCTTTCCGTACCTTTATAGTATCATAACGCCCCTTTGTAAAACGAGCGAGATACTTACCAATGGTGTCGCTTAGGAGTGGTGCGAAGTTTTCTTCGATAATTTCGATGGCGTCTTCAATTCGTTTTTCAGCGTTTTCGAGAATGGTGAGTTCGCTTTCAAACTGTAATTTTTTTTCTTCGTAGAGGAAGATTTCTTGTTCGATATCTTCTAGGTTACGATCTTTTTGTTCTTCGGATTCAATCCGTTGTGTTTCTTTAGCAATCGTTAAGGCGAGTGATTGGCGTTCTTGATCGAGGGTTCGATATAAGGTTTTATTCTCTTCGTAGTCATCGATAGAAATATTCGGTAAACTCATGTCTATCGTTTTTTGATAGTCTTCGTAGCTTAGGCCGTTTAGAAGCAGTTCGATAGATTGTTTAAGATGGGTTATCTCGTTGTTTAGGGTCGTGTATGTTTGATGATTTTTATAGTAATTTTTTAGACCTTCGTAGTTTAAACAATCGTATTTTTCATGGATTGTTTCTAAGGTTTCTTCAGCTTTTTTTAAGGCGTTTTTGTAGTCGTTAATCTCTGCTTTTAAGGTGTTTATTTGTGTGGTTAACTCGTTTAGTGTTTCTTGTTTTTGCGCGTAGAGTTCACGTTGACGATCGATTTTTTCAAGCTCTGAGATATCGTTTATCGCGTATTTTTCATGGATTGATTCTAAGGTTTTGTAAGCGCTGTGTTGCGTTTGATAATCATGTAAAAGGCGGGTTTTCTTTTTGGTGATGGTGGATGTTTTAATATTTATCATAAGTGTTTTTAATACTACGTAAAGTAGTGGTAAAAGAAGTATGATTAAATACCATTTTTTTAGGGGTTTTAACGTTTCTTTTTGTATTTGAAGTAGTTTTAATCTTGTTTCGTAGTCCTTAAGGGTATTATTGAGTTTATCGTATTCTATTCTGTTAAACTGACGCGCGATATTGCGGTAGTTTTTATAGTCTTCTATAAACGCTTCTTTATCTAATGAATGGATGGGTGAAGCGGTGAGTTCTTGTTGTTTTTCTTGGTGTTTAATGGTGAGGTTTTCTAAGCTTGTTTGTGTGCGTTTTAGATTCGTTTCAATGTTTTGTTTTTGGTAGGTGGTTTGTTTGTAGTGATCGAGGTCGTTTGAATCGAAGGTTGCGTAAGGTTTTAGGTTATTGTATTCGATTGTTTTTGTTTGGATGGTTTGATGGGTGTGTTTAATTTTTTTAAACTGTTCACGACGTATTTGGTTTTCTTGGTGTTCTAACGTTGTTTTTAGTTTTTGAAGTGATTGTTCTTTGTGTTCGAGCTGATCTTTTTCTTCTTCGAGCTTGGTTTTAGCGCTTAAACGTAAGGCGTGGTTTTGAATGACGTTTTCGCGTTCTTGTTTGAATGATTCAAGTTTTTCGATCGTTTCGCGATACGGTTTTTTACTGCGCGGGTTGTCGGTACCGATATCGTCCTTTTGTTTTTTTAGTAACGCTTTGGCTTTATCGATCGATAAACTGAGGGATGCGGTTGAATCAAGATTTTGTAACCGCGCTAAAAGATCGCGTTCAAGCGCGTTGTTTAAACTGAGGTCTTGTTGGGAGACACTTAGGGTGTTCAAGTAAACGAGATACGGTAAATCTAACCATTTAGCGATATCGACAATATTATGTGTGGGGTGTAAATCTAGTGTGTTGGTGATATCTTTACCGGTAATCTCATCGATGACCTGTACGGGATTACGGGCATTTTTTTTCAGGTTACGGGTAATACGGTAGGTTTTTTTGTTTTTCTCGATGAGCAATGAACCACCGTATTGTTCGGTATCTTGCGGTTCATACTTCTCGTGTTTTTCAGTAAGTCTTTTGTTTTTGATTAGCGGGTTTAAGAATCCGTAAAGGATGCCTTCGATAAACGCGTGAAGTGTGCTTTTACCGGATTCGTTTAAGCCTTCTATAATGTTTAACCCGGAACTGAATTCAAAGGTTTGGTCTTTAAATTTACCAAAGCCATCAATGTATAATGCTTTTATCATCATGATTGCGAGACCTCACTTTCTAATAAAGCATTGAGTGCTTTATGAAGTGATAATTCGTCTTCAGGATGTTTTTCGTAGTTGAGAATAAGGGTTTCGATAATCGTGTCTTTATATTCAGTTTTTAAAGCTTCTAGATTGAGTTTTGGTGTGGTTTCATCGATGAGTTCTAAGTAGTATAGATCTTCGCTTAAATAATGGATTAAGTCTTCGTTAATGGTTAAATCGTTGGCGTGTGTTCCTTTTAGGATGAGTCTTAAAAAATCGTTTTGCTTTGCTTTTTCGGTGAGATTTTTATAGAGGGTGTCTTTTAAGGTTAT
>SKIW01000121.1 GCA_007116245.1 Candidatus Izemoplasma sp. | reverse complement strand
TGATCCTAATGCTATAATGCATCAAGGTATGAAAAAATATATCGAAGATCTTGCTAAGAAACATAATATAAAATTTCAGTATTATCAATCAAAAGGTGGTACTGATGCAGCACGTGTGCAATTATCGGAATCAGGTGTTGTCGTCGCGACGATTGGAATGCCAGCTAGGTATATCCATTCAACGACTTCAATGATTCACCATGAGGATTACCTCGCGGTGAAAAACATGTTAATCGAACTTATAAAATCGTTTAATAACGAGACTTACGAGGAAATTAAAAGTAACGTATAAAGAGTGTTTATCAAAAATATGGGACCCTTCGTGGCCTAAAATTTAAGGAGATAAATATGAGAAATGAAAAAGTATCAGAAATGACATTGCTTGCAATGTTTATTGCTATCATCATTGTTATGGGAATGATCCCTTATGTAGGGTTTATTCCAATCTTTGGAACTACCGTCACAACGATCCATGTTCCCGTTATCATAGGAGCAATCTATGGAGGGAAACGTTTTGGAGGAGCACGTTTCGGCCTAATATTAGGATTCTTCTTCGGACTTATGTCTTTAATACGTTCGTTCCTACCATTTTTTCCACTTGATGTTTTATTTCAAAACCCCATCGTAGCTATCATACCAAGAATTCTATTTGGGGGAGCGACATGGTACATTTATGTCGGTATCACTAAATTGTTTAAGCAAGAAACTTGGTCTACACCGATTATCTTCGCATTAAGCACTTTAGCACATACGGTGCTTGTACTTGGAGTAATTGTGCTTAACTTAGGGTTCTATCGCGAATTTTTAGGACAACTTGCGGAGTTCTTAGTGCTTGTTTTACCCATTAACGGAACATTTGAGATTCTTGTAGCAATCATCCTTGGTTCAGCATTAATGATCCGTCTTTCAAAGTACGATGAACAAGAAGCAATTGAAAATCAATAAATAGGAGTGTAATTAATGCGTTTATATATCGATATCGGTAACTCAAATATCGTCGTGGGTAAAGGAATAAAGACCATTGAAGAAACATACCGTTATAAAACGGACCAAACAAAATCAGGTGATGAATACTATGCCATGCTTAAACATCTTTTTGTAGGTGTGGATGCCGTTATTATCGCCAGTGTTGTTCCTCAAGTTAATACCGCGTTTAAAACATTTATTACGCGTTATTTCGATGTTCAACCACTTTTTATTGGACCGGGTGTAAAAACAGGAGTAAAAATTAAAACCGATAACCCTAAAGAAGTCGGTGCAGATTTAGTCGCGGGTGCAGCGGGTGCAATCTCTAAATATGGTGAAGATGCTATAATCATCGATATGGGTACCGCAACCACGTTTAGCTATATCGAAAAGAAAGAAATCAAAGGGGTTTCTATCACCATCGGTTTAGATTCCGCAAAGGATTGCTTAGTTTCAAAAGCATCTAAGTTGCTTCAATTCGAGTTTGAAGAACCTAAGAATATCTTAGGCACAAACACGGTAGATGCCTTAAATGCAGGATTAATGTTTGGCCATGCTTTCCAGGTAATCGGGATGGTGCGAAACATTAAAAACGTCTATGAAAATCAAGATGTTCCTGTTATTTTAACCGGGGGAGCCTCTAAATTAATCCGTTCAATTGTCCCCGATACATACCATCATGATGAAGATTTAATTTTAGAAGGATTAATCGCGATTTACGAAAAGAATCTATAAGCGTTATTTAAGCGTTGACAAACGTTTTTTAAATCTTTATAATAAACAAATAACGGTAAATAAGGAGTGAACGTATGGTATTTGATAAAATTCGTGCAATTATTGCAGAAGAACTAGGAATCGAAGAGGATATAATCGAACTTGATAGCCATCTTTCTGATGATTTAGGCGCAGACAGCTTAGACGCTGTTGAACTTATTATGGCGCTTGAAGAAGAGTTTGAAGTTGAAATCGACGATACTGCAGCACAAGCCATCAGAACGGTTCAAGATATCGTAGATTATTTAGAAGACGTACTGTAATACTTATAATGTTATATAAAATAATACTCATTCTCAATGAGTATTTTTTTACTTTTTAATGAAGTATGATACAATAAATCTAGACTCTAAGAAAGAAGGTTCCTTATGCGAAAACTCCTTTTGATTGATGGCTCAAACATAATGTTTAGAGCCTATTATGCAACCGCGTATTCAGGAAATCTCATGCAAAATTCTAAAGGCGAATACACGAATGCGGTATTTGGTCTTGCTAATATGCTTAATGCCATTCTTAATGAATCTTTTACGCATGTGCTTGTAGCCTTTGATAAAGGTAAAGAGACGTTTCGTCATAAAGAATATGAAGCGTATAAAGCAAAGCGGAAAGCGATGCCAGAAGAGTTCCGTATGCAGTTAGACTGGATACGGGAAATCATAGATTATTTAGGGTTTCACCAATTTGAAGATGAAGCACTAGAAGCGGATGATATTATTGGGTCTTTAACAAAACAATATTACGATCAATTTGATGAAATCGAAATCATCTCAAATGACCGTGATTTATTTCAATTATTAAATAATAAAGTTACGATTCGTTTATCTAAACGGGGCATCCAACCTGAAATGAGATACACTAAAAAACATTTAAAAGAAGAGTTAAATATTAGCCCTGAACAAATACCAGATCTTAAAGGGCTCATGGGGGATAGTTCTGATAACTTACCAGGGATTCCCGGTGTTGGGGAAAAAACAGCGCTTAAACTACTCGAAGAATATGGCTCGATAGAAACGATACTTGCTAACCAACACGAACTAAAAGGTAAGCTTAAAGAACGCATCCAACAACACGAAAAAGATGCCGTACTTTGTAAACGTCTCGCAACGATTATTACCGATGAAAAACTGGCGATAAGTATGAATGATATGGAATATAAAGGCATTCGAAAAGAACAACTCATTGCGTTTTATCAACGCATGGAGTTTCATTCGTTAATTAGACGTATAGAGAATCAAAAAGCACCTAAAAAGGTTTCAAATAAAATCGATATTATTAAGAATGAAACCGATCTACCAAAATCATATGCTAAAGAAAATGTTTTAGTTATGGAAAGTTTTGGAGAGAATTATCACCGGTCAGAGAAACTTGGTTTTTTTGTTTTAAATGAGGATTCATCCTTTTATATAAATTATCA
This sequence comes from Candidatus Izemoplasma sp., assembly GCA_007116245.1. GTDB lineage: Bacteria > Bacillota_I > Bacilli_A > Izemoplasmatales > Izemoplasmataceae > CSBR16-104. Next base: position 19,946 of record SKIW01000121.1, on the reverse strand, counting down.
AACCGCGATTCATTCACCTTCATTCGTTATGTTTTTAGAGGATGAAAAGTGTAAAAAAATCACGTTTGATGTTAAAGCAATCATGGTGCAATTACGACAAGATGGGATTACCCTAAAAGGGGCTGATTTTGATTTACTGCTTGCGGCATATGTTCTTAACCCGTTAAACACGAAAGAAGATTTTAAAGTCGTCGTTCAAAATTTTGAGTATCACGATGTACATTATCATGAAGAAATATACGGTAAAGGGGTAAAACAAGAAATTCCCGAAGAAGGCATTTTAGTAAACTACGCGTATAAAAAAGCCTTAGCTATTCAAGTGTTACACCCTAAACTCAAAGAAATGATAAAAACGCAAGACCAAGAGAAACTCTTTTACGATATTGAAATGCCCCTTTCAAAAACACTTGCTAACATGGAGTTTACAGGCATCCGAATAGATCAAAATGCACTTAAGCAACTCGACGAAGACTTAACAAGAGAAACCGAGTTAGTGACTGAAAAAATCTATGAACATGCCGGTACGGAGTTTAACATTTCATCGCCTAAACAATTAGGAGAAATATTATTCGAAAGATTAAACTTACCAAGCTATAAAAAATCAAAAACGGGCTACTCAACAAACATTGATGTTTTAAAAAAACTTGAAGGAAAACATCCAATTATTGATGATATTATGCGGTATCGCTCTTTAACTAAACTACAATCTACATACGTTAAAGGTCTTTCTCAAGCCATCCACGAGGATGGAAAAATTCATACGATATACAAACAAGCATTCACTCAAACAGGACGCTTATCAAGCATCGAGCCAAACCTTCAAAACATTCCCATTCGTACAGAGATGGGGCGGTTAATTCGCAAGGTGTTTATTCCTGAAGAAAATGATACGTTACTTGCATCAGACTACTCACAAATTGAACTACGTGTTTTAGCGCATATGGCTGAAGAAGACACGTTGATTAAAGCGTTTAAAAATAATGAAGATATCCATTCTACAACCGCGCAAGAAATCTTTGAAAAAACCAAGATTACCGCAGGTGATCGGCGTATTGCTAAAGCGGTGAACTTTGGTATTATTTATGGTCAAAGCGCTTGGGGTTTAAGCGAAGAGTTAAATATTTCCCAAAAAGAAGCGGACGCGTTTATTGAACGCTATTATAGAAAATTTTCTAAAATCGCATCGTTTATGGATTCAATCATCGATCAAGCACGGGATCAAGGTTATGTTAAGACACTTTTAAATCGCAGACGTTACATTCCTGAAATCCATAGTAAGATTTACGCACAACGTGAACTTGGAAAACGCACTGCCATGAATGCACCTATTCAAGGGAGTGCAGCGGATATAATCAAAATCGCGATGATAGAAATAGAAAAACAAATGCTTAAAGAAAACTATCAAAGTCAGCTCATCTTGCAAATCCATGATGAACTCGTCTTTAATGTCAAAAAATCTGAAGAATCATCCTTAAAACAACTGATTAAAGAGGTTATGGAAAAGGCCATTGATATTAAGGTGCCTTTAACGGTAAATATCGCTTCAGGTGAAAACCTAAACGATGCGAAATAGGTGAGATTATGCAAATCGAAGTTATGAAAAAAAGTTTTGGTGTTAACGCGATCTTAGTTGTTGTAAAAATCGTTGTAGGAATCTTCACTAGAAGTAGTGCATTAGTCGCCGATGGTATGCATTCATTAAGTGATTTGCTAACGGATATTATGGCACTTTTTGGTATTACTCAAGCGAATAAACCACCTGATAAAGAACATCCTTTTGGTCATGGAAAGATTGAATATGTCGTGTCTTTGTTATTAGGTGTAGGTATTTTATTCGTCGCGTACCAACTTATTGAAAGTGTTATTGCTAATATTAATGAACCGATTATTGTTCCTGGTATTTTAAGTTTAGTTGTTGCGATTATCGTCATTATCGTAAAACTAATGTTATCACGTTATTTGCTTGCGAACGGTGCAAAGTTATCCTCACAAATCATCACCGCAAGCGGAAAAGAATCGTTAACCGATGTTTTCAGTTCAATCGTTGTGGTCGTTGGCGTTTCTGCGGTTTTAATCGGAGAAGCCTTTAATGTTACCATTTTGATGTATGGTGATCGCATCGCTAGTGTTTTAATTGCAATGTTAATCGTACGTATCGCGCTTAGTATAATGATTGAAGCAACACAGTCTTTACTTGGAAAAAGCGCTAACCAAAAAATCTTAGACACAACACGCGAAATCGCTAGCCAAGTAGAGGGCGTTATTCGTGTAGATCATCTCGATATGATTGTGTATGGTCATTATTATCAAGTGCTTATAGATATCCGCGTAAACGGCAAAAAAACCGTTAGAGAAGGCCATGATATTGCCCATCTTGTTAAAATGGCGTTACAAAAAAGAAATCCAAAACTGACACATGTGATAGTACATGTAAATCCAGAGGAGTGATGATATGAGTCTTTGTTTACAGCGTCGTAGTGTACGTAACTTTCAAGACAAAGCAGTAGAAGAAGAAAAAATCGAAGCGTTACTAACGAGTGCTATGCAAGCACCGAGTGCCCGCAATCAACAACCTTGGGAGTTTTATGTTATCAAAAACAAGAAAATTTTAGAAAAACTTTCCACAATATCAGGAGGTGCCCGCCATTTAAATGGTGCAGCATTAGGAATTATGCCATTAATAAAGCATGATGTACCTGCCCCTGATATGTGTCCACAAGATTTATCAGCCGCAACACAAAATATTTTACTCGAAGCAACCAATCAAGGGTTGGGGGCTGTTTGGATTGGCGTATATCCTAAAGAAGATCGTCTAGCCAATATTGCTTCAATATTAGATATTCCTAAAGAACTTACGCCGTTTTGCTTAATCGCTATCGGATATCCATCCACGGATGATTCTCCTAAACCACTTCGTTATGATCCCTCCCGTGTTCAGGTTATCGAGTAATGCCTGAGTTACCAGAAGTCGAGACAGTTCGACAAACCTTAAAACCACGTATTATGGGTAAAACGTTCAAAGATGTCAACGTGCGTTTTGCGAGAATGGTTTTACCAGAAACACCAGAAATATTTAGACAACGCTTAAAAAATCAAACTGTTCACGATATTAAACGACTTGGTAAATATCTAATCTTCGTTTTAACAGAGGATTGCTTACTTGTGCATTTAAGAATGGAAGGTAAATTTTTTATCAAACCAAGCGATGAACCAATGACTAAACACGAGCATGTCATCTTCACATTTACAGATGAAACATCACTGCGGTATGATGATGTTCGTAAGTTCGGTACACTAACTTTAAAAGACCCCAAGACACTGTACAGTACACCACCTTTAAACAAACTTGGTTACGAACCAGGTCATCCTTACTTAACAAAACAGTACCTAAAGCAAAAACTGAAAACACATCGACCCATTAAAACCGCGTTATTAGATCAAACAATAATCTTAGGACTCGGTAATATTTATGTTGATGAAGTGTTGTTTTGTGCTAAAATAAAACCGACTCAACGTGCCTATCGACTGACGTATAAAAACCTTGAAGCGGTTATTGAATGCTCTAAAAAAGTCATTGATAAGGCTATCGAACTAGGCGGTTCATCGATCCGTTCTTACACGGATAGTCTCGGTGTTACAGGACGATTCCAAAATGAGCTTATGGTGCATATGCAGGAACACAAACCTTGTAAAATATGTCAAACACCTATTAAAAAAATAAAAGTAAATCAACGAGGGACATATTACTGTCCTACGTGTCAATGAGTAGAAAGAAGTGAGTAAAATGGCAAAAATCATTGGCCTGACCGGTGGCATCGCCACAGGAAAATCAACGGTTAGTAAAATGTTTAAAGAACGTGAAATACCAGTAATAGACACCGACAAAATCGCAAAATCACTTCTTAATAAAGGAAGTGAAGGGTATCAAGAAATTCTTTCACTATTCGGTGAGGAAGTTCTTTCTACAGATGGTGAAATCAATCGCAATAAACTCGCATCTAAACTCTTTAGTGACCCGAAAGTTCGTCAAACAATCAACGGGATATTACACCCTAAAGTCAAAGAGATTGTTAAGCGGGAAATCACCCGTTTAGAATCCTACGGAACTGAGGTAATTGTCGTAGATGTACCCTTGTTATTCGAAACGGATTTTCATAAAACCTGTGATTACACCTTACTCGTTTATGCACGCCAAAAAGATCAGGTTGCACGCTTAGTTGAACGTGATCAAATTGACGAAGCTTATGCATTGAAAAAAATTAAATCACAGCTTCCGATGTCACAAAAAAAGCAACTCGCAGATTTCGTGATAGATAACTCTAAAAGTATTTTAGAAACCCGTAAAGCATTCGATAGATTGCTAGAAAGGATGGAAATCAAATGAGTTTTTTAGATTTCTTTAAAAACCATCTAGAAACACGAGAAAACGCATTTAAGAAAAGCATTTCGACCCACTACTTTGTCAATAACTATGCACAAACTAAAGCAGCTTTAATTGAATACGCTAATGCGTATAATTACACTATCAAAAACGTGAATGATACATACCATGAAATGTTCATCGAAAAACCAAAACATCATATTATATTTACTGTAATTGAGATAAACCCCCGTTTAACTGCGGTGGAAATGAAAGTCGCTTATAAAGCAATGATTGGGATGAACCGGCCACAAAAAGTGATTGAGCAAACGTATGCCTTCTTAAAAACAAAACTTAAGTTTAAAGGTATTGGTCTCAATAGATAGGAGTTATTATGGATCCACATAAGCCGTTTAAAGTTATCACATCACGTAATCTTGACCACGATTATCGTGCTATATTAAGTTTACTGTATACACCGCTTATTAGCAGTGAAGGTGTCGCACTTTATCATGCTTTTTACGCGCTTGTTGATCGCAGTCAATTAAGAACAATCTCCTATCCACATGATTTTTTGTTTGATTTATTATCAATGACCCCAACGAGTTTTCATAAAACCCGTCGTAAACTTGAAGCGACTGGGTTGTTATCGACGCATTCCAAAGAAGACGATGTTGTATACCGATTATACTTACCGCTCAGTGCAGAAAGCTTTATTAAAGATTCGCCTTTTGCACCTTACTTACATAAAGCGGTTGGTGAAGAACGGTATCAAGAACTTATCGAGTTCTTTAAAATAAAACGCGTTATATTAAGTCAATACGAGGATATTACCACCCATTTTGACGATGTGTTTGAACCGGTGCAAGAAAAACAAACAACCCGCTCAAAATACTTAGAAACAACCCACCGAGATATAACTCTCAGACATGCGTTTAACGCAGATTTATTGATTGAGAGTTTGCCACAAAATCTCGTTCACCCACAAACAAAAACACAACGTGCTAAAGAACGCTTTAAACAACTTTCATATGTTTACAATCTAGATGAGAGTGACTTGAAAACGTTAATCTTACAAAGTTTAAATAACGACACAACAATCGATTATCAAACCTTAACTAAACGCTGTGCAAACAGCTATCAAGCACAACCGAAAAAACAATATCATAAACGTCAAGAGATGTATGACGCTGAGTATTTTAAATCGACGGATCCACGGTCGGTTTATTTAGATATCACGGGAATGGATATTCCTGTCGCAGACGCTAAAATTATCGATGATTTAATAAGTAAAACAGATTTAAACATCGAAGTCTTAAATGTTTTAATCGCCTATGTTTTAAAGGAGTTAAACCAGCAGTTTCCTGTTTATAACTACTTTGAAAAAATCGTCGCAGAATGGAAACGCCATTCCATCGAGAGTGTCGATGAAGCGATTGCATTTATTAAACAAAAGATCGCTAAACGTAAAGAAACCAAAACAACGACATCGCGTAGCAAAAAAGAACTTCCAAACGATGTTGAAATCGATTGGTTTGATGCGTACTTAAAAAAACGTGAGGAGGAATCATAATGGAAAAACTTAAATTTAAAAAGAATTCAACGATCGTCGATAAAATCATTGACGATATTACCGAAGATTCAAATCTCAAACGTTTTTTTATGAAGCATGATATTACGACAGAAACTATCGAGAATCACTTAAATGATCTCATTACCTACCAGCAAGAACACCCTCGTTGTTTAGAATGCGAGGGATTAGATCATTGTACACAAGATACTTTAGGACATCAACCTGTTCTTAATTACCTTAATGATGCGATACGATTAAGTTATCAACCGTGTAATTATTTACGTCATCACGAGCGTACACAAAACGTTAAAAACCGGATTAATGCGTTATACATGCCGCATATGATTTATAACGCAAAACTTGCTGATTTTTATATGCAAAGTCCTGAACGTAAAGCGCTATATAAAGAAATTATGGCGTTTATGAAAAAAGTAAAACTCGGTGAACCTACCAAAGGATTCTACCTTTGTGGTGAGTACCAAATCGGTAAAACCTATACGCTTGCGGCGATGGCAAATCATCTTGCAGAGCTCAATAAAAGCGTTGTAATAGCGTATTACCCTGATTTAACGCGTGAAATCAAATCATCGATACGCACTGGCGAACTTGAAAACATTATTAGTAATCTCAAAAATGTCGATGTTTTAATGCTTGATGATATCGGTGGAGAATCACCCTCACAATGGGTTAGAGATGAAGTCTTAGGACCGATTTTACAACACCGACTTCTCGATCAGAAAATCACCTGTTTTACATCCAATGTACCTTTAAAAGAACTTCCTAAATTTATGATTGAAAACGCCCAACAAGCTGAAAAAGTAAAAGCGTATCGGATTGGTGAAAGAATTAAACATTTAACCGATGAATACCGGATGACAGAAACGAAATAATGAATAGTGTTTGACAAATAACGTGTTATTCATTATCATGATAGTAACAACATTGAAGAGGCTACGATGAATTGATCTAAAGCGAGGTAGGATGGTGAAAGCTACCAACAAATTCATTACTCCCTCTGAGTTGGCCTCGAAAGAGTGTCCCGCAAACTTAGCGTTATAAGTTTAAGTGCTAGGCAACTAGAACTAAGGTGGTACCGCGGAGTCATTCGTCCTTAAATCTTAAGGGCGATTTTTTATAGGAGGAAATCATGTTAAAAAAACCATTAACCATACAAAATCTTCAAAATCATATTAAAACCATTGACTTTAGTCCTGATCGTAAATACGAAGTCGTTTTAAAACTTTTTGAAGAAGTCGGAGAACTTAGTGTTGAAATGCGAAAAGCCCATCAACGTGGACTAACAGAGGATATTAGACAAAACATAAAATATGAACTTTACGATGTCTTACATTATGTTACATACATCGCGAACATTTATAATGTTGATCTTGAAGAAGCGATATTAGAAAAAGACCAAATTAACGAACAGCGATACCAAGATAGAGGTGAAAACAATGATTAATATTACATTTAAAGATGGAAACGTAAAACCGTATGAATCAGGGATTACCATCGAAGAAATCGCTAAAGATATTTCTTCGAGCTTAAAAAAGAACAGCGTTGCAGGGTTTGTAAATGATGAGTTATATGATCTTAACCGTCCGATATTAGAAGATGCGAACGTTGAAATTATTACTAAAGATCACCCTAAAGCCTTTGAAGTGTTAAACCACTCAACAGCACATTTAATGGCACAAGCCGTTAAACGACTTTACCCGGATGCAAAATTCGGTGTCGGCCCTGCTATTAAAGAAGGATTTTATTATGATATTGCGACTGAACACGTCATTCGTGAAGAAGACCTTTCGAAAATCGAACAAGAGATGAATCGTATTATCAAACAACAAGAAACGATGACACGGTTTGAACTGACAAAAACAGAAGCGCGTGAGAAGTTTAAAGACGACCCTTATAAACTCGAACTAATCGATGAATTAGGGGATGATGAAATCATTAGTATTTACACCCAAGGTGAATTTATCGATTTATGTCGTGGTGGACATATCGGTAACACACGTCATATCAAACACTTCAAACTTTTAAGCATTGCAGGCGCTTATTGGCGTGGTGATTCAGATCGTGCGATGTTACAACGCATCTATGGTACGAGCTGGTTCACAAAAGAGGACCTTGAAAACCACTTAAATGTCTTAAAGGAACGCAAAGAACGCGATCACCGTAAACTCGGTAAAGAACTAAAAATCTTCGAACTTAATAAAGATGCTGGTCAAGGTTTAGCGCTTTGGTTACCCAATGGGTATACCGTTAGAAAAGTTCTTGAAGATTATGTGTACAAACTCGAACGAAAAGCAGGCTATCAACACATTTCAACACCGGTATTAGGCACAAAGAAATTATATGAAATTAGTGGTCACTTCGATCATTATCAAGACCATATGTTCCCGCTTATGACACGTGATGGTGAAGATTTCGTGCTTCGTCCGATGAGTTGTCCACATCATATGATTGTGTATAAATCAGATTTAAGAAGTTACCGTGATCTTCCTATTCGATACGCAGAAATCGTCACAATGCATCGTTACGAAGCGAGTGGATCACTCACAGGACTCGAACGTGTACGTGCCATGACACTCACGGATTCACATATTTTTGTCCGTGAAGATCAAATCAAAGAGGAAGTACTAAGTGCCTATAAACTGATTCTTCAAGCAATATCAGATTTAGGCTTAGAAATCGATTATATCGAACTCGCCTTACGCGATGAAACCAAAGGTAAGTTCCATGACAACAATCAACTTTGGGATTTAGCTGAGCGTTTAATGACCGAACTGCTTGAAGAAGAAGGAATTGAGCATACTAAAGTAAAAGGAGAAGCGGCTTTTTACGGACCTAAAATCGATATACAGGTGCGTACCGCCATGGATCATGTTATTACGATGAGTACTGTCCAACTCGATTTTTTACTCCCAGAACGCTTCGACTTGACTTATATTGGCAAAGACGGTGAAAAACACCGACCTGTGGTTATACATAGAGGCTTAATATCAACATGGGAACGCTTAATGAGCATTCTTTTAGAACAATATAAAGGTGCCTTCCCAACATGGCTTGCACCAACACAGATTAAACTTATTCCAGTCAATAACGAATCGCATTTACCGTATGTTCAAAAGATGCACGAATGGTTTGTTGACGAAGATTTCCGTAGTGAAATCGACTTACGAGAAGAAAAACTTGGCTATAAGATTCGTGAAGCGCAAACCCAAAAAATTCCTTATCAATTAGTCATCGGGGATCAGGAAGTTGAAAACAACACGATTACATACCGTAAATACGGCGAAAAGGAACAAGTGACACTACCTCTTGATGATTTTATTAGTTACATGCATGACGTCATAAAAAATAAAAAGTAAGACGATTTTGTCTTACTTTTTTTCTGCATTATATTCAAGAATCTCACCAGGCTGACAATCTAACACATCACAAATAGCTTCAAGTGTCGAAAAGCGTATGGCTTTAACTTTTCCGGTTTTCAAGTTTGAGAGATTAACAATACTTATATCGATCTTCTCTGCTAACTCACTAAGTGACATCTTTCGATCGGCTAACACTCGGTCTAATCTAACAATAATCATGTTTATACCGTTGCGTCAACTTCGGATTGTAAGTAAGCGCCATACTCAAAGATATTTGCTAAAATGTAAATTAGCACACCTGTAAAAACAAACCCCAGCTGGAAAGAAAACTCAATATGCAAGTTCAGTTCTGTATAGGCGTTATTAATCATCGATAACACGATAAAATCAAAGATTGGTAAGATAATACCACTTATCATTAAAACATACGCTAAACGAAATAAGGATTTAATCGCGATAGCATCAAACGGTGTTTTATCTTTAGTTTTAGCGACAACTCTACCAATTAAATCTACCATTGCGTAAGCAAAAGCTAAATAGATAGTTACAATAAAGAACCCACTCATAAATAACGGTTTTAAGCTACCATAAAAAACGAGTTCATCAGCATGAATTTCGACGGGGATAAAAACAAAAGAAATCCGTAATCCTTCACTGCTAAAAACGAGAGATTCACTAGGAATAAGAGAAAAAACCGCTAAAGCAACCATTGTTAAAATTCCCAGTACCATAAATAAGATTTTAAAGACTTTAATAAACACTTCTGTGATTCTAATAATTTTGTTAAAACGTTCTGAGTTAAATGTATTCATACAATAGACCTCCATATTTGATAAGTCTATTGTAACTCTGTATTTTATGAATGTCAATATATATTTAACGATAAACGATAAATAATTAACGTATAACCTTAATATTCTTAATAATGTCTTCCTCGGGATCGATATAAATCGTTTTTTGATTCGTGTAACGTACAAAACAATCGCGTTTACCAGGAATTTTTTTAATATGCTTAATCTCTGTATAATCTACCGGAACACTTGAAGCATGGCGCATTTTAGAAAAATACGCCGCGAGGTGTGCACACGTACGAATCGTGGTTTCTTCTAAAGGAAAACCACTTTCGACAACGACATGAGACCCAGGGCTATTTTGGACGTGGAACCAAACATAAAAATGCTTCGCATCTTTATGGGTGATTTGCGCGTTTTGAAGATTGTTTTTGCCGACCATAATACGTAAGCCTAACGCGTCTTCATAAATACTATAACTCGCTTTTTTAGGCCGTTTAGTAATGCGTTTACGTTTTTTTAAGTACCCAGCACTTTCAAGTTCCTCACGGATATCTTCTAAGTCATTTAAATTAGCGTGTTCAATTTGACTATCGATGAGATTAAAATACGCAAGTTCTTCACGTGTTTTCCGTTGTTCACGTTTGATATAACGAACACTTGTTTTTAGTTTTTTTGCTTTTTTAAAATACTGCGCACTATTTTGAATCGGTGTTTTCTTAACATCAAGTGGAATAATAATTTCTTCGTTAGTGTAATAGTTCAAGATAGTTACTTCACGATCGCCTTTTTTAAAGGTATGTTGGTAACTAAGAAGAAGTTCACCAAAATGTTGGAAACGTTCAAAATCGTGTGCTTTTATTAAATCTTTAGAAAGATGCTCTTTCTTTGTTTTAAGTTTTTCGATTTGACGCTTTACAAAATGCGACATATCTTTCGCTTTTTGTTTGCGTTTATCGGCCAAATCCCGTTCGTAAAAGTAAGCATCCATTAAGGATTGGACATCATCAAAAGGAATGCGTGTTCCTTCGATATGGGTTAGTTCTAAATGAGTATAAAGTGTTTTTTTATTTTCTATAATCCGAAATTGCTTTTCATGAATCATTGCATTAAACACCTCTAAAGGGCGATTAATAACATGATTACGATGTAAAAATTCTTTAATAAAAAGCGGGGATATTCCAGAAAAATGCTGAATAAAATCATCGATAGATGATGGTGTATGCTTATTAAAGAAATCGTTTACTTTAGTCTCATCAAAAGGATTGATTCGAGTATCATTCGGGTACTGATAAATCGCACTTGGTGTAATTGTACGATCTTGACCATCGAAGGGACCGGTATGACTTAATGCATCGAGTATTTTATCGTTTTCACCAGTAACAATAATGTTCGCATCTTTTCCTAGCGCTTCAAAAATTAAATGCTTATGGGTTAAATCACCTAATTCATTTGTAGATCTTAAGGTAAATGTTAATACGCGATCATTGCCATGTTGTTCAATCTTTTCGATTATAGCACCCTCTAAATGCTTACGTAAAAACATGCAAAACATGGGCGGATGATCTGGCTTTTCATAGCGGTTTAAAGTACGATGTGTCCGTGTATATTGAGGAGATGTGCTCATAATAAAAGAATGAGTACGTTGGCCTCGTACTGTAAAAAGCAAATCGTATTTTGATAATTGGTATATTTTTGTGATTCTGTGATTTAAAATATGCGTGTTTAAATCCTCGCAAATATTGCGTAATAGTATGCCATCAAAACTCATTATAATCACCCACCCTATTATAGCATGTTTTATTGTTTTCATTAGGTTGGTTTAAAAAACTGAAAATTTTCATGTTTTTACTTACATATTACACGTAAAAGTGTTATCATATAAAATAATAAGCTTATAAGGAGGGACATAAGCATGAAGCTGAACGAACGCGGTTTACTCGTTGTCATAAGCGGTCCCTCTGGGGTTGGCAAAGGGACAGTCCGAAAAGCGCTTTTCGAGCTTGAAGGCCATGATCTTGTGTACTCAACATCAATGACGACGCGCCCACCTCGTGAAGGCGAAGTGGAAGGTGTGGATTACTACTTCGTGAGCAAAGAAGAATTCGAACAACGGATCAAGGATGATGCGCTTTTAGAATGGGCTCAATTTGTCGGTCATTATTACGGGACGCCTAGAGATAAAGTCGAAGAACAACTTAAAAAAGGGAAAGAAGTGGTTCTAGAAATTGAAGTTCAAGGTGCCCTTCAAGTCCGTGAAAAGACTAGTAATGCGGTGTTTATCTTTATCGCACCACCGAATAAAGAAAGTTTATACCGAAGACTTTTAAGACGAGGAACAGAATCAAATGAAATGATACAGAAGCGGATGGATAAAGCAGAAAGAGAATTTCCATTAGCACATAAATATGATTACATCGTTGTCAACGATGAAGTGACGAACGCTGCAGATCGTATTTTAGCAATCATCCGTGCAGAACACGCAAGAACAGAACGTTCAATACACAAATATAATGAATTATTGGAGGTCAAGTAAAATGAGTAAAAATAAAGAAGGATTACGCTATCCATCAATCGATAACCTTTTACAAACCATCGACTCGAAGTACAAGTTAGCATACACTGCGGCTTTAAGAGCGAAAATCGTAAAAGAAAAAGACGATTCAACCATCGACTCTAAATGTGAGAAGCCAGTTGGCATTGCTTTAGAAGAAATTGCGCAAAACAAAATTAAAATCGAATTTGAAGAAAATTAGTAGAAACAGTTTCTACTTTTTTTTGTCTCTTTTAATGTGAAATTATGCTATAATGATTATCGAAAACGGAGTGACATTATGAAGAGTAATTTTAATAAACTATTAGCTTTTTTAGAACTGAATGAAACCATTGAAGGCAAACTGATCGAACTCCTTGTCGATGAACGAAGTCAAGAATGGTTTTTTAATATAGAACTAAGTCAACCTCTAGAAATAGAGGTTTTTAAGCGTTTTGAGGAAAAACTACTCAGTATTCCATCAAGAGTAACATCGTGTTCAAAAGTGAAGTATCAACTCGATTACGAGAAACATAACTACGATTATTTAAATGACTACTACACGCATGTCATAAACCGATTAGTCAGTGCGCATGCACGGTTTTCAAGTGTTAAAGAGTTTGAAGTCGATATTCAAAAAGATGTTTTAAATATTGTGTGTCCTAAAGACGCGGTATTCGTTGAAAGTATGCTTTATGATATTAAAAAACACTTGCATTTAATCGGATTTGATGTAACACCTAAAGTGAAGTTTTGTAATGATACTCCCTCGATTAGTGAACGCATCGAAAAACTTGATGAAGAAGAAATGATTATTGCTGAGCGGGAGCATCAAACACGTAGTGATGTTAAACGTTATATTGCACATAAAGACCGAAAAGTTAAAAAAATCACGCATGCAATACAAGATATTCCGATTACCGAAGATGACTTAACAGAACATAAGTCAATGCATCATAAAGCAGACTTTACGATTGATGGGATGGTCATGAGTGTTGAGGAACGTAAAATCAATCACCGAACTATTTTATTTACCTTTGTGTTAAGCGATCAAGATGATTCTATTTATGTTAAAAAGTTTGTTCGCGACCACGATGAGGTGCTCTTTTTAAGAGGCACACAACCGTATATGCATATGAAAGTACAGGGGACCGCACAATACGATCAGTTTGTTGATGAGGTCGTTTTAACCGCACTTATTATTGAACGTACTGATGAAATCATCTCACAAGAACTCCGTATCGATGACGCACCCGAAAGACGTGTAGAACTCCATTTACACTCGAAGATGTCGACATTAGATGGAATCGATTCTATTCAAGACTATGTAGATACAGCGATGCGGTTTAAACATGAAGCAATCGCTTTAACCGATCATAATACTGTTCAATCCTTTCCGGATTTCTTTAAAGCGACAAAAAATAAACCGATTAAACCGATTTACGGTGTTGAACTAAACTTTATTGATGAGATGGATGTCCGTATTGCTTGGAATCCTTATGAAGGGCTTTTAAAAGATGCAACGTATACGGTTTTTGATATTGAGACAACCTCTTTATCTGTACATGAAGGTAAAATTATCGAAATTAGTGCAGTAAAAATAAAAGATCACCAAATCATTGATCGTTTTAATGCATTTGTGAATCCTGAAGAAGCGTTATCTGATTTTACAAAACGCTTAACCGGGATAAAACAAAGCGATGTGTCAAATGCTGAAACGATTGATCGTGTGTTACCTGACTTTAAGGAATTCTTTAAAGGTACGATTATGGTTGCACATAATGCGCGTTTTGATATGGGTCATATTTATGAAAACTTAAGAAAGCTTAATCTTTATGATGACCAATATCCTACGATTGATACGCTTCAAATTGCACGCCAACTTTATCCGGAGTTAAAACGCTTTAACTTAAAAGCCGTGGCTAAATATTTTAAAGTTGAACTTCAAAAACACCATCGAGCTGAATATGATACACGCGCTACAGCGGATATCTTTATGCATATGCTTACTGAAATTACTAAACTAGGGATTAGAACATATGATGACTTAGTGAATATCGCGTCGCGACGTACAGATATTAATCCATACGCAAACACGATGAGTAGTGATATTACAATTTTAGTACAAAACGAAGTGGGATTGAAACATCTTTACACACTCGTATCATTAGCAAATACAGAGTATTATTTTAAAGAACCCTTGCTACCTAAAAAGGTTCTTATGAAGTACAAAGAGGGCTTATTACTAGGTAGTGGTTGTATGCATAGTACGTTTTTTGAAACTGCGTTAAACGGGTCTTATGATCGTTTAAAAGAAAAAGCAAAAATGTATGATTTTATAGAAATACAACCGGTTGATGATTACTTACATCTCGTTGAAAAAGAAGCAAATGGTACGGAGATTATATTAAAAACGTTAAAACGAATTATTCAGGTTGCGGAAGAACTGAATATTTTAGTTGTCGCAACTGGGGATGTACATCATATTGAAGAACATGCCTATAAATATCGTGATATATACATCCAAACACCGGTAGTCGGTGGGGGATTGCATCCTTTGAGTTATGTAGAAAACATTCCTAAGCAATATTTTAGAACGACAGAAGAAATGAAAGAAGCATTCCGTAAACACGCGTTGTTCGATGAAGATACCATCGATAAGATTGTTGTGAAGAACAGTTTAGACATCGCGAGAAGAATTGAAACAGTCAAAGCGTTTAAGCCTAATTTATACGCACCAACAGATGATTTTCTTTCCACACGCGGCGTTCCGAGTGTAGAGAAAAGAATGTTAAAAATGGTTTATGAAGAAGCGCATCGCATCTACGGTGAGACTTTACCCAAACTCGTTGAAGATCGTTTAAAAAAAGAGTTAAAAAGTATTACTGAGAATAAGTTCTCAACAGTCTACTATATTTCTCATTTACTCGTTAAAAAATCGCTAGATGAAGGATACTTAGTTGGCTCTCGAGGTAGCGTCGGGTCAAGTTTAGTTGCGACATTAATGAACATTACTGAAGTTAATCCGTTACCACCGCATTACGTATGTAAAAAATGCCATTTTACAAGTTTTAAAATGTCGCCTATTGAAAAAGAAAAATACGGCACACTCGATATTGAAAAACCATTACAAGATGATCTTGAAAAAGTATCAAGCGGTTATGATTTACCACAACGCACATGTCCTCAATGTCACCATCCACTAAAAAAAGAAGGACATGATATTCCCTTTGAAACATTCCTAGGATTTAAAGGAGATAAAGTCCCTGATATCGATTTGAACTTTTCAGGCGATTATCAACCTATCGTTCATGAGTATATTCGAGAAATCTTTGGTGTTGATCGCGCGTTCCGCGCAGGCACCATTTCAACGGTCGCTGATAAAACAGCATTTGGGTATGTTAAAGGGTATATAGAGAAGAAAAATTTAACGCTGCGTAAAGCAGAAATCGAGCGACGTGCAAAAGTGATTTCAGGTGTCAAACGTTCTACAGGACAACATCCCGGAGGGATTGTAGTTGTACCGGATTATAAAGATATTTACGATGTTACACCGGTACAGTATCCTGCGGACGCGATTGATTCAAATTGGCGGACAACGCATTTTGATTACCATGCTTTCGAAGATAACTTATTCAAACTCGATGTCCTTGGTCATGATGATCCAACAATGATTCGATTCTTAATGGATTTTGTAAAACAAGATCCGATTAATTTCCCGTTTAAAGATGCGGTGGATATTCCTTTAGATGATCCGAAAGTTTACCAGTTACTTAGTGGAACTGAAGTTATCGGATTAAAACCTACCGACATAAACAGTGATGTTGCGAGTTACGGGATCCCTGAAATGGGAACCTCATTTGTTCGTAGTATGCTTAAAGATTCACGTCCTAAAACATTCGCTGATATCGTTAAAATTTCCGGATTATCACATGGTACCGATGTTTGGTTAAACAACGCAGAAACGTTAGTTACCGGTAAAAACGCTAAATTTGAAAAAGTCCCATTTAAAGACGTTATCGGGTGTCGTGATGATATCATGGTATACCTTATACAAAATGGCTTAAAAAGTGAAGATGCTTTCGAAATATCGGAGTTTATCCGCAAAGGAAAAGCACCTAAAAGCCTTGATCAGTGGGAAGGTTACAAACTCATTATGCGTGAGCATAATATCCCTGAATGGTATATTTGGAGTGCAGGACAAATTAAGTATATGTTCCCTAAAGCGCATGCTACTGCATATGTTATGATGGCCTTACGCATTGCTTGGTTTAAACTTTACCGTCCGATATACTTTTATTCAGCATATTTCTCAAAACGCGCTAGTCACTTCGATTTAATCGCCATGCAAGGTGGCGAGTATACGATTGAGAACAGAATGAAAGAGATTGACGACCTCGGTAATAAAGCATCTGATGTAG
Source organism: Candidatus Izemoplasma sp. (assembly GCA_007116245.1). Taxonomy (GTDB): domain Bacteria; phylum Bacillota_I; class Bacilli_A; order Izemoplasmatales; family Izemoplasmataceae; genus CSBR16-104. The sequence continues at coordinate 2,891 of SKIW01000121.1, read as the reverse complement.
ATAAACGACTTTACACGGTATTAGAAGTTGCGCTAGAAATGGTGAAACGGGGATATCGTTTTGAACCGATCGACATCTTACAATCTGAAGCCTCTGACTTTACGGTATGTAAAAACAATCAAGCATTAAGACTTCCGTTTGTAGCACTTGATGGACTTGGCGCTAAAGTCGCTAAAACGATCGTGGATGCACGGAATGATAAGATGTTTACATCACGAGAAGATATCAAAACCCGCACCAGTCTTTCAACGACATTATTCAACCGTTTAGAGGCTTTAGCAGCCTTTGGAGACTTACCAGAAACGGGTCAGATAAATCTTTTTGACTTTTAAGAAAAAAACTCTATAATAGAATTGGAAATAATAAAAGGAGTGATCAATATGCGTTATCGTAGTGCAAACCCTGTTTTACGCAGCATGCGTAATCAATCAGCTTACGCGAGTAGTACCGAACAAGCAAGCTATACAGGGGTCGTTTTAAAAAGTGGATTATTATTGTTTATAATGTCAATGGTTGCTATGCTTAGTTTTAGCCAACTAATGAATTTAAGCACTGTCCCTAGTAGTTGGATTGGACTTGTGATAGTGGCGCCGATTATCGCCTTTATAAGTGTTATTATCGGCATGCGCAGCTTACGATTATCATGGCTTTTCTCGCTTATATATGCACTTTGTCAAGGGTTATTTTTAGGGGTTATTTCAGGATTTTACGAAATCGCCTTCGGCGATGGTATCGTCGCCACCGCGATGCTTGCAACAGTGGGTGTTTTTACAGCAATGTTAATCCTATACTCTAGTGGGATGTTCCGTGTCACAGAAATGTTTAGAAGAGTGTTATTCACCGCGCTTTTAGGCTTAGTGTTTACAAGCTTATTCTTAATTATTTTTTCATTGTTCGGCGTTTTTAACTACGGACAAATGATGGGACTCATCTTCGCGATTGTTGTGATTAGTGTGATTGTTGCATCGCTTTATTTAATGGTCGATTTTGATAATATCCGTGTTATGGTTGAAGCGGGTGCTGATAAACGAACAGAATGGATGCTTAGTTTAGGACTAATCATTACATTAGTATGGCTCTACATAGAACTATTAAGACTTATCGCTATTTTACGCTCTAGACGTTAAAAAAGTCAGACCTTCAGGTTTGACTTTTTTTATAACTCATATTTATTAATAATGTAAGTATATAGTTCATTAGGTTGTTTTTTAAAGTATTCTTTAAACGTCACATAAGAATCTACCATATTCACAACCCAGCTCTCCTTATAACGAGGTGGTTTAAAATTAAGAGGAAACATATGTTTTAAAATAATATCTCTTTCTTTCCGATTTAAATCAAAATAGGTATCGGCATTTTCATACGCTATTTTAGCATGGGTAAACCCATGTTTTTTAAATCCGCGTTTTCGTACTCTTTTCCCTTCTATATGCCAATCATATAAGAAAAAATCATGGAGTAAAGCGCCTCTTACAACACTTTTGACATCTAGCCTTAACTTTTTGGCAACACGATAAGCGGTGTAAGCGACATGGACTGCGTGTTCGAATAAGTTCGATGTATGGTGATGAAAGTCTCTTTGCTCAATAAACTTTGGATGTGTTAAAATCTCTTCGGCAATCTCAATAAACGCATCGTACTTATTCATCGTGATCATCCTTTTGCTTTTTATGAATTCTTAACTCTGGGAAAGCCTTGTAAAGTCTTGTACTCCGTATTTTAGCCCCAATACGATCGAGTCTTGAGTATTGATTAGTAATCATTTTATCTTTAATATTTACAATCGCATCTTTTGCGCGATAAACATTATACATAATTACATTAAGACGCTCATTCTTCCGCAAGGTCTCAAGCGGTTGTGAAATCGATAAAGGAAGTTTATCACGAAATTTTGATGTTGATTGAATCAGTTGTGAAGCATTGCTTTTAAACTCGAAAACAAGACGTCTAAAGTTGAATAATGAGTATAATGTAAAAAGATAATCTGTTAGAAGAATTATCGAAAAGCCGTAAGTAAAATAGACTAACGATTCTCTATTCCACTGCCCCACCCAAGGAACAATTAAGGGGACATGAATAATAAAGAAGCCTCCAGTACCTAAAAACCCCCAAATAACTGAAAACCATAAACAAACATAGCCTTTATAATTTAACGGTTGATCGGAGTAATCCCACCATCGTGTCTCAAAAACATTAAATAAGACCATGCCTCCAACGAGTTCAAACACGGTTCCAATTACAATAATAAGGATAAACACACTTAAAACCATTACCCAGGATAAGGGTGAAAACCCATCAAAAATCGTGTAAAGTATCACATGAAGAGATAGTAAACTCAAGCCGTATATAGGAACAAAAGGGCCATTTAAAAAACCTCTATTAACAAAGGATTTAGTTTTAAATACATAATAGGTTACTTCGATTAGCCAACCGAAGAAAGCGTAGAGTACTGCGTATACAAAAAGTTCCATAAGTCACCTCTTCTTTATTGTAACTAATTTATCGAAGATTGAAAAGCTATTTTAGACAAATCATAAATCGTATTAAAGTCACGTTAATGCTGAAAATATGATACACTAGTACATGGATAATAAGGAGGAAAATTATGGAAAAATGGCAACTGAATGACTTATTTAGTAGTTATGAATCAAAGGAATTTAAAAATACGATCGACAAACTCAAAGATTTGATTCAAACATCAGAAGCGTTTGTGAGTGAAGTGAACGAAGAAAGTGATGCTTTAACGTACTTAAATCGCTATATCGATATCGCATCACAGTTGAGAACGAACTTTCTACGTGCCTATGCTTATACGAGCTTACGCTTATCAACGAATGCTCAAGATGAAGACGCTAACGCATGGATGAATAAACTCCAACAAATGTCTTCAC